>JBOHHE010000075.1:0-20414 GCA_050700355.1 Pseudonocardiaceae bacterium
TACAGGATTAGTGCGCGACAGTACACACTGGTTCGATTCAGACTTCGATCGCTTGGCTACATAAGGCTACCAAACAGCAACAATCAGTGATCTTGGATTGGCCCTGGCCGATGACGGGCTGCGCCAGGGCTGGGATGCCGCCGGGGCGATAGCGGCGCTTGGGGAGGTGGTGGATGCTGACAGCATGGAACGACGGCACTTCATCGCGATGACCGGATTGAACCTCACCGCAGTGGCGCATCAGTGGCTCCTGGACCCCGCCCGGGTCGCGGCCTCGGTCCTGGGCCAACGAGTCGACCACGCAGTAGTCGACGACCTGGAACGAGTCGCCGACGCCCGCCGACGACTCGACGACGCCCTCGGCGGAGGCAGCCTGCTACCCGCCACCCGCGAAGACCTCCGCCTAGTGGTCGCGCTACTCAAGAACTCCTCCTACACCGAAGAAGTCGGCCGACGACTGCACGCGGTGGCCGCCGAATTCAGCCGGATTGCGGGATGGCTCGCCTTCGAGACCAACCAGCCCGCGCTGGCGCAGCGCTACTTCATCGCCGCCCTCCGAGCCGCTCACGTCAGCGGCGATCGCGCGATCGGCGCCAACATCCTCGGCTTCATGAGCATTCAGGCGGCGCAGTCGGATACCCCTGGTGATGCCGTTGTGTTCGCCGAGTCGGCTCTTGCCTCGGAACGGGTACTTACTCCTGCGGTGACAGCATCGCTATACGGCCGGTTAGCGCTAGGAGCCGCATATGCTAGCGAAGCCACAGCCTGCCGACGTTCCCAGGACCGCGCATTTAATCTGCTCTCTCGATCGGTGCCCGACAACGAGCCGCCGTGGATCTACTGGTTCACTGAAGCCGACGCGCAGGGACTCGCTGGCTGGTCACTGCTGGCACTGGGACAGTCAGCGGATGCCGAACTGTATCTGCGCCGCGCAATATCTTTGCTTGATCCTAGCTTCGCCCGGGACCGAGCAGGAATGCTCTGCGACCTCGCCACCGCCCGCATCGGCACGGGTGCGGTGGAGCGGGCTTGCGCGACCGCAGGAGAAGCCGCCGCCATCATCCGGCGCTTAAACTCGCCACGCCAGTCACGCCTATTAGCGGATTTCCGTCGGGCGGCCGAGCCATACGCCAGCACCAGCGCAGTCCGCGAGTTCGACGCTAAGTACCACCACTTGGTCCATAGCACGTCTGCCTGAGTCGAGCGGAGAATTCATGCACGAGTTATACATGGAGAGCGATGCGGCGCGGCTGATACCTCCTGACGGAACCGCAGTGAGGCCGGACGAGCTATGGGCGCGCTTCATGGATGATCCGCTGGCGAGTGTGAGCGAGCGATTCCCTCTTGGCTGGCCAGGCCATGCCCAACCAGGTGAGGGCGGAGATCCATCCACTCCCGATACCCGTCCGTTCGGCCTGCGCGTTCTCCGGATAATGGGAACTCCGGCGCTGCTAAAATTCCGGTATTGCCACGAACGCCAACTGACTATAGGAAGCGACGATCAAGAATTGTCCGCCGTAGTGGATAAGCTGGACTGGACGACGGTCAGCCATAGCGACGGAGACGAAGGACCTGCCAAAGATTACGCCCGGGAGACCGTTCCAGATGACGATCCAGAGTAGCCGCTGATGGCTGTGCTGGTGGTGACGGGTGAGCGAGACCGCAGCTATAACAGAATTGTTCGTGCTCTTGATGCACGGGCTGTCGAGGTCGTCCGGATCGACACAGCATGGTTTCCACAGCAGATGATACTGGACGCCGATCATCTCAGTGATCCGCGGATCCTTGGCCCACCCAACTGATCCAGCCGATGATGGTACTTCGTCGCCTCACCGCCCGGACACGCCGTACGTGATCAAATCGCATCAAACCACCAGGGAACCTCGCTCAACCCAACCGCGATCTTGGAACAGCCGTGTGACGCCGGCTCATAAGCTGTGTGGCGATCTAGGCTCAGATGTCTCGTGGGTGATCGATCAGGTGGTGTTTTAGCAGAACGAGCTGGATTTTCTCGGCTATGTGCGCGCGAAGCAGGCCGTTCTGCTCATAGGTCCGCACCCTTTCCAGAGCGTCTCGGAGCGGGTCGCTACCGGCATACCCACAGCTGGTCCGCCATCCCAGGCCAGCGCGAGACCGGATGTCATCTCTGGCTGCGACAGCTTGTCAACAATCGAGTTGATCTCGGCCTGGGAGCCCGAGGGAAGATCGAGACAGTTCTTCGAATTGAGCCCGACAGGAGGCTGTGGCATCTGTCCGTCCACCGAAATTCGGATCGGCACCACGACATGGAAACCAGCGCGGACCCCTCGAATAGCAAGTAGTATCTCTTCCATTTGGAAATGCGCAGCTGGTGTGTGTTGCGAGATGATGACCAACATTACCCAAGTATCTTTTATCAGGGCGGGCAAGCGAGTCGGCCAATCTTCACCGGGTAGGAAAGACTGAGGTGCGAGAAAAATTCGCCCTACAGGCCGTAAAGTGTCCGACAGTGCCTGGGCGTATGCGATGTCGGGTCCCGCATAGGAAATAAAGAAATCGTACGACTTGGATAAGCTGATCATGTTTTCCGCCGAGGAGATAAATCTCGATCTTGGCGTAAATAGTCGAGTAGTGCCTTTCCGTGGCTTGGCAGCCGTTGATCGGCCTCAAGTACCTCAAGAAGGTCTCGTGACTGTTGGTTCCGGTTGTCTCCGTCATCGTCGGAAGCAGCAGTCAGGTGGAGCGCGGTAGCCAGATCGACCACTACGTCGACCTGACCCGGAAAGCGTTGATACACATCGAGAGCCAACTGAAGGTGACGTTCCAACGAGGCGGCCGCTTCGTCGCTGTGGTCAAGCTCGGCGAAACAGATACCAAGCCGCTGATGGGAGATGGAGAGGTCGCGTTGGTAATCGGCACGGTCGGGCTCGACCTGGGCTCGTTGGGTGAAGATGTCAACAAGGCGGCGGTAGCGGGTCACCGCCTGGGAGGCAAATCCCAGTGCGGCCAGCGACGCACCTTCATGATCGACGAATAGGTGGTAGCGCGCGTGTTGGGAAGGCAATGTAGCGAGCACTTACGTCGCGAATGACAACCGACGCAGATTTGAGTCTTGCGCCAGGAAGTCTGCCACCCCGGTAGCTATCTCGGTGGCACTTTCCCAGTCCTGACCGTCCAGGAAATTCTGGGTTGCTTCAATACCATCTGTGACATCGCGGCGGGAGCTGGTGATGCGCCGCAGACGCAGGTGACCGGCTCGGCGGCAACGGCTGCGGTAGTCATCGGGCGACTGAACTCTTTCGTAAGCCTTCGGCTGTCCAGCGGTGCACCCATAGTCCCTCGCGCAGCTCTCCCCGAAGCGCGGCACAGGCCGCTTCCAGGCTCCACGCTCCCGTGGTCGCCGAGCACACCCAGCGCTGTTCGGCTAGAGCGTGTCTCTTGGATCATGGGACGGGGTCTTGGAGCCAGATCCTGATCGAGGCGACATCAATGGTTCCGCGGAACATGTAGTCCCGTTTATCGTAGCGAGTGGCGACCGCGCGGTGGCCCTTGAGCTTGTTGATGGCGCGCTCGACGACGTTGCGTTGCTGGTATTTTTCGGAGTCGAACGTGGGTGGCCGTCCGCCCTTGCTACCCGGCGCAGCCGGTGGGCGCGCTGGTCGGCGGGTTCAGGGATGGTGGCGGTGATCCGGCGTCACCGCGGGTGAGACCGGATGGCGCGGCTGGAGTATGCCTTATCACCCAGCAGGTGAGCGGGCCGGGTCCGGGGGCGGCCACGATCGCGACGGCGGATCCGGATCCCGGCCATGACCGGCTCGAAGGCCAGCGAATCGTGGCGGTGCCCGGCGGTGGTGACCCGCGCCGGTTACGCGAAGCCCGCGGTGTGAGCCTGGAAACCGTGGCCGAGGAACTCAAGTGGTCGACTAGCAAGATCAGCCGCATCGAGACCGCAAAGATCGCGGTGACGCCCCAGGACGTCCGGGCGTTACTTGAGGTGCTGGAGGCCAACGACGAGGTGGAGACGCTCGTCAGCCTCGCGGGCGAGCACCGGCAACCGGGCTGGTGGCGCCAGTACGCCGAGGTGCTCCCGACATGGTTCGAGGGCTATCTCTCGCTGGAGTCCGAGGCGTCCCACCTGTTGCTTTACGAATCAGAAGTGATCCCCGGCCTGCTCCAGACTGAGGACTACGCCGCCCAGATCCTTCGGTACTCGCCCTACACCCCGTTACCGGACGAAGCTGCCCGCGCCGCAGAGCTACAGCGGCGCGAGCGGCACCTGTGTGGAGGTCGCCGAGCTGATCGGTGGCCACCGCGCCGTCCGCGACAGCAAAGATCCGGCCGGGCCTGCCCTGACGTGCGACCCCGGCGAGTGGGCCGCGTTCACCGCGAGCGTCCGCAGTGGCGAATTCGACTGACCCACCCGAGAACAACGCCCCCGGTAGCCGATCCGGCCGCCGGGGGCGCCGTCGATCAGCTCGCTGATCAGGACGAGATCACGCCGCAGAGAGCCATGCAGGTGTGGGTCGAGAACGACCCGCCTTATGGCGTCTCCTTCTCGCGACCCGGGAACGAGGCGCGATGAGATCAGCGGCGGAGCGGATTGGTGCGAGGTTTGCGATCCGGGTCAATAATCGCGGGTGGGCGGAATTCGACCCGTCCACCCTGGATAGTGACGTCCCAGCCTTGCAGGTGCACTTGCTGATGGTGCAGGTCGCAGAGCAGGCAGCAGTTTTCGACACTGGTGTCGCCGCCGTCGATCCAGTGCCGCACGCGGCGGTGGGGAACTCGTCGGTGGCGCGGGCCCGGTCGCACAGCTCGATCAGCGCGTCGGCTTGGCGTTCCGGGGTGCTGCGCTCGTCGGGCATCCCATCGATGGTGCGGCGCCGGGTGGCGAGTTGCTCGATCAGTGCCCGGACCATGCTGCCGTGTTCGGGGTCCAGCCAGCCTTCCAGCCCGAGCTTCCCGTCCCGGCGATCCCGCAGCCAGAGTTCCCCGCGTGCCGGAGTGGCCGGGGTGGGATCCTCGGTGGGTTCGAGTCCGTCCGGGTCGAGGTTGGCGAGCAGGCGGTGTGCGATGATCCGTAACCTGCGAGGGTCGAAGTCACGGGCGTGGGCGGCCAAATCCGCCTCGGCCCGCTCCCGGACCGGTTCGGGGAGCGACGCCGGCAGGGCGGCCATGGTCTCGGTGATCACCCGTAGTTGCCCGGTGCCGATCTCACCGCCCGCCAGCGCCGCTGCGGTCTCGGGCAACCGCGGCGGCAGCGCCTCACCCGTCAGAGCGCGGCGGGCGCCCACCATGGCGGCGTGCTCGCACCGGATCCGGGCTTCAGCGGTGGACAGCCGCAGCATGCCCGCCAGCAACCGCGCGGTGCTGCCGAATCCTTCGCGCGCGGCGATGCCCCGAGCGTCGGCCTCGGCAACCACGTCGAGCATCACCGACTGCGTTCGGCGGGATAGTTCCTCGATCTCCCGGAGCGTCTGCACAATCCCGTTGTCATCCAGACCGCGCAACGACTCGCGCACAGTGTCGAGACAACTCGACAACGAATGCAACGGCTCACTCACCGCGATGGTCATGCCCAATTTTCCCGGGCAGCACCGACAAAATCCGGAGCCCGAGGTTGGGCAGGGAACCACGATGCGACGAACGGTTCAAAACAAGCGACAAAAGGTCGGTGAAGCGCGAGTTGAGAGTCGTGACGACGACAGCTCGCGTGCATAAAGCACGCCGTTTGCGAACTACTCCTGAAACATTCCCAGGACCATTGCGATATCTGGCTCTTCGAGCTTGGCCGGGATGTTGCTACCGGCTGAGTACTGTCTCCCGAGCGATCTCGGTATGTCGGGCCCGACCCGCCCAGCGTGAGTCGAGCTCCACCCGGTTCACCTGACCACCCACTACGACGGCGGTGACGTGACCACCATCGCTTCGCCCGCCCGACCCCCGACTCAGCCGCTGGTGGACCCGCTGCTGAAACGCGTCGAGCTCGGCTTCGACTTGGAGCGCTGTCGACGTCGCCGAGATAGTCGATCATTGCGTAGATCTCGGCCTCGGTGAGCATCTGTGGTAAGGGCGTGTTGTCCAGTTCGGCGTGCGCGGCGGCGCGCTGCGCCTGTGCCTGGTTGATCGACTCGACCAGCGCTGCCGGATCCACGCCGGCCGCGATCGCGGTCTGGAATCGGCGCAGCCGTGGCTCCGCGTCAGCTAGGCGTTTCGCGGCTACTGCTTGGTACACCTCGGATGCCGTCTCGGGAGGCGATCAGCGCCGCTACCGTTCGATGCTGCCCGGGCGCTGCACGCGCTCGGCTCGGTCTGGGTGCTGATCAAGGGCGGGTACCTGCGGGTTGACCCGGAGTACGTGGACCTGCTGCACGACGGAACGAACTTCGTCGAGCTCATCGCGGTGGCGCACGCCTACCCGCTCGGCGCGGGAGTGGGGCCGGTCTCCCCATTCTGGCGCCTGCAATCCCGGCTGCCTCAACCGTAAGGCGTGACGTGATAGCGCGGTAGCTCGTTTGACTGGCGTATTCGAAACGTAGCATACTGATTACCCTTAGTGAGAGTACGGTCCGACGGCGTCAACGAGTGAGCGGTTTGCCGGGGGCAAATCAGAATGGACTGTGCCTCGGGATCTCCTGGCTGGCATGGGCAGGCTGAGCCGTTGCCGCCCGAGGCAGTGATCTCGGTGCTCGTGGTGGACGAGATCTGCCTGTTCCGGGAAGGCCTGGCAGACCTGCTGCGGCGGGACGGCTGGGCGGGCGAGGTGCGCACGGCGGCCGACAAAGAAGCGGCCGTGCTCAGCTTGGGCTCGTTTCCCTCCGACGTCGTGCTGGTGAACCTGACCTCCTCGGGCGGGCTCGCCACCCTCGCCGCCATGCGAATGGTCTCTCCCGAGGTGCGGGTGGTGGCGCTGGCCGTGACCGAAATCGAGGAGGAGATCGTCGCCTATGCCGAGGCGGGGGTAACTGGTTTCGTGCCTCGACAGGCCGGCCTGGAGAATCTCAAACTCACGGTGGCCAGCGTGGTTCGCGGCGACGCGGTGTGCCCGCCTCCGGTCGCTGGAGTCCTATTGCGACGGATATCCATGCTCGCCAATCAGCGGGCCGCGACCGCGGACACCTCCCACCTGACGCCCCGCGAGCGTGAGGTGCTGGTGCTAATCGAACGGGGATTGTCAAACAAGGAGATTGCAGTGCGCCTGAACATCGAGGTCCGCACTGTGAAGAATCACGTGCACAACCTTCTGGAGAAGCTGCGGGTACGACGGCGCGGCGAGGCTGCGGCGAGGCTGCGATCGGCGCGGGTGCCAGCATTGGACGTGCTGCGCGGGGCATCCGCGGACCCGAGGGACTAGACTCTCTGGATCCGGGTACCAGACCCTTAGGCCCCTCAGGACTAGCACCGTCGCATGGGCCATATCTGCATCGTTGGCTCCATAGTCAGTAGCCGGCGTCGCTCGTAACGTTTCGGAGAACGCGGACACCCGTCCAGCGGAGTTCCGCCGTCGATTTCCGGAGCACAAGCGATGTCACCGATTCGAATTCTCTTAGCTGAACCGGCGGCCGGGCTGCGGGCAATGGTCCGGGACGCGGTGGCCGATCAGCCGGACCTGATCGTGGTCGGGGATGCGAATGGCGAGTTCGAGGTGCTGCTCCGGGCCGAGCAAGCCGATGTCGTCATCGTAGGCATGTCCGGCACCGCGCTGCCCTCGGCTGCGGAGCGACTCGTCGACGAATACCCCAGGATCGTGGTGCTCGCCGTTGATCTCGAACACGAGCAGGGCCTGCTCTACCGGCTAAGTCCACAACTCACTCAGATCGCCGAGGTCACTCCTGCTGTGCTGGCCGCCGAGATTCGGCGGGCCGCCTCGGACCTGGCCACCTAGACGGGGGCCTGCAAACAAAATGCCGAAAGGCATCCACGGCGACAAAAACAGGGAGGGCCGATGACCGAGTCAGTCGACACCTACTACCCACATTTGCGGGAGGTACTCGATTCCCGGTTCGCCGCGCTCTCCGACTCCGAACTCGAGAAGTTGTTCGAGTCCGCGTTCGGTGAGGGGATCACACCTGCGGAATACGAGGAGTTTTTCGGCGGGCTCGGTAAGGCAGTCGGCAACGTGGCCAGAGACGTCGGTCGCTTTGCGCAGAAGGCGGCGCCCGTGATCGCCAGTGGTGTCGAGGGTGCCGTGCGGGGAGCGGCTGCCGGCCGCGCACTCGGTGGCCGGGGGGCGATCGCAGGCGCGCTCGCCGGCGGGGTGGGCTCGGCGTTGCAGACGCACGGCAGTGGAGCGGCGAAGGACGTCGGCAACGTGCTCAGCGGCGTGGTCGGTACTGCGGGCATGCTCGCCGGGCAAGGCGGGCTGGCGCAGGGCGCGTCCGGGCTGCTGAGCATGGCGGGACAGGCGGTAGGCAGGCGCTCGCCCGCCGCTGGCCAGCTCCTCGGCCTGATCAACCGCCCGGAGACCATGCAGGCGCTGATGTCGATGTTCCAGGGACGCAACGCCGCTGTCCCCGTCGGCGAGACCGGGACCCCGGTGCCAGCGAACGCCTTCGCGGGCCTGCTCGGAGCGCTCGCCCGAGAAGCCGAGTCCGAGGCGATGGTCTGGGATTCCGCCGAGGGCGTGCCGGGTTATCTGCTGAACCCCGTGGGTCAGCTAGTCATCGACCCCTCCGATCCCGACCAGCGCGCGGCCCGGCTGCTGCATCTGCTCGGCCGTGAAAGCGACGAGGAGCCCCACGAGGACCGGGAACAAGACGAGGCGTACGGCGAAGCCGAGGAGTTCGACGAATTCGACGAGATCGACTTCGAGCACGACGAGGACTTCCAGGATCTGGAAGAGCTCTACTACCGGATCGGGGCGTGACAAGGTGGCCGACGATCCGCTGCTCGCCCTCCTGCAGCAACAGCTGACCGGTGGTCTCAGCCTCGGTGAGAGCGTCGAACAACTCGCGCAGTCCGACCCCAAGCTGGGCCAGATCGCACAGCTGCTCGCGCAGCGAGAGGAGCACCTCCAGAAGGAACTGGACCGCCAAGAGCTGGAGGAGCAGCAGTTGCAGGACGTGCAGCGGATGGACGATCGCCGGGAGCGGGCCGCTGCGCTACGCCGCCACGTCGAGGAAATGGCTGCCGAGATGGAGGCGCTGCTCGCCAGACTCGACGAGGTGGCCGGCGCGTTGGGCGCATGCCCCAGTTGCTGGGGGGAGCAATCAGCGTGCCGGTGGTGCCGAGGCCGCGGCAGGCCCGGCTTCATGCCGCCGGACCCTGACGGTTTCGACCATCTCGTCATGCCCGCCGTTCGGGTCCATGCCTACCTGCGGAGACGAGACGCCGCAGAGCACGACCACCAGCCCACCCAGGAGAGGAGTGCCTCATGAACGGGTACGTGGATGAAATCGACACCCTGCTGGACGGCCTGGACTTCGGGGAGTTCGAAGAGCGCAGCCGGCGGCGCTCCAAGTCTCAGGTCCGAACGCCCAGCCGCCGGAGCAGCTTCACCCAGCGCCCCTCGTCGAGCCCCGCCAGTCAGGCTCAGCTGCATGCAGCAGTGAAAAACCTCGATGCCAAGATCGACATCCTGAGTAATGGGGTCAAGGCCCTGGAGACCCGAACAAATGGGATCGCCGCCGATCAGGACCGCGTGGGGGTGGCGTTTCGCAAGGAGGTCGAGGAGCGCAAGAAGAGCACTAATGCCCTCCGCGCCGACCTGCAGCAGACAAAGATGCTCGGGATGCTGCTGCCACTGATGAGCCAGGAGACGGTGGAGTTGCAGGACGAGGAAAAAAACACGGTCAAGGTACTGGCGCCGTCCTCGAACCAAATGGCCACGCTGCTGCCCTTATTCCTCGCGATGTCCTCTGGTGAACATGGCGGGGACAGCAGCTCCAAAGGATCGCTGGGCGACGGCATCCTGCCGCTGCTGCTGGTTATGACCCTCAACAATAAGTAGTGGTGGAGGTCTGCGGTGATAAAGTTGAAGGGACTGGTAGTCGCGAGTGGTACATCCCTGCCGCGCACCGTTAGCGTACCGCGCCTGCTCGGCAAGAACCGTACCGAGGCGGTGAAATCCCTGGGCGACCTCGGCCTGACAGCCGAGGTCGAGGAGATCGAAATCCACGGCACCAGGGACACGGTATACAACCAGAACCCCATGCCGTTCGCAATCCGCGCACAAGGCACGGTGGTTACTCTGCAGGTCATCAAAGCCCCCGGTGGAGTCCTGATTCCGTCCGAGCCGGACAACCAATTCGATAACCTCGGCAACGCGGTTGCCGCCCTCAGCACTTTAGTCGGAGCTGTCGAGACCGAAGCCGAGGCGGCCACTCGTCATCGCACTTTGCTCAGCGCCGTCGAGACCGAAGCCGAGACCGCCACCGGTCGACATCATGAGATTCAAGATTCTCTGAGGAAGGTTCACGAGAGTCTCATCGAGATCACCACCATACTCAACCTGCCAGGCTCAGTGACGTAATCTCACGCGAGGGAGCGGGCTCATGGACCCTGCATTGGAAGAGCTGGCGGAGCAGGGGGCACCCGACGACGAAGTCGCGGTCATCCTGCGACTCCGCGCCCCGGACACGCCCCCGCCCGGCGTCCGAATCGTCAGCCGCTTCGGAGATGTCGCGACCGTGCGAATTCGGCGCGGCGCGATCCCGGAGGTGTGGGCGGACACCACCACCCTGAGTGTGAAGGCGCCGTACGAGTATCAGCCCGATCTGGAGCTCGTGGACAGCGACGCCGAGCCTGAGGTTCCGCACGACGAGCACCGCCCCAGCGCACTGGCCGCGACCGGGCACGGGGTCGTCGTCGGGATGGTGGACTGGGGCTGTGACGTCGGGCATCCCGACCTGCGGCACTCCGACGGGAGCACCCGGCTGCTCGCACTGTGGGATCAGCGACCTGCGGATGCCGGCCTCGCCGAGCCCTACGGATATGGCCGGATTCTGGCTGCGGAACAGATCAACAAGGCCCTAAAGCAGATCGATCCCTACGCCGCGCTCGGCTACCACCCCGGCGACTTCGACTCCGGTCTGGGCGCACACGGGACGCACACGCTCAGCATCGCGGCGGGCAACGGCCGGGCCGGCGGGCCGGTCGGGATGGCACCTGAGGCCGACTGCGTGTTCGTGAACCTGGGCAAGCGGGAGGGCACCGCGGGGGCACCGCTGGGCAGTTCCGTCGAGTTGCTGGAGGCGCTGGACTTCATTATCCGGACCGCGGGAACCCGGCCCTGCGTCATCAATCTCAGTCTGGGGCGCCACGCCGGCGAGCACACCGGGCGCACCCTGGTCGAGCTGGCCATGGATCAGCTCCTTGCCGTGGCACCCGGCCTGGCCATCGTGCAGAGCTGCGGAAACTACGCCGGGCGCCGCACCCACGCCTCGTGGCGGCTGCGCCCCGGCGAGCGGCGCCGGTTCAGCGTCGAGGTCGACCCCGAGGACCGGACCACCAACGAGCTGGATCTCTGGTATCCCGCCCGGGACCGGCTCGGGATCGAACTGGCCTCCGCCGACGGCACGCTGCGCACCACCATCCGGCGTGGCGAGCGTGGCTCGATACAGGTCAACGGGCGGGAGGTGGCCCGGGTGTACCACCGGGCCTTCGACCCGAACAACGGCGACCATCAGTGCCTGATCTACTTCCGGCCAGAGCCGTTCGGGCGCAGCTGGGACGTGACCCTGGTGGCCGAGGATGTCGTGGACGGCCGGGTACACGCCTGGATCGAGCGCGACAGCGGCTGCCGCATCTGCCAGTCCCATTTCCCCGCCCACGAGGCCGATCCCCTGACCACCATCGGCACCATCGCGAACGGCTACCGGACGGTGGCGGTCGGGGCGTACAACGCACATCGACCGGATCGCCCGATCGCCCCGTTCAGCAGCTGCGGACCGACCAGGGACGGACGCCAGAAGCCCGATCTGGTAGCCCCCGGGGCGATGGTGCTGGGCGCCCGGTCAAGGCTGCTCGACGGAAAGCCGGGCCCCTGGTACATCCGGATGTCCGGCACGAGCATGGCCGCGCCGGCCATCACCGGCACGATCGCGCTGATGTTCGAGGTGGCTGACCACAGGCTCAGCATCGAAGAGACCAGAAGGGCACTGCTGGCCAGCTGCGATCCTCCCGCAGCAGGCTCGGACTCCCGGCGTATCGGCAACGGCTACCTCAATCCAGAACGGGTACTGGCCGGGCTGCGGCTATCAGCACAACCCGATGGCCGACTGGACGCGGCCGATGAGTCCAGCCTGCCGCAGGAAAGCAGTGGCGGGGAAACCAATGGATCGGGCGGTGCACCGGAGGTGGAATCGATGACATCACACGACGAGGCGCACACAGCCATAGCAGGCCTCGAAACCGAACTGAACGGGACGAGCGTGGCTGCGCTTTTCGACGTCTATACGGCCGACGCGGCCGATGAGGCGGACGGCCAGACGCCACTGGCCAATGCATTCACAGTGGTCGGGGAGCCGAATCAGTATCTGCAGGCCCCACTCCGGCCCGGTGATTTGCTGATCGCGCGGCCCGGCGGAATCCCATTCGCAACGCTCTGCGTGTTGGCGGGTACCGAGTTACGGGCCCACCACAAAATCGCTGGTGCCGGCCATCGGCGCGGCATGCAGCCGGGCTATTACGTAAGCGTGTTCGGTGGCGAGCCGCACCGGCAACAAGGCGCCAGCCTTCGCCGCATCACAGATCCGCTGGGAGTCATTCCGGCGCACACTCTCATCCTGCGCGCAAGGACCGGCGGGGCGATCGGAGAACCAGGCAGTACCGAATGGGCGGACTCGAAAGGTGCACGCAGGGGGCAGGGACCCAAAGAAGAGTGGAAAATCCAACGAGTGGGGGGGCACGATCTGCAGTGGGATCCCTACGGCCAAAAAACACTCGAGCGATTCGCAAAACAAGAAGAGTTTGAAGAATTCCAGCGATACAGAAAATACAGTCTTGTTAAGTATGACAACACCACGGATAAGGCCATCTGGTTCAAGACTGCAGGTGGACAATACAACGCTGAATTTGCAGCCAAGCGGCCCTGGAAAGTTGTTATACTCGTGGATATTACTCGGGAAACCCCATTCATCCATGCTGAATCCAAGGAATTTAAAGGGGAGTCCGAGCATCCCGACGAGGTGATCGTGAAAAATAACGAGAATGGGGCATACGGGATAGGGAGAGGGCTGATAGACCGACTAAAACCCAAATGGGAGGCTAATAAAAAAGACCCCAAATAGGAGGCTAATAAAAATAGGTAACGGTGAACTCAGGTGACCATGCCGACAATGTCAATAATAGTATTACCTGGAATTGTCGAACGATTGGGTAGGTGGATGGGTCGGCGGGAACCGTTGCTGCTGGAGGAGCGGGAGATTATCTCTCGCGAGCTGGGTCTAGGTCACAGTCCCCGATATTTTCAAGAGTCTCGGGCAGCATCATTCGACGATCTATGATGAGATCGGCTAGAATGGTGGGTCAGTGGACTGATTTTGTCCCGAAGTCCGTGTCGCCATACTTCCCCTTTAGGAGTTTCTATGTCAGCTCCCCAATGGCTCAGCGTAACGGTACAGGCGGCGAATGACTTGTTACAACAGCTTAAAATCGGCAAAGAACCATCCTATGCGCGTAAATTATTCGAAGCGCCAGAGTTGCCTAGCCTTCTCCGTCAACTGCAGCAGTCCATCAACCAGGGACGTAACAACTTAGTAGCAGATCTCACCAAAGAGCTGATTAAGCCGAAACTGAGCCTAATCGAGAAATTCGAGCTGCCGGTGGACTCTCCCGTTGCCCAGATGGCCTTTCGAGATATGGCGAGCGGCGCGGGCGACTACGCCGGAAATCTTGAAGATAGCGATTTTAATTTATTCCTTTTAAAGCTATTCAATGAGATTATCGATAAGCATCGACAGACGGAAGCCACTGTACTCGATCTATTTCATGGGCACATCGTTGTCAATGAGTCTCAGCGTGATGTTTGTATCATCTTCCACTCTAAGGAGTGGCCGATTGAGGAGCTCCCTCCTAAATCTGAGAAATACAAAAGCTGGGTAAACTTCGGTCTTGCCCCAGACACGCCGAAGGAGTTCTCGCTAAAGGGAAAGGAGATGGACGAGCGAAACTTCCTCTGGACCCTGCACAGCAACTGCATGTGGCTGCTCTCCGATAGCAATCGGAGGGACGAGAACAGCCGGGATAGCGGTTTCGCCCTTCTGCTTCCATCGCCCGGAGACGACGTTGCATCCCTGACACCATGGCAGTGGTATGCCGGGACAGTTCAGGAGCAGAATTTCGGGACAGAACTGCTCGGCGTCAACTACTTTCCCACAGTGCTCACTCGCTTGGCGCCCGCCGAGAAACTCTTCCTGGCGCCGGTCGGGGCGTGGGGTGTTCTCCTGTACCTGGAGAAGAAATATCCGGTTTTGCCAGCCGCAGATATCGAAAAGATCTATAAAAAAAATGAAGAAAGCAAAAGAGCTACAGAGAAAGAGATAAAGAAAGAGCTTGAGCTTAGGAGTCGTATTTAAATTAATTGCTTTATGTAATGAATACGCTGGGCTTTGTTCTCTTGATAACCGTGTGTGACGCCTGGTGTCCTGTCTGTGTTTCCTGTGTTATCCGCAGGTCGGTCGGGGTAGTTTCTGGATATGCTGCGTTCTTTTGCTGTTACTGATGAAGGGTTGTCGTTCTTTTTTGGGGAGGTGCTGCCCCATCTGGATGAACGACAGAGAAGAGTCACTGTCGGTGCGGCGGCTCGTGCGCTGGGTTACGGTGGTGTGAAGGCGGTCGCGGGGGGCGTCGGGATTATTGTTATCAACAGTTCAGACTGGTGCTCTGGCGGTGGACGCCGGAATCGAGCCCTCCGATCGTGTCCGGGCGCCGGGTGCGGGGCGTCCCCGGGCAGAACAAACCACTCCCGGACTAACAGATGCGCTGGATCAACTCGTGGAGCCAGACAGCCGAGGCGACCCCGAATGTCGCCTGCGGTGGACGACGAAATCAACCCGCACCTTAGCCGATGAGCTGACCAGACAGGGATTTGAGGTCACGCATTCTGTGGTAGCGGGGTTGCTGACCGAGATGGGGTATAGCCTCCAGGGAGCGCGCAAATCCACCGAAGGCAACGAGCATCCAGATCGGGACGCACAGTTTCGGTATCTCGCCAACCAGGTGAGGCGGTTTCAGGCGGCGGGCCAGCCCGTGGTCAGCGTGGACACCAAGAAAAAGGAGTTACTCGGCAACTTCGCTCCCGCCGGGCAGCGCTGGAGACCAGCCGGACACCCACTGCGGGCCAACATGCACGATTTTCCCGATCCACACCTGGGCAAAGCGGTACCCTACGGAGTCTATGACGTGACCGAAGACGCCGGATGGGTCTCGGTGGGCGGTAGTGCCGATACCGCCGAGTTTGCGGTGGCTACTCTTCGCCGATGGTGGACCGAGATGGGCTCCGTCGCTTATCCTGAGGCGACCCAATTACTGATCACCGCGGACTCGGGAGGGTCGAATGGTTCCCGGAACCGGTTGTGGAAACGCGAACTCGCGAATTTTGCTAAAGACACCGGGATAGAGGTTTTTGTGTGCCATTTCCCACCCGGGACGTCGAAGTGGAACAAGATTGAACATCGGCTGTTTGATCATATCTCGATGAACTGACGTGGGCATGTCCTTCAAAGCCGAGAGGTCGTGGTAAACCTGATCGCCGGAACCACCACCCGTACCGGACTAAACGTCCGGGCCGAGCTCGATCACAGTGTATACCAGACTGGGCTCACGGTGACCGACCAGGAGATGAAACAAGTTCCCCTCGTGACACAAATTTCACGGGGACTGGAACTACACGCTGAAGAAGTCGATCGACGAACTAGATCAAGAAAGTGAGTAATTTAAATACGGGTCCTTAGCAGTTTCGTAGCACCGCTGGGTCGCTAGTACCGCGTGGCGAGTCTCGCGGGCATCGCCCAGCAGGGCGAATCCGCGCGCCTCGATTCCGTGGAGCGCGGCGGCCAACGCGGGCTTGGCAGCCTTCTCGCCGATGGTCAGCCCGGCCCGGGCAAGGCCACCGCTTGCCGGCCGTACCGCGTCATGTCCTGGCCAGCGGGTACGTTCTCCCCGATCCGCACCAGGATCGGCCGGGGCCGCCTCGGGGGTACCGGCTGACCGCGCAGCAGGGGGAGCACGACCTCTGCGGGGAAGGGGGCCAGCAGGATCCCGTTGCGGTGGTGGCCGGTCACGGCGATCACGCCGGGCTTGAGCTCGCCGAGCACGGGCAGGTTGTCCGGGCTGCCCGGGCGCAGCCCCGCCGCTGACTCCTCCAGGGTGTACTCTGCGAGCGCGGGCAGCACGCGGTCGGCGTCGATGAGCAGTTCGAGTACCCAAACCGGCGGTGACGTCGGTGTCGAAACGGTCTCCCGCTGGGTCGCTCCGAGCACCACCCGCCCGCCCGGCCGGGGCGCCAGGTACAGCCGGCGCCCGCCCACGATCGCGCGGACCGTCCGGGACGGCGGCGCCAGGGCCCCGCCCTGGCGCGCAGCCGCAGGATCTCCCCCTTCACCGGCCGGATCACCTCGTGCAGCGCGGGGTGCAGGGCGGCGCTGTGCGCGCCCGCGGCCAGCACCACGGCGTCGGCCTGCGGAAGCTGCTCGCAGCGCCGGAGGCAGAACCGCACCCCGGCCCGGCGCGCCGCCACCAGGAGCGCGTCCAGCAGCGCCCGGTTGTCCACCGACAGATCGCCGGGCACCGAGAGCGGCCGGCGGACCTGCGGTCCCAGGGCGGGCTCTGCGCGTCGGGCCGCGCGGCCGTCGAGTGCCTCGACCTGCTGTCCCATCCGGGCGAGCTGCTCGGCGAGGCGGTCCAGTTCGGCCCGATCCCCCGGGTCGACGGCGACCGCAAGAGTGCCCCCGGTCATCAGCCCGGGATCGGCGCCGGCCGTGGTGAGCTCGGCGGCGAAGTCCGGCCAGCGGCGCAGCGCGGCCACTCCCATCGCGAGCGCCGCCTCCTCACCGGGCACCGCCTCGGTGACCGGGGCGAGCATCCCACCGGCCACCCGGGATGCACCGGAGCTCGAGGCGGGGTCGTGGAGCGTGACCGTGAACCCGGCCGACGCCGCTCGCCAGGCATAGCTCAACCTGATGACGTCGCCGACCACGGCGACAGAGTAGATGCCCCTCGAACCTGATCCGATGGACCTTCGACAAGTCCCATCATCCCAGTTCACAGGGGCATATACCCCATTACGACACCCCTCCCACCGCAATCTCGACGGTGAATCCAGGCTAAGTAACGGGGTTACTCGCTAGCCGGTGCGTGATATCTTGCACATCAATTCGACCGTGCCACTGATTCAGGACAGGAAGCGCTCGGCGCAACTCATTACGGGCGGACAGCGAGCCGATCTGCTCAATGGCGTCAAGAGTGTCCCACGCCACCCGGCACGCTTCCTCGGGCTGCGTTGTAGCTATGGGCGATGCCGTTGTGAGCGCGTGCCTGCTCGTATCGATCACCGATGTGGGTGGCCAGGGTTAGGGCGATGGTGTGCTGGTTGTGTGCCTCGTGAAGCTGTCCGGTGGCGCGCAGGGTCTCGCCGACGCCGTTGAGGGCACGGGCTTCACCGGATCGGTCGCCGAGTTCGCGGAACAGGGTTAAGGCCTGCTGGTGGTACTCGGTGGCCTGCTGGTAGTGGCCCTGCCACTGGCATACAAGGCCGAGGCCCTCCAGGGCGCGGGCTTCACCGACGGGGTTGCCACCGATCTGGGAGAGGATCAGGGCCTGTTGGATCTGTTGGGCGGCGTGCGGGGAGGAGGCCTGTTGCCAATGAACGACACCGAGGATGGTTAGCGCGAAGGCTTCACCGTCCCGGTGGCCGATTTCGCGGGTGAGGGTAAGGGCCTGTTCGAGGTGGCCAGCGGCCTGCTGGTCGTGACCCTGCCGCCAGTAGACGAGGCCAAGGCAGGTCAGCGCGAAGGCTTCACCGTCCGGGTCGCTGATTTCTCGGGCGAGGGCGAGGGCCTGTTCGAGGTGGTCGGCAGCCTGCTGGTAATGGCCCTGTAGCCAGTAGATGATGCCCAGGTGGGTCAACGCGCGGGTCTCACCGGACCGGTCGCCGATCTCACGACAGATGGTGAAGGCTTGTGCCAGGTGGTCGGCGGCCTGCCCGTAGTGGTTCTGCTCCCAGTAGACGATGCCTAGGTGGGTCAACGCGCAGGCTTCAGCGCGGCGATCGCCGGTGTGGTGGGCGGCGTGGTGGGCATGGGTTTCGACGACCAAAGCGTCGGGATAGTGGCCGCTGACATCGAGGTAGCGAAACAGGATGGCAGCCAGCCGGGTGGTGTGGCCAGGCCAGCCGTGAGCAGTGGTATAGGCACAGGTGCCGATGAGGGTGGTCCGTTCGGCATCCAACCAGGCCCGGGCGGTGGTGGGGTCGGTCATCGGCGGGCTGGCGTGGCCGGTGGGGGAATGCGGGGTCGGCGGTGCTGTTCGGCGGGAATGACAGTGTCCATTGCGGCTGCGGCGGTGGCCAGGTAGTGATCGAAAAGGCGGGTCAGCGCTGCTCGCCGATCCTGCTCGCAGTCCTCGACGGTGGCGAGGTGAATAGCGTAGGCGCGCAGCAGGTCATGCATGCCATACCGACCGGGGCTGGTGGGCGCGATCAGGTGGGCGCGGGCCAGTAAGTCGAGCAGGTGTTGGGCTTGGTCGCCGCTGGTGTTAGTGAGGGCGGCAGCGGCGTAGGGGTCCAGGTCCGGGCCGGGATGCAGCCCGATCACTCGAAACGCCCGGGCCACCTCGGCCGAAAGATACTGATAAGACCACGAGAACACAGCGCGGACCGCAGTGCGCGGATCGCCGCCGGCATCCAGCAACTTCAGCCGTCGCTGCTGATCCGCCAACTCACCGACCAGCTCAGCGAGGCTGATGGAAGGGCGGGCGACGACGAGTTCGGCGACCACCCCCAACGGCAACCGCGCACACTGTCCAGCCAGTACGGCGGCCGCTTCGGATTCGGCATCGACCCGCCCCCCGATCAGCACCTGCAACAAGACAATCGCGTCCTCAAGTGGGAGCAGATCAAGCTCCAAGCGTCGGGCGCCGTGCCGTGCCACCAGCCCCGCCAGGGAGTCCCGGCTAGTGATCACCACCAGACACGATGGCGAGCCAGGCAGCAGCGGGCGGACCTGCTCGACGGTGGCGGCGTTGTCCAGTACCACCAGCATCCGCCGCCCATCCAGCAGACTCCGGTAAACGGCAGCACGTTCGTCTACCTGCAGAGGAACGTCCTGCCCAGGCACACCCAGGGCACGCAGGAACCCAGCCAGCGCATCGGTCGCTGCCAGCGGCTGGTCGGGATCGTAGCCGCGCAAGTTCACATACAACTGCCCGTCGGGAAACTCCCCCCGGACACGATGACACCACCGCAGCGCCAACGCGGTCTTGCCCACCCCAGCAGTACCCGAGACCGCCGAAATCACCACCGCCGTCGAGCGCCCGCCCAGCGCACCTGTCGACTTGGCCATAGTGGCCAACTGGCGATCCAGGATCGCCAGCTCCCGCTCCCGGCCGGTGAAAAAGGCCACGTCTGCCGGCAGCTGGGCCACCGACCTAGGCGCACCGGCGGGGCGGTCCTGCCACGACAACTCGCGCCGCCGGCCCCGCTTGGGCACTCCCGCCTCTAGGATCGCGCGCTCCTGGACGCTCGCCCCGAGCGCTGCGACCAGCGCACGAACCGTATGCGGATAAGGGTGGCGGCGCTCACCGCGCTCAAGTGCGCTGATGGCCTTAACGCTGAGCCCGGCACGTTCGGCCAACTGCTCCTGAGTCAGCCCCGCACGCTCACGCAACCGCCGCAGCGCGACACCAAACGGTTCAGGCCCAACTCCCACACTCCCAAGTGTGGGAGTCGCGTGGGTGGTGCGCTTGCCCCACCGGTCCAAGACTACGTGCATGGCCCCAAGACGCCGTTCACACGACGGGTCTAACGGTGACAGGAAGACAAACAAGGAGGAGCAGTGAGCAATCCTGAGATCATTCCAGCGGTGTTTGAAGACGAAGTGGTTGTACTCTCGTTCGGCGAAGAAGCACTCGAATCCTTCATTCTAAATGGCGGGCTTCCGGCAGCGGAGAGTGGAGTCGACGAACAGGTAACCGTGAATTTTCCTGACGGCACCCAAGGGAGTATTCGCTTCTTTGACGACAATCAAGTCATCGTTCAGTACGGTGACGTCCAAGTCGATCTGCTAATCGACGACCCTTCTAACGTACAAGTGAACGGATCAGTAATTCCGTTGACGTCGGCCATTGAGCCCTTCAGTCAGGAAAATGACTTCACTGGGATTGGTCCGTTGTCCGACCTGAGTCGAGCTTTCCTCATTCCGATCGCCCTCGGTAGCGCACCGGCATGGCAAGACTTCATAGGAGAGCTTCGCAGCACGGAAGAATTCGTAACCGGGGAG
>JBOHHE010000076.1:0-8006 GCA_050700355.1 Pseudonocardiaceae bacterium
CCTCCGACAACCCCGACCACAACGGTGTGCTCGTCGTACAGGTCGAACCCGCATGGCGGGAACACCGTGGCCGCAACGCCCCACGGGATCACCCCCACCCGGACCTGAGGGCGATGGCTCACCTCGACGATGTGCCAACCTGTCGAACCATTACCTCCGGGCTGCCCACGCGCCACTCCAGGGCGCCTGCGGTGAGGACCGCTGCTCGGTGTTGCTCGTGGAGGTCCCGGGCCATCGCCACGAGCTGGCGCCGTACCGCAGCGGAGGCGCCCAACGCACGGGCATAGTGGTCGGCATCTTCGGGGGAAGGAACGAGCCGACCGGCCTCCATCCGGGAGAACTTGGCCTGGGAGAAACCGGATCGGCGACCCGCTTCAATGCCTGAGGTCATGCTGGCGTCGTCCCGAATTTTTCGCAGCAGCTTGGCTATCGCGCTATGCGCGACCGGCTGAGCTCTCCCACGTGGCACAGGGTCATGCCGTCGTGGTTCGGGTGTCATGATCATTTGTCGTCACTGCGGAGTAGGCTCCGGTAGTCGTGGGCGATGCGCTGGAGGGCCTCGCGGGCGGTGTCGCCGAACGAGGCGAGGTTGGTGAGTTCGGCGAACAGGTCGTGGTAGTCGGTCAGGCGGGTGGGGTCGTTGATGATCGCTGTGCCGTCGCGGGTGCCGACGACCACTGCGGCCTGGTCGTAGAGGTGGAAGGCGGTGTGGGGGAACACCGTGACCGGGCTGCGCCAGTCGATCACGCCGAGCTCGAGGTGCGGGGTGGTGCTCAGCTCGATGAGGTGCTCGATCTGTTCGGCCATCACCGTCGCTGAGCGGGCCTGCCAGCGCAATGCGCCTTCGGTCTGGATCAGGGTCCAGCGACGGCGCCGGTCGGCGATCATCTCGCGCTGGCGGTCCATCCGGCCGGTCACCAGGGGGTCGTCCTGGCTGGTGCCCAGCACCGTGGCCGCGTAGGCGGGAGTCTGCAGGACCCCGAGCACCAGGACCGGGTTGAACGCCCGGATCTGGATAGCGTCGCGTTCCAGGCGGGCGAATCGCTGCTGCAGGTTCATGGTGTTCCCGGCCTGCAGCACCACCCGGGCGTCGACGTACCCGGCCTCGGCGTCAGTCGCCCGCTGGATCAGCGCGGCCCGTTCGGCGCCGGTGACCCGGTAGATCTCGCACAGCACCCGGACCACGTCGGAAGCGAGCCTGCCGGTGCCCTTCTCGGCCCGCGACAGCGCGGGCTGGGAGAACCGGGCGTCCGGTAGCGCTCGCTTGACTCGCTCGATGACCTCAACCTGGTTGAGACCGGCGGCCTTGCGCAGCTCACGCAGGGACCGTGGCCGCACGCTCCCGTCCTGGCCCGTCTCGTCGGCTGCGCCCGTCACCGTGGTCAGACCGCCACCGTGGCTAGGCCACCAGCGTGCGGTGCAGCTCAGGGTGCCGGGACCACCAGCCGGTGAACGGCTCGGCCGCCGCCCACGCCCGGTCGCGGGTACCCAGGTGAGGCTCCAGCTCACTCGGGGCGGCCACCTCGGCGCCCTCGAACCGGCCGTGTTCGTCGTAGACCATGGTGACCACGATCGCGTCGCCGATGACCCAGAAATCGCTTTCGAGCAGGCCAGCGGGGATCTCGTGCTCACCGCGGCGCAGCACCCGGATGTCCTCGTAGGCACCGTTGAAGCGATAACCGAAGTCACAGGCATACCGCTCGTAGTCGCTGACCTGCCTCGACAGGATCCGGACCCGCCGGGAGATCTGCCCGTTCTCACGCTCGCGGCGCAACGTGTCCAGCCACGGCTGCTTGCGCGACCAGGTGGGCTCGGCGGCGCCCTCCCGCCAGCGTCGGAAGTCCTCACCATCAGAGCTCACCTCATACTCCGGTAGGACCTCCATCCGAAACAAACGATCACCCGGCTGGTGGTAATGCTCGTCGATGAAGCGCCCCAGCGCCTCGGCATCCAGCACCTCACACCTCCGGAATCAAGTCAGTGGGCACGTACCCGAGCTGCTCATCCTCACCTACGAGGTGGGCAAACGCGGAGGCGACCGCAGGATCCGTGACCTTCTTCGTGATGACGTAGCGGCGGCCGGGCTCGTCGGCAACCGCACTGATCGACGCGCACGAGCGGGTGTCGGGACAGAAGCTATCAGCCGCTCGCAACGTAGTGATCTTGATGATGCGGTCCATTGAGGTTCCTCCTTCGAGTTGACTATGGCGCGAGCAGTCTCCCAGACCGACAAAAGCACGGTCAAGGAAACATCGAATATCCAAGCTTTCTTTGTATAGTTGTAACCGTGGCAAGCAGGCAATCCAGTTACCCAAAGGGCGCATCATCGGCACTTACCAGCACAGGAGTGAGGGGTCGCAGTGCAGCAGCCGCGAGAACAGGACGGGCCGCACCACCTGCCGTACGGCGCGCAGGAGCGGTGCGCCGTGGAAGGACGTCGCATCGATGGCAGTGGCGCGTGCACCGTGATCGCCATCCGGGACCGGAAGGAACGGGGCTGGGTCCTCTACCCCCACGGTGACGCCGGTTTCGGGGTGCTCCTCGCCTACGACGCGGCCCACACCCTCGCCGACCGCATCGGCAGCTCGTCATGACCCCCTGCGGCAGCGGGGCGCGGGAGAGTCGTCATGGCCGGTGAGAGCCCCGATCTGGTGATCGCCATGCGGCTGCTCGATCACGCCAAGCTGCGCGGCTTTGCGTTCCGCCGGGTTGCCGGCGGGCCCGATGGCGCGCTGCTGGGCACCCGGCACACCGGTGACTGGTCCGACACGATCTATCTCGACGGGTTCAGCCGGGACTGCTACGCGCAACGCGAGCGCGCCACCTCCCTGCTCGTTCCAGAACACGCTCTGGTGGAACACCACGTCACCGGCGACGCGCTCAATGTGCTCAACACCGCACTGAGCTGGGACATCACCTGAGCAGGGACCTATCTGAAAGTGAGGAATGCAATCATGTCCACAACCGCAACCCTCGACAGTGTCGAGGACGCGTTCGATCTCGACGTGCAGATCATCATCGATGTTCCCGCTGGCCACCCACTGGCGGCGTGCAAGGGCAACACCGACGACGGGTGTGACCCCACCTGTGCGTCTGCGTGCGTCACCGGCGGCGTGTGAGATCCGCTGTTCCGCCGCGCAGCAGGGGCCGGGGAGAAAACGGCGGCCCCTGCTTCCCCACTCGTTCTCCACGGTCCGGAGGAATGGATGCGTGCCGACAGGAAGCCGCTCTACCAGCACATCGACGTTGCGCTGCTTCGGGCCGCAGCCGCGCCGCTGACCCGCGCCCCCGACCAGTGGCCCGACCTGACCGACACCGCAGCGTGCCGGGAATGGCTGGACCAGACGTGGACTCGAACCGATCTTGCCGACGCCGTGCGCCAAGCCAGCCCTTCCCTCGGCGACCACGTCGACGCGATCCGCACCGGTCATATCGTGGGGGCCAAACAGATCCGCAGTGCCACCCTGTCCACCGCGCGCTACCTGTTGCGCAGCATCGGTCGCCCCACACCCTTCGGCCTGTTCGCCGGTGTGGCCCCGGTGACCTTGGCAAGGACGGCCCAGGCGCGCTGGGGCGACGACCATCGGGCTGCGGCCCGCGTCAACACTGAGTGGCTGGCTGACCTCATCGCTCGCGCTGAGGGATGCCCAGAGCTGCTGGAACGGCTCCCCGTGATGGTCACCGAGCTCGCTGTCCGCCGCGGTGGACGATTCGAAGTGCCGCAGGGGCCGAACAGGGCAACCATCCGCTACACCAGCGCGGTCGCGGCGGTCCGGGACGCAGCGCGGACCCCGGTCCGATTCGGTGCCCTGATCGACACCCTGACCGAGGATTTCACCGCCGACCGGGTCGACGGTCAAGGACATGCTCACCGAACTCGTGCGACAGGGCTATCTGCTGACCAGCCTGCATGCCCCGTTCACGGTCACCGATCCGTTCGCTCATCTGATGGATCGCCTGCACGACATCGACGCGGACACGATCACGGGTACCGCATCCCTGGTGCGTGAACTCGACGCCGTCCTGGCCGACCTGCGTCACCACAACCATGAGATGACCACCAGCGCCGAACAGAGCCTGATACGCGAGACGCTCACCCGCCGGATGAGAGGACTTTCCCCGGCCGGGCGCACCCCGCTGGCCGTGGACCTGCTGCTCGACTGGGATGTGCGGCTGCCCCAGCACGTCGCCCAGGAGATGGAGCGGGCCGCCAGCGCGCTGCTGCGCCTCACGCGGCAGCCGATCGGCGAGGCGGTCTGGCGTAATTACCACGGCGCGTTCACCGACAAGTACGGCACCAGCGTGTTGGTACCACTGGCCGACGTTCTCGACCCGGACGCCGGTCTGGGGTACCCGGCTGGGTATCGCGGAAGCGTGTTGCCCGCGCCGACACCGGGAATCTCGGAGCGGGACGAGCGGCTGCTGGCGTTGGCCTGGCAGGCGATGGTCGACGGCACCCGCGAGATCGTTCTCACCGACGAGCACGTCGGCGACCTGACCGACGAGACGTTCGACGAGCGCTACATCCCGCCGCACGTGGAGTTGTCCGCGCGAATCCACGCCCTCAGCGCGCAGGCGCTGGAGCACGGCGAGTTCACCCTCACCGTCGCCCCCGCCCGTTCCGCCGGCACCCTCACCAGCCGGTTCACCCCGATGTCCACCGGCTCCGGCCTCGCGCAGGCGTACCGCGCGCTGCCCGCCGCCACCGACGGGGCGCTACGAGCGCAGCTGAGCTTCGGGCCGCTGTACCCGCACGCGGAAAACATCTGCCGCATCCCGGCCTACCTGGACCACGTGCTCCCGCTGGGAGAACACCGGAAACCCGGCGACGACAGCCTGCTCACGATGGACGACCTGGCCATCACCGCGACCCACGACCGCCTGCACCTGGTCAGCGTCTCGCGCCGCCGGGTGGTCGAGCCGCAGGTGTTCCACGCGCTCGCGCTGGACAAGCAGCCCCCGTCGCTGGCGCGGTTCCTGGCCCACCTGCCACGGGCGTTCAGCGCCGCCTGGTATCAGTTCGACTGGGGTCCGCACGTCCAGCTGCCGTTTCTGCCCCGGGTGCGCTACCGGCGCACCGTCCTGTCCCCGGCACAGTGGCGGCTGGCCGCCGATGACCTGCCACCCGGCCAGGCCGGTCAGGACCAGTGGCGACAGGTTCTCGACCGGTGGCGGCACCGCTGGGGCTGCCCCGACATGATCGAGTTACGCGACGCAGACCGCACACTGCGCCTCACCCTCGATGAGCCGGCTCACGCCACCCTCCTGCACACCCACCTGAAGCGGCACGGCCAGGCGATCCTCTACGAGGCCACCCCGGCAGCCGAGTACGGGTGGATCGACGGCCACGCCCACGAAGTCGCACTGCCCCTGGTCACCACCCGCGCCGCCGCGCCCAACCCCCTGCGCGGCCCGCTGCCCGTGGTGACCAATACGCACGGGCACCTGCCTGGCAGTCCGGAGGCGACCTCGCTGTCGGCGAAGGTCTACACCCATCCCGAGCGGATAACCGAGATCATCACCGAGCACCTGCCCACGCTACTGGCCGCACTCGACCCCAAGCCGTCGTGCTGGTGGCTGCGCTACCACAGCCCGCAGGAGACCGACCACCTCCGGCTACGCATCCGCACCGACCACTACGTCGCATGCACGAACGCGGTCGGGGAGTGGTCGCAGCGGATGCGACAGGCAGGCATGGTCGGACGGCTGGTCATCGATACGTACTATCCCGAGATCGGCCGCTACGGGCACGGCGAGGCGATGGACGCGGCCGAGGACGTCTTCGCCGCCGACTCCCACCTCGTTGCCGCCGCGCTGCGGGACCTGCCCGCCACCGTCGCGCACCCCACCGCTCTGGCCGTGGCGAACATGGTCGGCATCCTCAGCGGCTTCTTCGGCCATCTCGCCGATGCGATGGACTGGCTGGTCGCCCGACCCGTCCCCGCCACGCCCGCGACCGACCGGGCGGTGACCGACCAGGCCCTCCGGCTGGCCATCGACATGGGCGCGCTGCGGGAGTTACCCGGCTGGGTCGGAGCGGTCGAGCAGGCGTGGCAGGCCCGCGCCGACACGCTGGCCGCCTACCGCAAGCAACTGCCGCCGGACGCGGACGTCGATCGCGTCCTGGAGTCCCTGCTGCACATCCACCACAACCGAGCCATCGGCATCGACCCGAATAGCGAACGCACCTGTCGCCGCCTGACCCGCCAGGCAGCGCTCACCTGGCGAACCGCCAACCCTTGAGAAACCGCAAACGGAAGAAGTCTGAATGACCACTATCGATACCCAGCCCGAGGACCTGCGCAATCGCATGGTCGACCACATCGACGCCGCCGGGCACCTGCACTCGGTCAGCGTCGAGCAGGCGCTACGAACGGTGCCCCGCCACCTGTTCGTGCCCCAGGCCAGCGTCGAGGACGCCTACGCCAACAAGGCCATCACCACCAAGCCCGGCGGTCCCGGCGGCAGGCCAGCCAGCTGTGCGTCCGTGCCCACCGTCATGGCGATGATGCTCGGCCAACTCGACGCCCAACCGGGTGACCGCGTTCTGGAGATCGACGCCGGAACCGGCTACAACGCCGCGCTGCTCGCCGAGCTCGTCGGCCCTCAAGGCAGCGTCACGACGGTCGACATCCACCCAGACGTGACCGAGCAGGCCCGGCGAGCACTGGGCGCCACCGGCTACGGCCGCGTGTACGTGTTCACCGGCGACGGTGCGCTCGGCGCCCCGGACCAGGCCCCCTTCGACCGCATCATCGTCACCGTCGGGCCATGGGACCTACCGCCCGCCTGGCACGACCAACTCACCCCCGGCGGCCGTCTCGTGGTGCCGCTGCACTGGCGCGGCCAGGCCCGCAGCATCGCCTTCGTCCACGAAGACGGCGTCCTGCGAGCCACCGACAGCCAGCTCTGCGGCTTCATCCCGATGATCGGCGACGCCCAGGACGGCGAACGCACCGGACACATCGCCAACGAGGTCGCCCTGTACTGGGACTGCGACCAGCCCATCGACCCGGCCGCGCTGCACGGAATTCTCGCCCAGCCGGGGAGCACCGTGTGGTCCGGCGCATCGGTGGTTCCCAACGAATCCACCGACCCCATCTGGCTCCGCCTGACCGGCACCGAACCGGGAACCTGCCGCTTCGCCGCCGAGCCCGCAGCCGTCGAATCCGGTCTGTGCAACCCCGCCTTCACCTACCGCAGCCCCGCCCTGGTCGAAGACGACTCGCTGGCCTATCTCACCCTGCGCGGCCCCGACCCCGACACCACCGAACGCCGATGGGAACTCGGAGCCATCGGCCACGGCCCCACCGGTACCCGGCTCGCCGAACGCCTGTGCGTGCAAATCCGAGCCTGGGACCGCGACCGCACCGCCCAACCCACCATCACCGTCTACCCGGCAGGCACCCCAGACCAAGAGCTGGCAGACGGGCTGGTCATCGATAAACGGTTCACCCGGTTGGTGATCTCGAGCTGATCACCCCCAACCCAACCGTCGGGGTGCCACTCAGGATTTCCGTGGCCGAGGTGCTGACCAGCGGTTTGTTACCCCGCGCTGACGATCACAGCATCCATCAGATCACGTCACGATCATCTGTCGTCACCGCTGAGCAGGCTCCGGTAGTCGTCGGCCACCCGTTGAAATACCCGGGCGGCCTGGTTGTCGAACACCGCGACGTGCTCGAGTTCGGTGAACCGGCGGTCGTAGGCATCCACTTCTACCAGGTCGGTGATGAATGCTGTTCCTGATTCGGTGCCCAGGATCGCGGTGTGGGTGTCGTAGAGGTGGAAGGCGTGCCGGGCGTGCATGGTCAGCGGCCGATCCCAGGGGATGACCCCCAGGCGCAGCGTCGGATGGTGGGTGAGCTCGGCGAGGTAATCGAGCTGGGCGGCCATGATGGTGGGGCCGCCGATGTGCCAGCGCAGGGCGCCCTCGGCGTGCAGCAGGGTGACACGCCGATCGGTATCCAGAATCGCCTGGCGGTCCCGGCGGGACTGGAGGAGCT
>JBOHHE010000077.1:0-2169 GCA_050700355.1 Pseudonocardiaceae bacterium
GCGTTGTACTGAGTGTGTCAAATCGGGAAGAAATCACCACCCTGTTGAGGTGGATCGGGTCGCCCACGGTCTGGCTTCGGGGTGATGCCGTTCCCGGAGAGCTGACGGACTGGCGAGTCCCCACTTCCCCCCACGCCCGCCCCGCCCGAGACCCGGTGCCCCGCTGCAGCTGGATCGGTGTGCCTGTGGTGGGCGCCACTTCCGTGTTGTCGAGCGATGGGGCAGGTCTTCCCCCCACCTCAGTCCACCTGTTCTGAGCTGCGAAATTAGTTCAGGCAATGGCGACGAGAGGGATATCTGTCGTTGACAGTGGCGGAAAGTGGGGTACGGTGGTGATCAATGGAATGCAGGGGTGCTCCATGGGCCGGTCAGCGGGCCGGTGAGGAGGTGGGGTGGTCGTGTTCTTGGGCACGCACACCCCACGATTGGATGACAAGGGTCGGCTGACGTTGCCAGCGAAGTTTCGGGACGCGCTCGCAGGGGGGTTGATGGTCACCAAGGGACAGGACCACTGCCTGTATGTCTTTCCGCGAGCGGAGTTCGAGGGAATGGCCCGCAAGGTGGCCGCAGCACCGCTCACCAACGAGGCGGTGCGGGCCTACCAGCGTTACCTGTTCGCCGGTACGGACGAGCAGCGCCCGGACGCGCAAGGCCGCATCTCGATCGTGCCGGAGCTGCGGCGCTACGCCGGCTTGAGCAAAGACTGTGTGGTGATCGGGGCGATCAACCGCTTGGAGATCTGGGACAGCGCCGCATGGCAGCGCTACCTGGAGGAGCACGAGGAGTCTTACGCCCAAGCGCGGGAGGAGGTGTTGCCCGGCATGTTCTGACCGGGCGGGTGTGCCCATGGGGCATCACCAGGTCCCGGTGTCGCTAGGCCTCCGTCCGATGTGTGAGGACACAGACCAGGAGGGCCCTGACGCACCTTCCCCGGCGCCAGGACCCTCGCACCGGGCGGAGACCTGGCGACACCGGGACAAGCTCAGACAGTACCGGTGATCGGGGGTCATGTCGTGTGAGGGGGTGGGTGTGGGCAGAGGGAGGCTCGCGGTGGCCGATCGCTCGCTCGAGGATGCGTGCTCCCCCCACCATGCTCCCGTTCTGCTCGATCGGTGCTTGGAGCTGTTCCGGCCGGCGTTGGCTGGTCGGCCTGCCGTGCTGGTCGACGCCACGCTGGGCCTTGGCGGCCACGCGGCAGCACTGCTCGAAGCGCATCCTGCCCTCACCCTGGTCGGCCTGGACCGTGACCCGCAGGCGCTGGATCTGTCCAGGAACCGGCTACGCGCCTGCGGTGAGCGCACCCGTCTGGTGCATGCGGTCTACGACGAACTACCCCAGGTGCTGGCGCACCTGGGGATCGGCCAGCTCGACGGCGTGCTGTTCGACCTGGGCGTGTCCTCCTGGCAACTCGACGCCGCAGAGCGTGGTTTCTCCTACGCCCGCGATGCCGCTCTGGACATGCGGATGGACCCCAGCACCGGGCCCACCGCCGCCGACATACTCAACAGTTACTCGCGAACCGACCTCGCCCGGGTGCTCCGGGAGTACGGCGAGGAGCGCTTCGCCGGTCGGATAGCCGCTGCGATCGTGGCCGAGCGGGCACATGAGCCCTTCGCCAGCTCAGCCCGGCTGGTCGAGATCGTCTACCGCACCATCCCGGCCGCCACCCGCCGACGTGGCGGCCATCCCGCCAAGCGGACCTTCCAGGCATTGCGTATCGAGGTCAACGGCGAGCTGACGGCACTGCGTTCGGCGATACCCGCCGCGCTGAATGCGCTGTCGGTCGGCGGCCGGTTGGTGGCGATGGCCTACCACTCCCTGGAGGACCGGATCGTCAAACAGGCTCTGGCGCAGTTGTCCACCTCACGCACCCCACCTGGCCTGCCCGTCGAACTGCCCGGCCACGGACCCCAGCTGCGCATGTTGACCAGGGGCGCCGAGCAGGCCGGTCCTGCCGAGACCGAGAGCAACCCGCGAGCCGCCTCCGCGCGGCTGCGGGCTGTCCAACGCATCGCACCGGCTCCCGAGCACGGAGCCGCATGCCTGGAGGTGACCTCGTGACGGTTCCTTTGGCGGCCCCGCCGCGCAGCATGATCGCCACTCCCACCCGTCGCCGGGGGACCGGGACCGCCCGGGCCCGCTCGGCGGCCGTCCAGCGGGCCTACGCGC
>JBOHHE010000078.1:0-4828 GCA_050700355.1 Pseudonocardiaceae bacterium
AGCGCACTCATAGGGTCGGCGTAGCTCAGGCCGATCCAGCGGCGAAGACCACGTGCGATACAGCCTGTGCGGAGGCTCGGCCAGCCCTAACTGCCAGGCGTGGTGTCCTCACCGGACCAGCCATGAAGGTCTGCTGAGGCATGATCCGCTTCGCCGGGTCACAGTGACGGAAGCACGCCACGTCGCCTGTCGGATGTTGCCTTCTGCTGTCGTCTGCTCGTTAATCGTCACCGTTTCGGCCCAGGGGATCTACGGTGGGCCGATCAATTCGGAGGGGAGTACGCGGGATGATCGAGCAGGAGCCGCCCCGGACGCGGCTGGAGCAGTTGCTGCGGCAGCGGCACCTCACACTGGAGCAGTTCCGGAAGAATTACCAGCGGGCCGCCAAAGGGACCGTGCTCAGTGAGCGCCAAGCGTACCGGTGGGTCGCCGGAGAACTAAATGGGCTGCCCTACCCAGCGGCGCAGGGCACACTGGAGGAGATGTTCGGCGAGCCGGTGACCCGGCTGTTGGGTCCGCCCTACGGCATCGAGGCACTACGACCTTCCCGGGGGCACAATGGGACAGTCAGACAGCGGGGCACCGCGCTGACCGACTGGGAAGGGCAGGTGATCACCATGAGCGCCGACCGGGCTCGGGACTTCCTCACCCGCATCCAAACCTCCAACGTCGGAGCCGAGACCCTCGACCAGCTCCTCGACGACGTACGTCGCCTGATCGTTGCCTTCCAGCAGCAGCCGTTGCCCACGATCCTGGAAGATCTGGCAGGAACCCAGGAGCGCGCCTTCACTCTGCTGGAAGGCCGCCAACGTCCGGATCAGAGCCGGGACCTGTATCTGGTCGCCGGGATCGCCTGCGGGCTGATGGGCATGGCCTCGCACGACCTGGGCGCCTTCCACGACGCGATGACCCAGACCCGCACCGGTTACGCCTGCGCGGACAACGCCGGACACGACGGGCTGCGGGCCTGGATCCGGGGCCTGCAAGCATCTTTCACCTATGTGTCAGGGCGCTGGGAGGATTCGCTGCACTATGCCCAGCTCGGCGCCGAGGTCGCGGCCCGTAGCCAGGGCACCGCCAGGGTGTGGCTGGCCAGCGGCGAAGCCCGAGCGCTGGCCGCACTCAACCGGCTGGAGGAGGCACATGTCGCCCTGGATCGGGCCACTGACCTGCGGGACCATGTACAGCCCGACGAGCTGGACGCACTCGGCGGGATGTGCACCTTCACCCGCCCCCGCCAGCTCTTCTTCGCCGCCGAAGCCCTCTCCTGGGGCGGCCAACCAGAAGCGACCAACACCGAACGCCTCGCCCTCGAAGCCCTCGAAACCTACGCCACAGCACCGGCCCAGGACCGCTCCTTCGGCCACGAAGCAAGCAGCCGCAGCACACTGGCCCTCGCCCGGGTCTTTCACGGCGAAGTCGACGGCGCCACCGAAGCACTCACCCCGGTACTGCAACTTCCCCCAGCCCAACGCACCCACGGCGTCGTGAACACAGTGGAACGAGTACGCACCGCGCTGAGCGCTCTCCCAGACCCCGGCCGGGACGCCATCGAACTGGCCGGCGCCATTGAGGGTTTCACCTCCGAGCGCCTGGCACGCGCCCGATAACCGACACAACATAATGCGGCGGTACTACGCTGGATCAGGGCAGCAAACCGGCTACAGGCTCATTCGGCGGGTCGGCGTAGCTCAGGCCGATCCAGCGGCGAAGACCACGAGCGATACAGTTTGTGCGAAGTCTCGGCCAGTGCTAACTGATCCTCCGCCTCATTTCGGGTACACGTCAGCGGTGCTCCATCCTCAGTGGATTGAGGAATGCAGTGACCGCCTCCTGCGGGCTATCCCCAGGCATCGGGTCATCGTACGAGACCGATGACCATCCACGTTGCCACCAGGCCCTTGACGTCGTCCATCTTGCGACCCGCGTATAATCCGGCGTCCCAACGGCGCAGGAACTGGACTCCACTAATCCCCATCTCGCGGCGAGCCACAGCATCGAAGGCATCTTCAGCCTCCTGCTGGCTCAGCTCCACGATCTCACTCTCGCATGCAGCCCGTTGATCCATCCGGTCACCACCTTCCCTTGTCCCCTCAAGAGGTTGGTCTCACAACGACACAACTTAGTGATCATCGGCCAAAATCCGTCGCGCTAGCACATGGAAGCAGAGGTCTGACTGGACCATCGCGGTGAGTACCACAGCGTTACCCCGGGTGGACACCCAGGATCGCGCGTTCAAGCCGCTAGAAGGCTGCCAGCGCCCGGAGCAGACCAGAGACCTCTGCCTACTCGCCGGGATCACCTGCGGCCTGATGGCCGATGCCTCGCACGATCTCGGGGCACTGCACGACGCGATGACCCAAGCCCGCACAGGTTACGCCTACGCCGACAACGACGGGCTGCGCGCCTGGATCCGGGGCATCCAATACGGCATCGCCTACTGGTCAGTGCAATGGGCGGAGTCAGCGCGCTATGCCCAGCTCGGCGCCGAGGCCACCGCGTGCAGCCCGACGCGCTGGACATCCTCGGCGGAATCTGCACCTTCAGCAGGCCCAGCCAGCTCTACTACGCCACCGAAGCACTCGCCTGGGGCGGCCAACCGGAGGCAACCAACACCGAACGCATCGCCCTCGAAGCGCTCAACGCCTACGCCACAGCCACAGACCGGGACCGATCATTCGGCCACGAGGCAGGCGCCCGCAGCGCCCTGGCCACCGCCCGGATCCTGCAAAACAAGGTCGACGGCGCAGCCGAAGCACTGGCGCCAGTACTCGACCTGCCTCCATCACAACGCATCCACACGATCGTGATATCGATAGAACAGGTGCGCACCGCATTGCATCGTCTCGAATCTCCCGGCCGAGACGCCATCGAACTGGCAGACGCCATCGAAGCCTTCACCTCCGATTGCCTGGCCCGCACCCGATGACTGACCCAACACAATGCGGCGTCACGATGATCAGCGTGATTCCCCTTGATCATGTGCCTGTTCCCGCCAGTAGGCGAGATTGTGCTGGGTGCTCAGGGTGTCCGGGTGATCCACACCCAGAGCATCGACGGCGTCGGTGGCCGTCTGGGTCCAGTAGTGGACGGCGGCGCTGACCAGGCCGCACTCGCCCAGGCTCTGACCGGTACGGAATAACGTCGGATGAGCCTCAGGAATCCACAACGGCGCGTTGTGGCGTTCTTTCAGGGTCATCGCGCAGTCCCGCAACGCCTGGCCCAGGGTGGTGTCCCGTTCGATCTGCGGCCATACCGCCAGCACCGCGTCGGCCGCCGCGCGCACCGTGGCCGCGAGCGCGTCGGTGGGTAGGGGGTCGAGGGTGGCGCGTTGCACCAAGGCGTGGGTACAGACCGCGCGGGGGCCACCGCCGCGATCGAGGCTGATCAGGTTGAGGCGGTGCAGATTGCTCAAGGCGTCGCGGCAATCCTGCTCCTGCACCCGCCTGGGGACATCCGCCGGTTCGGGGGGTTGGTACTGGTCGGTGAGGAAGCTCAGGGCCGCGGGGGTGGTGAACACCTCGATCGGGACACCGTTGGGATCCAGGGTGCCGGCCAGGCGCAGCAGCGGGGTGGCCAGACCCGCCGGGAGAAGCCGATCCGCTACTTCCAGGGAGATCGACCAGGTCGCGGCCACCGTGGACCGATAATCATCAGCCAACGCATCACTCGGAAACAACTCCGCGAGCCGCCTGCGTCGGTCGCGCACCCGGCGCCGGTACCCCGCGTAGGTCTCGTGCCGATCACGGAGGTAAGCAGCGGCTTGGGCCAGCGCCAACGGCAGATACCCCAGCTCAGCGGCGAGGCCGGCGGCATCCTCGGGGGTGGCGTCGTCACCGGTCTTCTCCCGTAGGTAGGCCAGCGCCTGCCCCGGGGTGTAGAGCCCCACCTCGATCACCTGCCGAGCGCCACCAGCCAACGCGGCGTCGCGACGGCCGGTGGTGACCAAGACCCGCCCACACGCGCCCTCCGGCCACAGACCCTGCAAATCAGCCGGATCACTGAGGTCGTCAAGGACCACCAGCCACCGCCGCGTCGTGGTCTGCATCCAACCCAGAAACCACTCCGCCGCCCTCTCCACCTCACCCGGTGGCATCTGACCGATCTCCGCGGCCACCTGGGCGTAGCGAGCCTGCACCGCGCCCCGGCTGCGCGCAGTCACCCAGACCAGCAGGTCCAGCTCACCCTCACCCCAGACCCGACGGGCGTACACCGAGGCCAGCTGGGTCTTGCCCACCCCGCCCAGCCCGGAAAGCACCTGAGTCACCACCGCCGTGCGTCCCGCTGACACCGCCTCATCCAGCCCACGCATCTGCGGAACGCGTTCCTGGAAGCAGTAGGCCAGCAGGGGAACCGCGCCCACCCGGTGCGGCCAGCGCACCGACCGGGCCTCGGCATAGACATTGATCTGGAGGCCACCCGGACCCACCTGGACACCCTGCGAGTTGCGCGCATCCACCCGCGCGTCGTCCTCTTCCGGCGCGGGATCCACCGTGGGTGTCACGGCGTTGGCGGGGTGGGAAACGAGTTGACCTGATGATTGCCGTCACCGACCTGCACGCCTTGTGCTCCGCGCAGGTCCACCGTGTATTTCCCCGACCGGGTGCCCGCCTCGTCCACAATGGCCATCACCCGCTGCGCTGCGGCCACCATCACCTCATCAGCGCCGACCCCCGCCCGCTCCAGCTCCGCGACCAGCGGCGCGCGCCAGACCTCGGGCGCGTTCTCGTGTTCGGTCAGCGCGACCTGCGCCGCAGCGCAACCCGCCAACCGGCGACGCACCAATTCCCGCAGCCTGGTGTAGGCGTCCTGCACGGCTGTGCTCACC
>JBOHHE010000079.1:0-5866 GCA_050700355.1 Pseudonocardiaceae bacterium
CAGCAGGTGGGCGCGGATGGTGTGGAAGAGGTGGTAATGACCGAGGCCGAGGCCGTTGACGAGGGTCAGTGCTGCGACTGGTCCCTCGACTTCGGCGACCGCAACCGCGCGGTGCAGTGCCACGACCGGACTCCGGGTGAAGGAGTAGAGCTGGTTGTACAGCGCCAGGATCTGTCGCCAGTCGGTGGCGGCTACGGTCGGTGCGTCGCTGTGCACGGCGTTGATCGCCGCTTGGATCTGGTACGGGCCAGGCCGGGCCAGCCGCAGGCACTGCCGGACCAGGGCGTGGCCTTCGGCGATGAGGCCGCGATCCCAGCGGTCGCGGTCCTGGTCGGCCAGCAGCACGAGGGCGCCGTCCGGGCTGGTGCGGGTGTCCCGGCGGGACTCGGTGAGCAGCATGAGTGCGAGCAGCCCCCTGACCTCCGGTTCGTCGGGCAGGAGTTCGGCCAGCAGCCGCCCGAGGCCGATGGCTTCGGTGCAGAGGTCCTCACGGACCAGCACCTGGCCCGAGCTGGCCGTGTAGCCCTCGTTGAAGATGAGATAGACCACAGCCAGGACAGCTCGGAGGCGGTCCGGAAGGTCGGCCTCTGCGGGGATCCGGTAGGGAATGCGCGCGTCGCGGATCTTGGCTTTGGCCCGGACCAGCCGTTGGGCCATGGTCGGTTCGGGGACCAGGAAGGCGTGGGCGATCTCCCCGGTGGTGAGCCCGCCCAGGAGGCGCAGCGTCAGCGCGACCTGGGCGCCGGTGGCCAGCGCGGGGTGGCAGCAGGTGAAGATCAGGCGCAGCCGATCGTCGCGCACGGGACCCTCCTCGGCCAGTTCGCTGCGAGCCTGTAGCAGGGCGGCCTGGGCGTGCCGGTCGGCGCGGGAGGCTTCCCGGCGTAACCGGTCGATCGCCCGGTTGCGGGCGGTGGTGAGAATCCATCCCGCCGGGCTCGGGGGCAGTCCACCCGACGGCCACCGGTGCGCCGCCGCGGTGAACGCGTCCTGGACCGCATCCTCGGCGACGTCGATGTCCCCGAAAACCCGGACCAGGACGGCCACCGCGCGGCCGTGCTCCTCGCGGAACACGCGCTCTATTTCCGAGGCGGGCACCGGCGGCACGCCGGAGCTCACCCGCAGCTGCCGTCCTGCAGCGGCCGGACCTCGATCGGGAGGGTGATCGCTCGGGCGAGCTTGCCGCCCCACTCTAGCGCGGCGTCGAGATCGGGCGCCTGGATGACCGTGAACCCGCCGATGTGTTCCTTGCCCTCGAGGTACGGGCCGTCGGTGGTGAGCACGTCACCCTCCTTGACCCGCACCACGGTGGCCGTGCTCGGCGGGTGCAGTCCGCCGGCGAACACCCAGGCGCCGGCCGCTCGAAGTTCGGCATTCACCGCCTCGACGTCCCGCATGATCGGATCCAGCACCTCGGCCGGCGGTGGATCCCCCTCGGGCTGGTAGATGCTGAGCAGGTACTGCTTCATGACTGTTCCTCCCTTGCCGAATTGATGTGAGAGGCGGCGGCGAGCCGGCCTCTCACCCTCTACACGAACGCAACCGAGCCGGATCGACATCGACGCCACGAGAATTCCGCACTCCGTCTTGAGCTTGGGGCCTTGAGCTTGCGGTGGGGTCGACCCGCGCAGTTCGCGCGGCCTAAGTTGGGCCGTGACATCAAGAGACAACATCAGGTGAGGATGCCGATGCGCTACGCGATGCCGCCACACCGCTGATGCCGGTGTATCCGAACTGGTTCATCGACCAGCTGACCGACCAGCCGCTGCTACAGGCGCTCGGTGTCGACCACCCAGTCGGCGGCGGACCACTCGACGAAACGGATACGGAGTGAGATGCGCAGATCCGTCAGGACCTTGGCCGGTGTCTTCGTGATCATGCTATTCGGGTTGGCGTGTTCCCCGTCCCCCACTGTGGTCGATCCCCCGCCGACCTCGCCATCGGTGATCGGGCTCCCGGACGGATTCCAAGCCGAGGGGATCGCGGTCGGACAGGGAGCGACCTTCTATGCCGGGTCGTTGCGTGATGGCGCCATCTACCGAGGGGATCTGCTGACCGGTGATGGCAGTGTGCTGGTACCGGGCGAACAGGGCAGATTGGCGGTCGGGATGAGGGTCGACGGTCGCAACCGGCTCGTCGTCGCGGGTGGCGCCACCGGTCGGGTCAGTTTCTATGACGCCGCGACCGGTGCCAGGCTGGCCGACTACCAGGTGGCGCCGAACGGCGGCAGCTTCGTCAACGACGTTGTGATCACCCGCGACGCGGCGTACTTCACCGATTCGATCAGGCCGTTCCTGTACGTGGTTCCGTTCGGCCCGAACGGTGACCTCCCGGATCCGGCTTCGGTCCGTGAGTTGCCGATCACCGGAGACCTGACCTATCAGAACAGCGGTCCCGGTTATTGCGAATTGGCGCCCCAGGTGAACGCGAACGGCATCGAAGCGACACCGGATGGCGCGCGGTTGATAGTCGTGCAGTTCAACACCGGACTGCTCTTCTCGGTGGACCCGGCCAGCGGCGTCGCCCAGACCATCGATCTGGGTGGGGAGCGGCTGACCTGCGGCGACGGATTGCTGCTGCGCGGTGACACCCTGTACGCCGTGCAGAACCTCTTCAACAAGGTCGCGGTTGTCACGCTGGACTCCACCTACCGTAGCGGGGCACTTACCAGGACGATCACCGACCCGGCCCTGGACGTGCCGGCGACGATTGCGACGTTCGACACGTTCCTCTACGCCGTGAACGGACGATTTACCACCACTCCCGAGCCGAACACGAGCTATCAGATCATCCGGCTGCCACTCACATGAACGTCACGCCGGAAGTCGTACATTACGCCGAAAAGGTGATGGGTTCGAAGTTTGAACTACTTTAGGATGCTGGATAACGCTGGATTCAGCTTTTGTCAACATCACAAACGTGCGACCGTCCAGCGTGCCACTCTGACGATGAGGGGATTCACGTGACCGTCAGTATGACAACGCTTCATGGACCGTGGATCGACCTCGCCGACTACGTGCTCGAAGCTTTCCGCGGGCAGCTGCGGGGGCAGGTGGTCAGCTCGCTAGGTGCCACCGGGGTTCCCCGGACGTGCGATGTCTTCAACGCCATGCATGTGGGCAGGCCCGTGGTGATCGCGCAGTGCTCAGGTACGGCGGATGTGATCGACGCGGTGAACTTCGCCCGTGAGCACGAGCTCGCCGTCGCGGTGCGCGGCGGCGGGCACTCCGTCGCCGGCCTGTCGACGATCGACGGTGGATTGCTCATCGACCTCTCCTCGGCCATGCGTGGCGTCCAGGTCGATCCCGACCGACGGCTGGCCCACGTGCAGGGCGGCGCCGTCGTAGGCGACCTGGACCGCGAGACCCAGGCTTTCGGTCTCGCCACCCCCATGGGGGTGGTTTCCGAGACCGGGGTGGCCGGCCTGACCCTGGGCGGCGGCTACGGATGGCTACGCCGTAAGTACGGCCTCTCCTGCGACAATGTCGTGGCAGCTCAGGTGGTGTGCGCCGATGGCCAGGTACGCACGGCCTCCGCCGAGCACAATCCCGAGCTGTTCTGGGCCGTCCGCGGTGGCGGCGGCAACTTCGGTATTGTCACCTCCTTCACCTTCCGCCTGCATCCGGTGGGCCCCATCGTCGCCTTCACCGCGCCGTTCTACCCGCTGGAAGACATCGCCGAGGTCCTGCGCGGCTGGCGGGCCTATGTGGCGCAGGCGCCGGAGGAGGTCACCTCCACGGTGGTGGCGATCACCTTCCCGGCGGCTCCCGGGATGCCCGAGGTGGTGCACAACCGCCCGTGCGCCATCGTCGGCGCTGTCTACTCCGGCGACCCGGATGAGGGCATGAAGGTCATGCAACCATTGCGCGAGCTCGGCACCCCGCTATTCGACATGTCCCAGCCGATGCCGTTCACCATGGTGCAGACCGGATTCGACCCGATCTTTCCACGCAACACCCTGCGGGCGTACTGGAAGTCGCAATACCTCACCGAGCTCACCGACGACGCGATCGACGTCATCGCGGGTCTGGCGCTGAGCCGGCCCGCCCCGCTGACGCTGGTCAATACTTTCCACATGGGCGGCGCGATCGGCGCGGTCGGCCCCGAGGAAACGGCGTTCGCCGAACGCTCGGCGCCGTTTCTGGTCTCGATCGACGGTATGTGGCACGAGCCCGCCGCGGACGCCGAGACCATCGGGTGGGTCCGGTCGGCATGGGAGAGCATCCGGCCGTATGGCACCGGTGGGGTGTACCTGAATTTCACCGGGCTCGCCGATGAGCCGATGCGGGCCGGTGTCGACGATGCGCTCGGCCGCAACTTGCGCCGCCTTTCCGACCTCAAAGCGACCTACGACCCCCGAAACTTCTTCCGATACAACAACAACATCCCGCCCGCCGACAGCTAAGCCCCACCGATGAAGTAGAGGATCCCAGCGGCGTCGTTCATCGGAAATCACCGGTAGTGAGAGGACCGGAAGTGGACATGGCGAAGCCAGGCTGGGACAGCAATGGTTTCGCCATGGTGACGATGTGGCGATGGGTGGTCTCAGTCATGGCATCAGTCCGGGGTTACCAGTGCCTGTCACGGTGCTGGTCGTGGTCATGAGCAATGGCAGCTACCTGCTTGTGGGGCATCCCGATGGTGAACCGGCAGCTCAGACCGAGCTCACCTCGCTTCGAAGCAGCCTGCCATGGTTTCAGCGCCAGTCGCGCGTTGGCGCCAACGACCTACAGAGCCTCCCGGGTCAGCGCTGACGCGCGGCTAGCATCGCTTCGATGCGCTTCTCCACCACCTCGGCGTGCACCGGGACCGAATTCTCGCTGAGTGCGCCGATACCGCGTAGTTGTACCTTCGATGGAAACTCGTGCTCGGGTGGCTGTTCAGCCACGGGGTACGCCTCGCCCGTCCATACGGTGTTGTCGGGAAAGTGCAGCTCGATGGCGAGGTCGTTACCTTCCAGGGCCCACCCCTCCGATACGTCGCCGGTGTTGACAGACCAGCTCACCAGCGGGGCCGCTGTTCGAGCGATCTCCAGTTCACCTGGTCTGAGCGGGCCATCGGCGATGCTGTACATCACCTCGATGATCATGCTCTACCTCCCTTTACGTGGTCGCCATCCTGCCTTACGCGGTGGCGGTGCTGCTGCCGCGGGCAGCTTTTCAAGCGGTGTGTGCTAGATCGGGCCGACCGCGAACCTCAACCTTCAAGGTCAAAACCCGCCGTCCCAGCGCGACATCCGCACTGCGACCGACGCAGGCTCGCAAGCTGCCGCTCTCCGCCCTGGCCCAGCAAGCGGTCGAAAGCGCACTACGGGCGTCGAGGCGCTAGCGCTTCCGCGGCGGTTCATGATTCCTACGGCTGGCCATGTGCGACTCGCGTTCGCCTTACGAGATCGGATCCGGGTGGTGGACGGTCCGTACGTCGTGCTGGCCGATGACTTGGATTGTCCTCTGGTCACCACCGACTACCGACTTGTTGTCGCGGATGCGCCCTGCGAGATACGTACCCCTCCGGACCCACCCGGCCGCCGCACCGCAGTCCCGGTTCCATCCCCCAGGACCCCAGCCACCTCACCAGCTTCATCGGCCACCTCGGCCCCTACCGGCGACGCCCCGCCGTCCGCCAACTCACCGACCGCGCCGCCGACCTGCTCATCACCTAACCCCGAATTACTCACCCACGCCATTGGGCAGGTGCAGCTGATCACCGCAGTCAGACGTCGAGCGTCCTCCCCAAGGAACCATTCGTCGGTCGTCCACACTGCAACAGCACCTGTGTCGGGAACCGTGCGGTGTGCCGTGGACCAGGGGAAGGTGATCGCTGTTTGGGGAGAAGCAACCGCGGTGAGCGCGGCTTGTTCTCCCCAAAC
>JBOHHE010000080.1:0-26426 GCA_050700355.1 Pseudonocardiaceae bacterium
CCATAGCGGTAGCTGCGGAACACGTTCCACAGGAACGGCAACGTGGAGGCGCCGAGTATGAACGCGCCGATGGTGGAGATCGTGTTCAGTGTGGTGAATCCATCCTCGGGCAGGTAGTCCGCGTAACGGCGCACCATGCCCTCGTTACCCACCCAGTGCTGTACCAAGAACGTCAGATGGAACCCGATGAACGTCAACCAGAAGTGCAGCTTGCCCAGCGGCTCGTTGAGCATCCGGCCGGTCATCTTCGGGAACCAGAAATAAATCCCGGCGAAGGTGGCGAACACGATGGTTCCGTAAAGCACGTAGTGGAAGTGCGCGACCACGAAGTAGGTATCCGCCACGTGGAAGTCGATCGGTGGAGCAGCCAGCAGCACCCCGGAAAGTCCACCGAACAGGAACGTCACCAGGAATCCCAGCGAGAACATCATCGGGGTCTCGAAGGTGAGCTGGCCGCGCCACATGGTGCCGATCCAGTTGAAGAACTTCACTCCGGTGGGAATGGCGATGAGGAACGTGGTGAAGGCGAAGAAGGGTAGCAGCACGGCGCCTGTCGCATACATGTGGTGCGCCCATACCACCACGGACAGCGCCGCGATCGTCAGTGTCGCGAGTACCAGACCCTTGTAGCCGAACAGTGGCTTACGGCTGAACACCGGAAAGATCTCCGAGACGATGCCGAAGAATGGCAGCGCCACGATATAGACCTCAGGATGGCCGAAGAACCAGAACAGGTGCTGCCACAGGATGACGCCACCGTTGTCCGGGTCGAACACATGCGCCCCGAGGTGCCGATCCGCCAGCAGCCCGAGCAGCGCCGCGGTGAGAATCGGAAACGCCAGCAGGATCAGCAATGACGTGACCAGAATGTTCCAGGTGAAGATCGGCATCCGGAACATCGTCATCCCCGGAGCCCGCAGGCAGACCACGGTGGTGATCATGTTGACTCCACCCAGGATGGTGCCAAGGCCGGCGAGAACCAGGCCCGTGATCCACAGGTCGGCGCCTGCTCCGGGCGAGTGGATCGCGTCGGACAGCGGGGTGTAGGCGAACCAGCCGAAGTCCGCTGCGCCACCCGGGGTGAGGAATCCCGACAGCACAATGCAGCCACCGAAGAGGAACAGCCAGTAAGAGAATGCGTTCAGGCGGGGAAAGGCGACGTCGGGTGAGCCGATTTGCAATGGCAGTACCAGATTGGCGAAGGCGAACAGGATCGGCGTCGCATAAAGCAGCAGCATGATCGTGCCATGCATGGTGAACAGCTGGTTGTACTGCTCATTGGACAAGAATTGCAGCTCCGGCCGCATCAGCTCGCCGCGCATCAGCATCGCCATGCCACCGCCGACGAAGAAAAAGGCCATCGACGTGACCAGGTACAGCATGCCGATCACCTTGTGATCGGTCGTGCTGAACAAACCGAGAAGCGTCGACCCCTTAGTTGTGGTTCGCGTCGGGTGCGGACGCGTGACGGTAGGCTGTGGCGCGACGGCCGTCACAGTTGCCTCCTGGCTGCCTCGAACTCCGGGGATCTCGCCGTGCAAAGTACGGGCCTGGCGACCACCGGAGTCGTCGTCGGCCCGCGCCGATCGTAACCGGAAGGGCGCCAGGTCTCGCCGCCGCCTCCCGAGGCCGGGCCAGGTCGATGATCACACCTGCCTGCGATCAGAGATCATCCAGCGGCCGTCGACCCTGGTCATGATCAGCACAATGCGGAGCGCGGCCAGCTGCACCGTCGCAACCGCGGAGCCGGAGGTTCGCTGGTTGACGAACAACAGCACCACCACCTCTTCGGGGTTTGCCCGAACCACCGACGAGGCGAGCACGTCGGTGTCGGCGGTGCGGCTCTGCTCGCGGGCGGCCGCCAGCGCGGCGGTTCTGGCGGCCTCGGTCTGGTTGTGGTGGTAATCGAGCCACCACAACCCACTCACCACCACGCCGAGCACCACCACAACGACGCTGAGTCCGATCAGCGCCCGGATGGGACTTCTGTTCACAGAACGAATTCCACCTTGGACACCAACCACCGTCCGTCGGTGAACACCAGCTCCATACCCATCCGGTAATTGCGCGGCGTGCCCTGCGGGGTGGCCGCATCCCGCACCAAAGCCTTGACCGCGAGCAGCACCCGGGCGCTGTCCTCGTCCACCTGTTCGATTCCCGCTGAGGTGATCTCGCTCGTGGACACCAGCTGCGTCTGCTTCACGACCTCGAGGAACGCGGGTCCGCTGATGCCGAACTGAACGGCGAACTCCTCGGTGGAGCCGTCCAGCAACTGCTGCACATCACGATCGGCGGTTCGGTAGTCGATCGTGGTCAGGTTGTCGGCAGCCTGCCGGGCCGTCTGCAGCACCACCTCCCGCTGAGTCTCCTGCCGATCGGCCTGCATCATGCGCCAGCCAAAGAACAGCCCGAGCAGGACGGCGGCGAGCGCCACCGCGGTCAGCCCGATGAGCACACTCAGCGACCAAGGCGGGCGGCGCCGACCACCGTCGTCCGGGGCCGGCGCTGCCGCGCTGTCGCTCGGAACGGCGATGTCCGGCTCTGCCACGTCGACTCCTCGATTCCGCGATGTACCCGCAGACAGTGCGGATAAACACGAATCGTAAGCACGGGTGGCCATCGGTTCGTCAGGCGCCTGGTAACGCTCACCGCACGGGCACGGTCGACCCGTAGCTCATGGGCACCCGCAGGCTGACTCTGCTGCCCACCCCTTGACTGCTTTCCACTACCAGGCCGTAGCCGTCGCCGAACGCTGACCGCAACCGCTCGTCGACCTCGGTCAGGTCTGGATGCGGCGCCCACCGTCCTTCGGCTTCGACGGTGATCAGGCAGTCGGCGCCGGTGACGAGGACCGAGAGCGCGACAGTGCCCCCGCCCGGTAGCTCCTCTATCCCATGTCGCACGGCATGTTCCACTACCGACTGGACGCAGAGGAACGGCAGCACCACCGACAGCGCCTGGGGCACGACGCTGGTCGTCACCTGGAGTCGCTCCTCGAACCGAGCCTGCTCCAAGGCCAGGTAACGATCGATATTCTCCAGCTCCTCGGCAAGCGTGGAGAACTCGGCGGCGGACCGGAAGCAGTAACGGGTGAAGCCGGCGAAATCCATCAGCAGTTCCCGAGCCCTGAACGGGTCGGTACGCACCAGGACGGAGATAGCGGCCAGCGCGTTGTACAGGAAGTGCGGGGAGAGCTGTTCCCGCCGCGCCCCCGCCCGAGCCTGGACCAGCTCCCCTTCGTCGGATCGCGCTCGAACAGGAGGATGTGACGGCATGGCTGCGATCACCACAGGTCCGTGCATCGCCGCCGGGTGCTTGCGCTGTCGTAGACCGGCCCAGCTCGGGTGCGCAAGCCGGCCGCGGGAGGTCCACCTCTGGTAGCACACCTCGCCGTGCAGCTCCGGGTCCACCCAGCGCGCGGCGTGGGCCGTCGCCGGGGGCACCTCGTCGACGAATGGGCTTTCGGCCTGCTCCAGATCGGCCAACCGAGCGTGCAACTCGATGCGTGCGGCATCGGTGATCCCTGCGCTGACCTGGCCCGTGTAACGCAGACCTTGGTCGGTGGGAACTCCCACCAGCAACGATCCGAGTACCCCGGTGGGGCCGCGTTTGGCGGGCAGCCAGCCGCCGATGACGACCTCCTGGGCGCGGCGCAACGCGGTCTGGACCCAGCACCGCGTGCGACGCCCGGGTTGATAAGTGGAGTCGAGGCGTTTGGCCACGACGCAGTGCAGGCTGTATTGGGCGGCCGTGTCCAACATCGCCTGCCCATCGGTGTCCAGGAAGTACGGCGTCAGCACAATCGGCCCGCCGGTGAGGTCGAGCTCCGCCAGCAGCTCGCGGCGCCGCTGATAGGGCAGCTGCAGCGTGCAGCGGTTGTCCAGGCGCAGCAGATCGAAGACGTAGTAAGCCACCGGGACCTGCCGCAGCAACGTGGCCGAGGGGCGTTTGAGGTTCATCCGATGCAGCAGCCGCGGCAAGCTGGGCCGCCCGCAAGCGTCCAAGGCCACGATCTTGCCGTCCAGCAGCACCCGGCGCTTGGCCAGCGCAGGCAGCACGTCGAGTTCGGGGTAGCTGCTGGTGGTCCGCTTACGGCCACCGAAAAGATGCATATGATCGGGGCCCACATCGGCCAGCGAACGAACGCCGTCCCAGCCGAACTCGAACGCCCATCCCGGTTCATCGGGCACAGGCCCCGCCGTGGCAAGCATGGGCGTCACCTCAGCCGAACCGCCAGCCATGGATGCCCCCATGTCAGACCGCGCCGTCTACGCCGGTCAGGTCCGCCGCGCGTCACGTCCCTCACTGAAGTGTAATCGACCGATGGCGCTGCGTGTCACTGCGTATCGATAGCTGCCCTCGCGGCGGCGAGGTTAGAAGGTGACGTACATCTCCTCTGAGATGTGCCATCTTGACGACAGGCGTCGGTGAACGTTTCACTTGGGAGCGCGGTAAGGGTGCGCGACGTTCTCGGCCATCTTGGCTTTCTGCCTTAGTAGAGCGTCACCTCAGATGGGTTACGCCGATGGCGCCGTCGCCACATTTCCGCACCTGCACAGCCCGATGGCCGTCAGTCGGATCGATGTCGCCCGACGTTGACCGACGTAGTTGACATGGGGGGTTGCCGGCGGCCCGTCGCCTCTCAAGAAAGTCGTCAACATGCGCATCGGACTACTTGCCCCACCGTGGATCCCCACCCCGCCGCCCGCCTACGGTGGCACCGAGCGCGTCGTCGCACTGCAGGCTGCCGGTCTGGCCGCAGCCGGCCACGACGTAACGCTCGTCGCAGCTCCGGGCTCGGTCGTTCCCGGTGTCCGAGTGATCTCGCCACTGGACACCCTGCCCGCCCAGATCGGGATAGCAAGCGACGAGTGGCAGCATGTGCTCAGTGGGTTGGACGCGCTCTCCGATGTCGACGTGGTGATCGACCACTCCGGTCCGCTCGGCGCCTTGCTCTCCGCGCAGGGGCCGATACCCGCACTGCACGTGGTGCACCTCTCACTGGAGGGCGAGCTGCTCGACATCTACAACGGGCTGGTGGCTCGCGCACCTCAGCTACAACTGGTCGCGATCAGCCGTTCGCAGCGGGCGGTGGCGCCGCATCTGCCCTTCGCGGGCATCTGCTATAACGCCGTCGACGTCGACCAGATCCCCTTTCGCGCCACAGCAGAGGGTTATCTGGCGTTCCTCGGCCGGATGGGGCCCGAAAAGGGTGCCGCCGAAGCCATCGCGCTGGCCCGCGAAGCGGGTCTGCCCCTGCTGATCGCCGCCAAATGCCGGAACGAACCCGCCGAGCAGGCGTACTTCCAGCGCGAAGTCGCGCCGCATCTCGGCCCCGATGTGGTGTTTCTCGGCGAGCTCGGCCGCGAGGCAGTCTACGATTTCCTCTCACGCGCCTCGGCGCTGCTCTTTCCGATCTCCTGGCGTGAGCCGTTCGGGATGGTGCTCATCGAAGCCATGGCCTGTGGCACGCCGGTGCTCGCCACCAACAGAGGCTCGGTCCCGGAGGTCGTACGCGACGGGGTGACCGGGTTCGTCCGGGACACCTCTGCCGAACTTGCGACGGTGATCGGCCGAATCGGGGAGATCGATCGAGCGGCCTGCCGCAGCCATGTCGCCGAGCACTTCTCCGCAACGGCGCTGACCCGCAGCTGCACCAAACTCCTCAAACCGACGCATGATATGCATGTACCGAAACCCGTCCTCCTCAGCGCAAGCGCACCGCCACCTTCCACCCGGCCGCTGCTGGCTGAGCCCAACCTGCCGCAGGTGCGGCCGACATTCACGACAGTAGGTCACACAACCCAATGACAAATAGCCCACAGCAGGGGGTGCTGGCCGGGCCAGGAACCATCACCGCCATCGCCGGTCTGACCTTTGCGATCTCCGACGAACGCGGTGACATGGGGCCTGGCCCGTTCGGTTTAATCGCCGACGACACCCGGCACCTGTCCTTGTTGCAGGTGAAGCTGAACTCCGTACCACTACGGCATCTGGGCGCCGGGCTGGTGAGTCCGGCGACAGCCCGTTTCTGCGGCTACGCCACCCTGCCCCAGCAGCTACCGGACGCGCCGGTGGAATACGAGCGGCTGCGCCAGGTCACGTCAGGGCGGATGGTGGAGACCCTGACGCTGCGCTGCTGGACGCCCGATCCAGTGCGGCTGAGCCTGTCCATCCAGGTGGACTCCGACTTCGCCGACATTTTCCAGGTTCGCCGTCTCGGGGGTGATCCCAGTACGCGGTCACCCGGTATTCCGGTGCAAGGCCTGCCGGGTCATCTGCGTTTCGAGGACACCGGCACTCCGCGCGCAACGTCGGTGCAGCTCGATCCACCTCCTGATGTGCTCGACCAGAGCACCGCACACTGGGTTGTTGACCTGAGCCGGGATCAGCCGTGGGTGCTGCGGATGGAGGTGCGGGCTCATCGCGGTGCCGACGACACGGAGCGGGCCGGAATCCGGCCGAGGATCGAAACCGCGAGACAGCCGGACGTGGTGGTGCGCAGCCGGCCGGAGCGTCTGGCCCACGGCTGTCTGAGTTCGCTGATCGATCTCGACGCGCTCGGCATCCCCGACGAACTGGACAGCTCACGACGTCTGCTCGCCGCCGGGATTCCGTGGTTCGTTGCCCTGTTCGGCCGGGACATGCTGATCTCCAGCTACCAGGCCAGGGCATTTCGGCCTGAGCTGATGCTCGACGCCCTCACCGCGCTGGGCGCCCGGCAGGGACAGGTCAACGACCCGGGCAATGAGGAGCAACCAGGCAAGATCCTGCACGAGGTCCGGTTCGGTGACCGGCCGTGGCTGGGTGAGGGCACTGTCGGCGGAGCCCGCCCGTACTACGGCAGTGTCGACTCGACCCCGCTCTTCTTGATCATGCTGGGTGAGGCGCTGCGCTGGGGAGCTTCTCGGGAGGTCCTGGCCGCGTTGCTGCCTGCCGCTCGGGCAGCGCTCGGCTGGCTGCGCGGCCCCGGAGACCCGGACCAGGACGGTCTGATCGAGTACGCGCCCACCGGTGAACGGTCACTGACCAACCAGGGCTGGAAGGACTCCGACAACAGCGTTCAGTTCGCCGACGGACGCCTTGCCGAGCCACCGATCGCGATCGTGGAGGTGCAGGGTTACGCCTATCGCGCCCGCCGCGAGCTCGCCGCGGTGCTGGCCCACCTCGGCCACCGGGCGGAGGCCCACGACCTGGTGGCGGAGGCGGAGGAGCTGCGTGCGCTGATCCGGCAGCGGTACTGGCGGCCCGGGACTGGTGGCGCTCCCGGGTCCTTCGCGATGGCTCTGGACGGGGACAAGCGCCAGGTCGACTCGATCACCTCGAACATGGCCCACCTGCTGTGGTGCGACGTACCGTCGCAACAGGAGGCCGAACAGGTCGCGTTGCAGCTGGCAGATCCGGCCATGGCCAGTGGCTGGGGGCTACGCACCCTCTCGACGGAGATGGCGGGCTACAACCCGATCTCCTATCACGTGGGTTCGGTGTGGCCGCACGACACCGTGATCGCCTGCGAGGGTCTGCGGCGCTATGGACTCGACGACCTGGCGATGCGCCTGGCAGCGGATCTGCTCGACGCCCTGGCGATCTTCGACGACCGGCTACCGGAACTCTTCGGCGGACACCATCGCGAGGAGGGCGCCTTTCCGGTGCCCTATCCCACCGCATGCCGGCCGCAGGCGTGGGCAGCCGGGGTACCGCTGGCGATTCTGACGCTGTGCCTGGGCCTGCAACCCGACCTACCAGCCGGCAGCGTGTCGCTGAATCCCGTACTACCCAGAGGGCTGCACCGCCTCGAGGCCTACGGCATCCCGTTCCCCACCGGGGAGCTCTCCATCATCCATGACGGTGAAGGCACCACCGTGCTCGAAACTCCGCCCGCCCTGAAGGTCGAGCTGAGCCCACGACCATAGGCGCTTGAGCTACACCCAATTTTCAGATCCGCAGAGTCGATACCTGTATGGGCTTTACCCTGGGCGCAAGCAGTAGGTGTCTTGCTGGTTCTCTCAGGTCGCTCTCCCAACCGTGAGGGACGTACTGGCCGGGCACCCTTCCTGTACTGCGGCCCCTCCAGGTGGCCCTGGGCGCTGAATAACTGCGGCCATAGGACGAGCAGATGAATGGGGTGCTGAGCTGGCCTCGAACCGCTCCTCGAACTGATGCGGAGACATGATAACTTGAAGTCATCTCCAGCAGAAAGTGACTTCAAGACATGACGATCGAGCACATCGGTGTCGCCGATGCCAAACGCAGATTCTCCGAGCTGGCCGAACGAGTCGGCCACGGCGAGTCTTTCGTGATCATGAGCCGAGGTCGCCCCGTCGTTGCCCTCGTCCCTCCCCAGCGGGTCGCCGAGGAGGAAGCGCACCCGACGATCGGGCTCGCCGCGTTCGCGGGTGCCCTCGCTGGCGACTGGGACACCGTCGACGAGGACATGGCCGACATTATCGCTGCGCGAGGACAGGTAGTTGACCGTCCGGCGCCGGACCTCACGTGAAGGGATACTGCTTCGACACCGATATCCTCAGCGCGACGATCAAGCCTGCCCCACCGCTACACCTCATCCGCCGCTTGGCCACCGTCACACCGCGGGAGCAGTTCACCACCTCGACCACGGTCGGTGAACTGGTCTACGGCGCACGCCGCGTTGGACGCGAAGAACTGTCCGCGCGGGTCGAACAGGTCATCCGGAGCGCGCAGACTGTGCTGCCGTTCGACACCTTGGCCGCCCGTACCTTCGGCGTATTGAAGGCAACACTTGAGCGCAGTGGCACTCCACTGGCCGAACCCGACCTGCGGATCGCCTCGATCGCACTGGCCCGAGGGCTGATCCTGGTGACCCGCAATGTACGGCACTTCCAGCGTGTTTCTGAGCTCACTGTCGAAAACTGGATTGACGGGACATGAATCAGAAGTAGGGTAGGAAGCTGGCACGCTAGTCGTCGACTCCATTTCCAGCTTCCCCCCCGTCAAGTGACCGGCCTTGGGTGCTGAGCAACTGGCCATAGGGGCGAGCTTTAGCCTTAAATTGCTCCTCGAACTGATATGGAAAATACGTGGTTCCCGCTTGCCGGGCAGCGGCACCCCATTGATCGACGAGACCGCAATGTTCCTCTGGGCTCGCCGATGCGATGCCTGTGCGGGGTCGGTCATCCACGAGGTGCTGACGGTGATATGGAATGGCTCCGGCACACCTGCGAGCAGTGCTGGGACGAGACGTGCAAAATTGTCGGCCTTCGCCCGCGTCGATGATCCGCACAAACCGACCTGCCATACGCCAGGATGAAAGCCGAACATGCCGTGATTCGAGAAGGTAGAGAGCTGCTGGCAGAGCTGGCTCGACTGAACACCAACATGCCGTCATTGCCCCTGCGGATGATGGCAGGCAGCTTGTCGGTGAATGTCTGACGGCCTTTCCTCCGCCTACGGTGGAGCCCGTAGATCAGCATGCTGTGGAGCCCAACGAGCTGCTAGGGGTCGAGGTCGATGCGGATCGTGAGCAGCTCAGTGCCCATAACCTGAACGACAGCACCATTGAAGCGTAGGCCGATCTTCCTAAGACGTTCCCGGGGATCGTCGTGGGGAAGGGGATGCGCCGTGCCGGAGCGCCACCTGCCCCGCACGTTCACGCGCACCCGCGGATTGACTTCGATGTTGCGCACGTAGTGCGCGTGGCGACCGTGCTCGGCGACCAGCCAGAACGTGTTGCCGTCCAGCCCGTTTCCGACCGGAGTCCTTCGGGGCTGGCCCGACTTGCGGCCAGTCGTTTCGATGATCGCATAGCTCGGCGGCGCCAGCCGGAGGGCAACAGCTGTCTTGACGATCGGGTTGACCAGGTACTTGCCCAACGCGGACGTGAAGCGGCGCTTGTCCATCACATCACCTCGATGTACTTCAGCTGGTCTCGCCGGCCAGGCTGAATGACCGGAGCCGGTCGATCGCCAATCCCGTGGCGGCAACGGTGATGATCGCGCTCATCACCACCGCGACGGGCAGCACAACGCGCCCGTCCAGCAGCGGGGTGGGCGCGATGGTATCGGCGATGGCGACCGTGTACTGCTGGATCGAGAGCACCCGCGCGCCGGGCACGAGGTTGCCCAGCAAGCCTTCCCAGACCAGCACGTAGACCAGGCCGAGTAACACCGGTCGCCGGGTCAGCAGGCTCAAGGCGAGAAACAGTGCGCAGTACGCGAGCGCGCCTACCGCGCAGCCGACGGCGAGGCCCAAGCCGAGCCGGGCGGAGTCGGCGAGCACACCCGCGACCGCCAGCGGTAGGGCGGCGGTGATCGTCGTGACACCGGCCGCCACCGCCAGCTTCGGCACGATGATCTGCCACCGGGGTATCGGGGTGGCCAGGATGTGCACCACCGTGCCGTCGTCGATCTCCGAACCCAGCACGCCGGTGCCCACGACCAGCGCCACCACCGGCAGCACCACCACGAGACCGAGACCGACCAGTACGGGTGGGCCCCACAGCTCGGGGTCAACACCGAAGGAGCGACTCAGCAGTGCCAGGCCGACCACGAGCAGCGGCGCAGGCAGGAGCAGCAGGAACCGGCGACGGCCCAGCAACCCGCGAGTGGTGAGGCCGGCGATGGTCGTCACGATTCCTCCACCAGGTAGGAGAAGACTTTTTCCAGGGACTCGTCGGACGGGATCAGGCGGCGCACCCGGATTCCCTCGGCCAGCGCGATCCGTGGCAGGGCGCGGGTGAAGCGGCCGTAGTCCCCGGCGCGAACGGTGAGTCCCACACCGTCGAGTTCCACGGCGGTGACGGACTCCTGCGCCATCAGGGCCACCGCGAGCGCCCGGTCATCGGTGGACTGCACGGCGAAGACGTGCGGCCGGTGGGACATCAGCCGCCGGATGGCGCGATAGTCCCCGGACGCGGCGAGCCGACCCGCGACGATCACCTGCACGGTGCCGGACACCTGCTCGATCTCCTCGAGGATGTGCGAGCTGAACAGGATCGTGCGGCCCTCGCCGCCGAGGCGGTGCAGCAGATCCATCATGTGCATTCGCTGGCGCGGGTCCAGCCCGTTGAACGGCTCGTCGAGCAGCAGCACCTGCGGGTCGTGCACCAGCGCAGCGGCCACCCGGGCGCGCTGGCGCATGCCCTTGGAGTAGGTACCGATCCGGCGGTCCTGTGCGTCGGCCAGCTCGACGAGGTCGATGGCCCGGCGGGCGGCGGCGCCGGGATCCGGCAGCCTGTGCAGGCGTGCGGCGGCGAGCACGAACTCCCAGCCGGTGAGGAACGCGTGCACCGCCTCGCGCTCGCTGACCAGTCCCAGCGTCTGGTAGATGCCTGGATTGCGCCACGCGGGCGCACCGGCAACGCGCACCGTTCCCCGGGAGGGGGCCAGGAAACCGGCCATCATGTGCAGGACGGTGGTCTTGCCCGCCCCGTTGGGGCCGAGCAGGCCAGTGACACCCGGGCGCAATGTCATGGTCACGTCGTTGACCGCCACCACGTTGCCGTACCAGCGGGATACTCCCCGCAGGTCCACTGTGGACCTTTCGGCGGGCGCCGCCAGCTCCGCGGAAGGGAGGGTGCCGGTGGTTGTCATGAACGGGCCACTTTCCGGTAGCGGGCGATCAGGAGCGCGACGCAGACGGTGACCAGGGCGATGGCGACCGCACCGTAGAGCGGGCCGAAGTCCCCGATATCCAGGCCCCCCTCGTTCTGGGCTGGGTCGAACAGCCACATCCGGACGCCCTGCACCAGGCTGACCGGGCTGGCCAGGCCGGCGAGTTTGTTCGCCGTCGCGGAGGGCAGTACCGCCAGCACGGCGACGACCGGGGCACTCATCAGGAAGACCGCGACGATGCCGCCGGCGGCAAAGGCGCGCCTGCCGGTGAGCGAGGCGACCAGCAGCCCGATCGCGGCGAAGACCACCGCCCAGATCGCGGCATAGAGCAGGCCCGGCGCCACGTTCCCGACCTCGGTCCACACCGCGCCGGGGCCGTCCGCCGAGACGGCGGCGATCGCGAACATCAGCAACTGCGGCGCGCCGAGCAGCAGCCACACCGCGGACGCGAGCGCGGCGAGCTTGGCCACCGGGTAGTCACCGCTGCGCAGGGGGCGCGAGAAGTACAACGGCAGCACCCCGCTGCGCAGGTCGCGGGAAACCAGCTCCGGGCCGACGACCGCGACGAAGAAGATCACCAGCCAGCTCATGGTGTCGGCGAAGCCGATATACCCGCCGGTGGCTTCGTCGACCTCCGCACCGAACTGGGCCCGGACCACGCCGAGCACTACGGCGGTCACTCCGACGACACCGACCACGAACCACGGGAAGATCTTGGCCTTCGCGGTGCGGCCCAGCCCGAACGCGGTGCGCAACCCGTGCACATACAGCGCGCCGAGCACCGCCCCTCGACCCAGCCGCGGCCCGTCGTAGCGCTGGTACCCGATGTCGTGGATGACGCCGGTGGCGGTGTCAGACATGGGTTGCCTCCCCATGGGTGAAGAGCTCGGCGACGCGGTGGCGTCGCTGATCGAGGCGGTGCAGCGGCAGGTCCAGCTCGGCGACCGCAGTGAGGATCCGGTCGTAGGTAGCGTCGTCGGTCAAGGGGACGATCAGCAGCCGGCCGTCGCGACGGGCGGGCAGCTCGAGCAGTTCCAGCCGGGCCGCGAGCTCGTCGACGCCCTCGCTGACCTCGACGGCGAGCACGTCGGTGGTGGTGGTCATCGCGGAGAGGCGGTCCGAGCGCAGCAGCCGGCCGCCGTCGATCGCGATCAGGTGGTCGCAGATCCGCTCCACCTCGCCGAGCAGGTGGGAGCAGACCACCACCGAGATGCCGAATTCGGTGCCGATCCGGTGGATCAGCGCCAGCATGGCATCGCGGCCTGCGGGGTCGAGTCCGTTGGTCGGCTCGTCGAGCAGGAGCAGGTCGGGGTCGTGGACCAGCGCCTGCGCGAGCTTGACGCGCTGCTTCATGCCGGTGGAGTAGCCGCCGACCTGCCGGTAGCGCTCCTCGTAGAGCCCGACGTGGCGCAGCGCCTCGGATGCGCGCTCGCGGGCGGCGGTACGCGGCAGGCCACTCATCCTCCCGAGATGCGTGACGAGCTCGGCAGCCGTGAGGTCCGGTGGAAGGCAGTCGTGCTCGGGCATATAACCGACCCGGGAGCGCACCGATGCGGTCTCGGTAGTGGGATCGAGGTCGAGCACCCGAGCCCGGCCCCCCGTGGGGGTGAGCAGGCCCAACAGAATCTTGAGCAGCGTCGACTTGCCTGCGCCATTGGCGCCGACCAGTCCGACGATGCCCGGCTCGACGCTGACGGTCAGGTCCGCCAGCGCAATTACCCGATCACCGTAGGTCTTGGTGAGCGAATCGGTCGCGATCAGTGCCACGTCGCCGACGGTAGCAACGCTGGGTGCCGGCGCCTACCCGCTGCGACCCTGACCTTCCCCTGAGCCAGACTTTCCCACCCTCAGGGTCACACGGTGTGTTTCCATTTGTCTCAGCGGTAATGAAGTAGTGAGCAGACGGCCGCCATAGAGAGCGGTGCACGACGACGACGCGCTGCGTGATCGACGGACCCGCAGCTACGAGGCCAACGCGGTGGCCTGGTTGACCGAGGCCGCATCAGCTTCGCTCACGGTCGCAGTCTGTTGTACGACTGACAGTCAAGGAGATTCTCCGGTAACGGCCAGGAGTGCGGGTTTCGTGCGGCGGAGCAGCATGCGGTAGAACTGGAGATACTTCTCGGCCATCACAGCAGGAGTGAAGCGTCGTGCCGCCTCGGCGCGGCAGGCCTGTATGTCGAGGTCCCCGGCTCGCAGCAGCTGAACGGCTAGCTCCTCCACATTGGCGGCGAGCAGGCCGGTGCGCCCTGGCTGTACCAGCTCAGGCAGGCAGCCACGGCGTAATCCGATGATCGGGGTGCCCAGGGCGAGGGACTCCACAACCGCGGTACCACCGGGTTCCTCCCATTGCAACGGGAACACGGTTGCGCGCGCGGTGGCCACCAGTTCATCGCGGGTGGCCGCAGCCACGCTGCCCACCCAACGCACCAAAGTCCCGTCGACGTGCTCGGCGACCTGCTGCTGCCAATACCGCACGTCGGGATTAGTCGCTGCGGCTGGATCAACTTCCAGCCCTGTGGCCAGTTCCATAGCATCCTGATAAGGCCCCACCGGCCCAGCCAGTATCAGCGGCAGGCCCAGCTGTCGGGCCAGCCGGGCCGCGATATGTTGACCTTTGATGGCCGCGATACGGCCGAGTACCACGAAGTGATCCCCCTTGGCCGGTTCCGTCCGTCGATCCGCTTGCCGCGCCAGTGGGGTGGCCAGATGCGCGTGCCCGAGGCTGTGTGCCCGCAATGCCTCGGGTGCGGTCGCCAGCTGGTTCGCGGAAACGCCGTTGACCAGCACTCTTCCTCCACCGTCGAAGCTGCCGTAGAACTTCGGGTGTTTACATAGATCCCAGTGCAGCGTGTGCAGTACCGGTGGTCCGGTGATTCCCATCGCGGCGAGAACCGCCGGCCCGACGACCTCGACGTGATCGTGCACCAGATCGATATCAGAGCGTTTTCGCAACTCGCGCACCACGCCTTGCAGGTGCCCGTGCGCCACACCCATCACCTGGTTATAGGGCTGCTGGAGATGCTGAAACTGGGGCTGGTCGTAGACCACTATCCGTTCGTCTACCGGGAGGGTACTGGTACCGACGGTGGCCAGTACGACATGCACCCCTCGGGCTCGTAGCTCGGGAATCAGTGTGGCCAGGATATTCTCGATGCCGCCATACGCGGGTGGCGGCACCGACAACCACGGCCCTGCGTTGATCAGCACGGAAAGGGTCACTCGAGACCCCCGAGGTCCCGACGATACTCCAGGAACTCACTGCTGACGTACTGACGATCGACGCGCTGGCTTGCGAGCGGCGGCCGTTCCGGTACCGCGATATCGGAGACGACGAGCTCCCGGTGGAGACCGTAGCCATTGTCCCCCCGGCGGAATTGGGCGAGCAGGGTGGCCGGCGGTTCGGTCATGACGATGCGGCCCTGACGTTGCAGACGCTCGAACGCGGTGAGCATGATCTGACCGGCCATCTGGCCGAGCGCCTCGTTGTTCTGGTGCGTGTGGCACCGGGAACCCAGATCGACCTGGGCCATCGCGTCCAAGCCGACCAGTTCCAACACATCGACCAGCAGACCGAGCTCCACCCCGTATCCGGTGGCGAAAGGAACCCGCTCGAGGACCGCGCGCCGCCCGGCGTACTCACCGGCCAGTGGCTGCACGAAACCGGCCAGCTGAGGCCAGTACATGTTCAGTAAAGGGCGGGCAACCAATTCCGTGACTCGCCCACCGCCATCCGGCACGGTGAGCATCTGATGATCGAATGGGCGGTAATAGAAACCCTTGACGTAAGCCACCTCCGGATCGATGAGGAGCGGCCCCAGTAGCCCCGTCACGAAATCTGACGAGAAACCGCGCACATCCGCGTCGATGAACACGACGAGATCGCCCGCACTCGCGACGAGCCCTTTCCACAAAGCCTCACCCTTGCCATCACGACGGGGCAACCAGCCCAGGACCGTATCCTGGGCTACCACCCGAGCGCCCGCAGCCGCAGCCACCTCGGCCGTACGATCGCCGGATCTGGAATCGACCACAAGGATTTCATCCACTAACGGCACACGTTCGACGAGCTCCTGACGGATCGTGGCGACGATACTTCCCACGGTGCTCTCCTCGTCCCGGGCCGGGATGACCACACTTACCGAAGTGGCCCCCTTCGCCGTCAGTAGTTCATCAACTGACCACTGACCAGCACGGATACTGCGGTTCACCAACCAGCTACGCACGTCTCCGCCGGCCCCGGGAGCCCCCAGCGGATGCCAGCCAGGCCTTGACAGAGAGCCCTCCTGGTCGTCCTCGATACGAATCGCCACTTTCCACCTCACAGAAGTTACCCGGCAGTATTTAGCAAATGCCCGTTTGCGGACCGATCAAACCGGGGTATTTGAGACCCAGTCTGTGTGGAGGGGTCTGTGTGGAGGGAGAGTGAGGCTGTCGTGACGCAGTGCCGGATCGGGTTCGTAGGAGCCGGCGGCGTAGCGGCACGTCATGCTCGGACACTCGCCCAGTTGCCCCAGGCACGCCTGGTAGCGGTCACCGATGTGGACCCCACCAGGTCCCAGTGGTTCGCCGACGAGTACGGCGGATGCGCGGTGCCGAGCCTGGATGCCCTGCTCGGCGTCGGACTCGATGCCGTGTACGTCTGTGTTCCGCCATTCGCGCACGGGGCCGTGGAGGAGGCTGTGGCCGACGCAGGAGTGGCGCTGTTCGTCGAAAAACCGCTGGGTCTGGACTGTGCGGTCGCTGAGCGGGTGGCTCGGGCCGTGGCGGCCGCCGGGGTCGTCACCGCCACCGGGCACCACTGGCGTTACTCAACCGCCGTGCAGGAAGCGCGCCGGCTGCTGGCCGACCGGCCATGCCGACTGGCTGTCGGAAGCTGGCTGGATCGGGTCCCGCCGGTGGCCTGGTGGGCACAACGCGCCCGTTCCGGCGGTCAGATCGTGGAGCAGGCCGTGCACGTTCTCGACCTCGCCCGATTACTCGTCGGCGAGGTGATAGAAGTCTCAGCGTTCGCCGACGGCATACCACCCGATCAGCCCGCTGCCGATGTCGACGGCGTCACCGTGGCCCTGCTGCGGTTCGCCAACGGCGCGGTCGGGACGCTGGCAGCCACCTGCCAGCTGGCCTGGAAGCACCGCGCGGGTATCGAGGTGTATGCCGACGGGCTAGCACTGTCGATCAGCGAGGAGGAACTACAGGTCCACGGTAATACCGAGGGCAGCGGCTCGCACACGACCGCCGTGCGGCCGGAGGAGGCGAAAAAGGCGGCCGATCTCGCTTTCGTGGAGGCCGTTCTCGGGGTGGCCGACGATGTGCGGGCACCGTATTTCGAAGCACTTCGTACCCATCGGGTGGCCTGCGCGGTGGCCACCTCAGCCGTCACCGGCCAGCCGGTACACTTGGAGGCGTATGCCGATGGTATGTGAGCGGACGCTGGTCGTCGAACGCCCTGGGGTCGTCGCAGTCCACGACAGATCGGTTTCCCAGGTGCCCTCGGACGGTCAGTTCGAGGCCCGCACCCTTTACAGCGGACTGTCCGCGGGGACAGAACTGAGCTTCATCCGCGGCAGTAATCCCTATCTGACCGGCCAGTGGGACGCCGAGTTGGGGCTGTTCAAGCCCGGTCCACCGGGCTTGTCCTACCCGGTGACCAGGCTGGGATACATGGAGGTGGCTCAGGTCGGCGAGAGTCGTACCGCCGTTGTCCCCAGCGGGAGGCTGATCGCCATGGCCTATGGTCACCGCAGCCGCTATCTCGGGGACCCGCTGGTGGATCGAGTGGTACCGCTGCCTGATGATCTTGACCCGATGCTGGGAATTTATGTCGCGCATATGGGCCCGATCTGTGCCAATGGGCTACTTCATGCGGCCGCCGAACTGCATGGGGCCGGCGTGCGCACATTGGCCGACGGGGTGCTCGGTCGGCAGGTGGTCGTCACCGGCGCTGGTGTAGTCGGATTGCTCACCGCCATGTTCGCCCGCAGACACGGCGCCGCCTCGGTGGTGGTGATCGATCCGACCGCGCAGCGTCGGGCCGCCGCAGCTGCACTGGGGTTCGAGACCGCCGATCCCGATGACGCCGATCCGGCGCCCATCCTGAAGGCACGCTGGCGCCACGCCAGCGCTGATCGCGGTGCCGACGTCGTCTTCCAGTGCCGAGGCCAGGCCACCAGCCTGGCGCTGGCATTACGCCTGTTGCGCCCGCAGGGCACGGTTATCGACCTCGCGTTCTACCAAGCGGGCGCAGGCGAACTGCGATTGGGCGAGGAGTTCCACCACAACGGCTTGGCATTGCGCTGCGCGCAGATCGGACGGGTACCCCGCGGGCTGGCCCACTCGTGGGACCGCGACCGGCTCTCCGCCGAGACGCTCGATCTGCTCCGCAGCAACGGCGCGGACATCCGCAAGCACCTGGTGAGCGATGTGCTGCCGCTCGCCGAGGCACCCGCGCTGCTGGCCGACCTGGACCGCCGCCGTCGCCACGTCCTGCAAGCCGTGTTCACTTTCGAAGGCTATTGATTTCGAAACCTTTCGCGCACGCCGTCGACCTGAGGGTCGGGTTCAGCACTGCACCAGATCAGGGCACTACCTGGACAACGTCACTGGGCTGCAGGTCATAGAAGAAGGTCTTGGCCGCCTCGGACGAGAGGTGGATGCAACCGTGCGACTGTTCCCGCAAGCTGCCGGCATGGAACGCTATACCGCCGTTGAAGAACACCGAGTAGGGCATCGGGGCGTTATTGTACAGACTGCTGCGGTGGTCTCGATCCTTATAGCTGACTTTGAACACGCCAGGAGGAGTCTCGTAGCCAGGTTTACCGGAGGTGATCGGCACAGGCCCGTAGCTGACGGCGCCGCTGTCCATCAGCCATGCCTGGTTGCTGGAAAGATCGACGCATGCTTCGGCCGATCTCCCGCAGGGAGTCGGTGCCTGCGCGCTGGCCACCCCCCCAAAAGCGCTGGTCAGGGCAGCGGTAGCGGCCAGGACGGTCAGTGCTGTGGTGGTACGTCGAACGATACTCATATGCCTACGGCCTCTCGTCGTCCGTGACCTGTGTCACGGTTCGTGTCGATATCGTCGCTGGTTGACTACCCCCTCAGCACGGTAGTCACACATCTCCTGAGCCTTGACGCGTGGCCTGGCGCGGCAGCAGGGTCAGTGCATCCTGTTCAAGGGATAACCATGTCAACGATGAATTAAAGTTATGGTCGGTGCGGCGCCAAGGTACCCTGTCCAGTTCGAGGTCGGCTATCCCGATCCGCCACCCAACCGACTAACCGCATTCTTCGACTGTTCGTGGTGATACCGATCAGAATTGCACTAAGCCTGGCGAACGGCCTCCCAAAGGCGTTCACCCTGATCAGACCCGGCTTGTCGTGACCAGCACCGGCGGTCTGTTGTTTCTTTCTCCACTGCTAAATACGACAGCCCTTCAGACGCAGCCCTGACCGCGTGCTGACGTGGCGACGGCAACGAGGATGGCGGAAGCTCACGGTCACCTCACATCTTTCCTGCCGACCCAGCACCGCTGGGAAGCGGAGGACACCGGAGATCCACTCGCTCGGAGGCTGCTGTGATCTTCTCCGAGCTGCCGCTCGCAGGCTCTCCCAGTGCGTAACCAACCAGGGTCACTTGTAACCTCCAGCAGCTATACTCAATCTCAACTCAGGTAGCGTGTCAAGGTATCTTGACGGCGAGAGGTCAAGTGGCTTGTAGCCTCCAAACAGTGATCTGCTACGTGACCTCCGCGTGCCGCCCAGGGAGGAAGTTGATGAACGAGTCACCCGACATCGGGCAGTCTGTTACCAAGCCATCGCTCAACGTCACAGTAAGTGACATCGCGTCAGATATCAGCTTGTGCGTACTACTCGATGACATTGATCTTCTTACCGCGCCCCTCCTGCGGGAGAAGCTGGCGCAAGCCATCGGGGTCACACCTCGTCATCTCGTGATGGACTTGTCCAAGGTCCAGTTCCTTGCATCAATCGGGCTACGACTCCTTATCGACCTCGGGGCTACGCAACAAGCCACCGGGCACCAACTGGTCCTCGTTGTCGGCAACAACCGTGCGGTCACCCGTCCATTACAGATCACCGGACTCGATCAATATTTCGATCTTCATGTCGAGCTGACCACGGCTATCAATGCCTGCCACGCAGCAAAAATCGACAGGGAGCCCAGTATGGATCTGATCGAGGTGTACGAAACTTCAATGAAGGATACCAGAAAAAAGTAGCTCGGAGATATTATCAGCAAGATTCGAGAATCTCCGCAGCCCGGGTGAGCAACTCTGTGTAGACCGCTGGTCGGTCCTCATCCACGACGGGATAGCCAACACCGAAATCTCCGCCGAGCCAGCGAGCCGAGATGCCGGGATTAGCGCTGTTTGTACCATCATACAGAAAGATATGTGGACTACAGACAACGCGCCCATCACGTGAAGCCCGGTACTGTTCCATCACCACCTTCCGGTAGCGTCCCTCGTCAAGTGCGGTTGCAAGAATCTCCGTTTGCACGACACCGGTTTTCTGTGCGACGTCCAGGATTACATGCCGCATTGCGATGCACCGGCCCTGCGCCCAGAAAGCGCGCCGGATCGCTCGGTCAAGCTGTTCGCTGGCATGCCAGCCCTGGGCCTTGGCGGCCTGGACGGCTTCCAGCGCCGGAAGTGTGGTGACCGGGTAGGTCCAATCCGGTCCTTGCCATAGCTGCCAACCGGCCGCCGGCTCGACAGCGCCGAGGACTGCGATTTCCGAGTCGACTCCGGGACGAGGGTTGACCTCGCGGTTGAACAGTTCTAACGGAAATGCGCGCTGATCGAACCAGAGCCGTCCCTCCAGACCGAGCTGCCGTCGGGTCTCGTGTAAGCGGTGGACGGCCACATGCGCAAATGAACAGTTCAGATCGGTAAAGACGGTGATCGTGTCTTTGCTGGTGGGCAGGCGAGGATCACTGCCCTGGGTGGTGTCCGGCTCAGATACCATGTCTACCTCTTTCGCAGGCCCGGAGCCGGAGCGACACCGGGCAAGCTACCAGCTGGTTTGCCTCATATCTCACAGTGTTTCCTGAGCGGGGATCAGACTCACCAGCCCTCGCCGTTGCTTATGTGCCGAGTACGCCTTGCGGCGCTCCCGCCGTGCTCTGCGCGAAGCGAGCCACAGTCACGTCCTGCGACATGACCTGCCCCTCCCACCGATAGCTCTGGTGGAAGGGCCCCGCCGCCCCATCGGAACATGTTCGGCTGAATGTGACGCTGATCCGGTCACCACGCCGCACCGGCACCGGCTCCGCGATGGGTAGATAGCAGTGCTTCCAGCTATCGGAGGTGGCTCGGCCCGCGATATCATCCCTGGAAATATCCAGCGATACCGTATCGGAGAGTGTCGCCACGAAATAGCCTTTGAAACCGGTCAGTAGTCCATCCCGCTGAACTGTGTATACCAGTGGGACCCGGTAACTGGCTAATGTCGACAGGATGCCGGCTGATGCTGTGAAGTCGTACAGCCGAATCACCCTCGGCGTGGCAAGGTAAGTACAGACAGGAATGATCACATCGTAGTAAAGATCAAAGGGGCTCAGTATCCCACGACGTCGCAGCTGCTCAGCAAACGGTAGCGGGCCACCGGCATCCACCGGACCCCCACGACTCACCTGCTCATGTGCCCGCTCGGCCGCCACCGGCACGAGATAACTCTCCACTCGGCTGGGCATCATCAGGCCGCCTTCGGTCAGCAGCCGCTGGTGGACATCCGCGAGGATCGTGACGAAACCCTCGTTGTCCGCCAAATTTCCCATGATCTCCGAAATAATGACATCGACTCGCTCGGGCAAGTTCACGTCGAAAGATATACCGCGAATCGGATAGAAACGCTCACCGTAGCCGGCCGCTGTTATCCGCTCAGTCGCGGTCTGGAGGATGGACGCGTTGAGATCAATTCCGTAGACCCGCTCGGCCCCGGCTTCCAGCGCCCACAGGGCCAGGATACCGGTTCCCGTTCCCAAGTCGATCACCGTCATACCCGGCCGTACCACCTCGGCGATGGCGGTACGGAATGCGATCATTCGCATTTCGTCACCAAGCAGCAGATCATGGAAGCTGATGTCCCATTCGAGAAGCTGCTCGGATGCTGGCATCCATACCTGCTCTGGTTCATATCCCACGGTGCCGGTTGAGGTTGAGGTTGAGGTCATGATTCGCTCCCGCTGTCCTGCCATTGAGTCGTGTCTTGGTCTGCGGTGCCGGAACAGTAGGTAGCTGCTCGACGCACCGGCAGCGGATCGGTACCAGGACCGGTGATTGGGCAGCCGGTGATGAGATCAAACGTGGAGCCGTGCAAGGGGCAGGTGATCTGCAGCTTGCGGGCGTTGACATAGCCGTGGACAAGCCGGCCCTTACGGTGCGGACAGGCAGCGGCGATCACGTACTCCTGTCCACCCACCCGGACGCACACCCACTCGCCGGGCAGCGCCTCGACCACCGGGCGCGATGAATTCACGCTTCCTCCCGTGCCCGCCATACCGCAGTCTCAAAGGCGGTGCCGATCAACTCCGAAAGCAGCAGGGCACCGATCCACAGCTTGGTCGGATCCAGGCCCTGCGCCGCTTCGAATTCTCGAATGGCGATCTGCATCTCCTTACGATGAAATTCGTCGATATGCACATGCTCAGTGTAATAGTGCCCGTGCTTAATACCGAGTCGTTCACAGGCACGTGCCTGGATGGTGAAAGCAGCCGGGATGCTTGCTTCCAGATAGGCCAGTGCGCCCAGGAAGTACTCTGCGTCAGGCGCACGTTGCGTCAGCCAGTAGAAGACATTCAGAAAAGCGTACGTCTCGTCGCTGGTGTAATCTAAATAATGCTCTGGATCCAGAGGTAGTCCCAGCTCCGTCAGCAGGTTTCGATAAAGCTGCGAGTGAGCCTGCTGGAGGTTTCCGCAACCAAACTCATCAATAAGAACGCGCATCACTGCCATCTGCGCCCGGATCGGCAGGCGAGGAATGATGGGGAAGAAGTTCTGAGCCTCTGTCAGCCCGTCCAGGGCAAACTCACGGACCACGATCGTGAACTGCTCATGGCTCGCTTCTTCCGCCAAGTAGTGACCAGCGGGTGTGCCTTCCTGTTCACTGGTGAGGAGTCCCTCGAGCGCTGCCACCCACTGCGCGCGCGAGCCGATCGGCGAGGTAAGCGCAGTCAGTTCGGCGACCTTCGGTATGATCCAGTCCCATTCGAGCTGCTCGATCTGCCTGTAGCGGTCGGCGGTGGGCAACAAGCGGTTATGGACAAATAGACTCTTGAGGGCACTGTCCGCCTTCGTGATCCTCATGCTGAAACTCCTGTGTCTGAAATGATTCGGGCCGTCGTGAGCACTCCGCGTCGGTGCAGCTCGGCTTTAATCATCTGATACCAATCCGACCGTGCCAGTCCATACCGCTCGCAGGCAGCCTGTACCTCCACGGCAAGTGCCGGGGTTGGTTCAGCGAACAGCGCAGCACAAAGTGCCGGTTCGACGTTGGCCAATGCGACTATGTATCCGTCCACATCACCCGCTTCAGGTAACAGCGCTTCGATGCCCTGGAATACTGATACTTCCGGTTCGGCCGCGATCAGACGCTGCGTGAACGTGGCCGAGCCGCTGGAGTCTTTGACCGCAACCACTCCAGCTAATTCACACACTCGTAGCAACGTATCCAGTCGCAGGCTGTTGCCGGACACGGCGCTTTCATGGTAGACGATTACCGGTAATGGACTGACCCGCGTCACGGCAGCATAGTGCTGGTACATCTCCTGCTGACTGACCTCTCGCCCGTACGGTGTGGTGATCACTACGGCATGTGCCCCGAGCTCAGCCGCAAGTTGTGCGCGGATGATTACTTCGGTGGTTTTAGGGCATTCGATTCCCGCCAGCACCGGTAACCCACCGGCGTGGTGCACGGTGCTGGCGATCAGCTGGCTCCACTGTTCATCCGGCAAAGCCCAGCCTTCACCGGTACTCAGTGCGGGTACCAATGCACTCACATGCGGTCCGACCGAGGCGATCAACCGCGAGATATCCGGCTCGCAGATCTCACCGGAATCAGTGAGTGGTGTCACCAAAGCGACGATCACCCCAGTCCATGCATGCTTCTTCATGGCAGCTGCGCCACCGGCACGCGAAGGGTCAACGAAGCACGGTAGAGCCGCTCCAGCGCTTCCGGGAACAACAGCTCTTCGTCGGCCTCCGGGGCCCGTACCGGCAGCGAATCATGTGCCAGGAGCCGTGGACTGACTGACCACAGAGTTCCGTTTCCGTTCAAGACCATCGCCGCCAGCAGCCGTTCGTGCATGGCCAGGCCGTCCAGGTCCGCTGTCAGGCCGACTCGCACGTCGGTGGCATCATAAGCACGCCGCTCGATACGCATATCAGTGTGCAGGTTGTCCATGAAAGGATAGTAGGCATCTTGTACCTCGCGCGGGAATCGCCACACCAAGTCATCGCACCGGCCGATTTGCTCGAAACTCATCACAACGCGGTCAAAAAGTCGGGCGGCAAAAAATGACTTACAGGCGAGCCGCACCGATTCGTCGGTACTATTCATACCGAGAAAAATTTCCGCGTCGACATATACGTCACCGACCATGGCAATCAAGCACCCGGCGCAGTCGGTTCATCGCAGTGGCAAACATCTCGGGATCACGGGCCAAGGCGATTCTGACAAATCCATCACCCTTGCTGGGCTGGCTCCAGTAGAAGTAACGACCGGGTAGCACGTATACTCCCTCACCGAAGAGATCGGACTGCAACTCCGATGCGGTCAGCTCTGGGTCGTTGATTCGAAACCAGGCCACACTGACCGGTACAACCGGTTCCTGGTACTCCAGAATGGAGCCGTCCAACATCCTTCGTGCGGTCTCACGGTTATGCATGAGCACATCACGTATCGAGCAGAAGTCATCATCGAGGGAGTCCTCGATATACCGCGTCAACATGTTCAACACAAACGGTGATACGTTGAGCAACACACTGGTGTGTATATTGTAGATCGCCTTCCGAATATCATCACTGACCGTGATCATCGCGCACTTGGCGTCCTGGACCGGCCAGGTCTTGCCGGTGTCCTCAATCGCCATATACGTCACACCCGAGTTTTCCAACAGCTCGTAGATGTCAAAGCGAGCATGCTTGGAATCAAAGAGGGTGAAGGCGGCGAAGCAGAAGTCGATCACCAGTAGCTTGCCGTGATCCCGGCAGAACCGCACGACTTCCTCAAAACCCTTGCGCCCGTGCGCCAGCAGACTGTATCCAGTGGGGTTATTCGGATCAACCAGGAACAGTGCGTCGGTACGGACTCGTCGTTTGAGTTCGCTGTAGATCAAATCTGGGTCGGTGAACACGGACTCATCGATCGGGTACAGTGGTACCCCCATATTCGCCAGTACGTCATGCAGATTGTCAAAACACGGCTCGATCAGGGTGACAGCCATCCGCTGCTGCTTGAGAAACATAGCGGCAACCATGGTAGAGATCGATGCGGCGTAGGAGAGCAGAGTTTTCCCCCGGACCAATGCAGTCGGTTGCCCATGCAGCCGAAAGAAAGCTTCAGTGAAACGATGTTCATATGTCTCCTGTAATCCTTCCTCGGCTTCATACCACAGCTTGGGTAATTGCTCTACGATCTTGCGCTGGCTCAGTGACTGCCGCTGGTGTGTATGGGCATCGGCCAGGTTGAACTCGGTTCGGAGAGCTTGGATCTCATGTTGCGTAAGATCAACAAGTGTCTCCCGATCGAAATTGAATGAGGAACTGGCTGTCAGGCTAGGGCGATACATGCTTTCTCCAGTTATATGAAGTGGCATCTAACGATTCTTCTGGTGTTGCTTCCGAGAGGCGCATGACGGATCGGTTGACTTTCGTAGCTGTGAACGACGCGACCACTACTGACCACCCAGCAGGAATTAAGCAGTCACTTTCTGGAGGTACTTGTAGCTCCCGCCATACCCGTCCACGACCCCTGTTCCGTCCCACCAGTCCGGATACGATCTTCCTCTGCTCGACTACGGCTCATGCCGCGTATCACCTGCAGGTTCGGCATCGCGATGTCTTCTCCCCTTTATCGGCTCACACCAGCAACTAGAGGTAAGAGGAGGAACAACGCCAGGTAAATACGTGATGGCAAGCTCTGTTTGGGTGAATCGCGTGACGGCGGACATCAACGGTGAGTTCTGATCAGCTGCACGTGGCGCCCCGAGGCCACCTCTGCCATAACCGGTCTGACCTGGTGCAGCAGTCCATGCCGACCATCGAGGGCTCCTGATGGAGCAGGCTGTGCAGGTGGTGATGTTGCCAGATGTGCACGCAACCGAAGGATGCCCAGAGCTCATCTACGGTGCGCCGGATCGCCGAGCTGGGCGCCCCCGGGCCGGGCACCCGAGGAGGGCATGGCTCTAGGTGTCGCGTAGCGGTGTTCACGCCGTTGGCCACCCGTCCTGCGTGCCTCCTGCGTCAACTCGATGATCACAAAGGTGGCCGCCCTCACACCCCTATCAAGATCACGAAGTCCGGGCTGCCCTAGTACGTGGGTCAGTGGAGTAAGCAGACAGCGGCGGCTGTAGGGGAGCCCGGCAATAGATCAACCGCCGCCCAGCATCTCGCCGGCTGGACTTACGTCACACCCAGACCATCGACATCCTCGATATGGAAATTACCTACCGAAACATCTGCAAGACCGGTTACGAGTGCCACAGAATCATCTTTTGACAGAATGGAACCTGGATCGAAAATCAACAAAATATGGACTTTTTACATGTCATCTTCAAAACTTTTCGGCCTGTGGCTGGACCGGTCAGCGACCGGTCCAGCC
>JBOHHE010000081.1:0-22578 GCA_050700355.1 Pseudonocardiaceae bacterium
GTACGACATACCCGCTGACGAACACGAACTGCGGATCGACGGAGATCTTCACCAAGGCGCCGGAGAGGGTGCTCACCGAGGGTGCCTCCGCGATGAACGTCCTGCTCCTCCAGCTCGGACTCAAGGACAAGATCGTCAAGACCACGAGTTTCTCCACGCTGAGCGATATCCCTGGCATGTCGGCGCAGCTGGAGTCGTTACCCCGAGTCAAGGTCGCCAGCCTCGGTCTGTCTCGTGAGGAAGAGATCGCGCTCGCTCCGGATGTGGTCATCGCCGGGCAGCAGTCCTACTTCGAGTCCAAGAAGGGCTTCGCCACCAGAGAGCAACTGCACGCGGCGGGTATCCAGGCCTACGCGCCGAACTTCTTCTGCGCAAACAATGTGGACAACCCGACCCCGGAGGCGCTGGTCGCCCAGAATGCCCGCACTTTTGAGGACGACCTCAAGGTGATCACCGAGCTGGGGCAGATCTTCAACGTCAACGACCGGGCCGCGCAGCTGGTAGCGGACATCCGCAGGGCCTACGACGACACCCGGGCGAAGGTGGCGAGCCTGCCGACCAAACGGGTCACCGTCCTGGAGCCCAGCTCTGCCAAGCCGAACGCCGGGGTGCTCTACGTCTACGGCGGAACGGTGCTCACGGAGCTGATCACTGCGGCTGGTGGTACCAATGTGTGGGCCGACCAGGAGGGGTTCGCCTCGGTCTCCAAGGAGGCGGGTGTCGACCGGCCGGCTGACCTGATCGTGGTCGCCGACTACGACGACGCGGTTCCGCTCGACCAGGTCAAGGAGTATGTCAAGACCAACTTCCCGGATTGGCCCGCAGCCCGCAACGATGGGTTCGTCGTCCTGCATGACACCACCAATTTCCAGGTCACGAGCACCGAGCTCGTCCAGGCATTGGCCAAGGCGTTGCACCCCGAAGCTGTCAGCTAGATGGCGGCGGCTCCGGCTATCCGCGCGGCGCGCAGCGACCCGGTGCGGACGCCGAGCCCACATCAGGTTCACGGCATGGGCTACGCCGTGCTGGTGGTCGGGCTTGTCATCGGCCTGGTGTTCGCGATTGTGGGGGCGATCGCCATCGGTGCGGTGCGGTTGCCGCTCGCAACGGTCGTCGATGTGGTACTCGCGCATCTGACGGGCGGCGCGGCGTCGTCCAGGGCTGCCGATCAGATCGTGTGGCAGTTCCGGGCGCCCCGGGTGCTGCTCGCGGCGCTGGCCGGAGCCGGTCTGGCGGTCAGCGGCACCCTGTTGCAGGCGATCATCCGTAACCCGCTGGCCGATCCCTACGTGTTAGGGCTGAGCCAGGGCGCCGGGCTCGGTGCGGTGACGATGATCGTGCTGGCGCCGGCCGCGCTCGCGGGCGTCGGTGCCACCGGCGCCGCGTTCCTCGGGGCGATGATCAGCCTTGCCGCCGTACTGGCACTGGGGCAACGCGCCGGACGATTCCTGCCGACTCGCCTGATCCTGGCGGGAGTCGCGGTCGGGTACCTGCTGTCCGCGGCCACCAGCTACCTGCAGATCATCGCCAGCCCCGAGGAGCTGCGCACAGTCGTCTTCTGGCTGCTGGGCAGCGTGGCCGGCGCGACCTGGAACCAGCTACCGGTGCCGGCGGTGTGCCTGGTCGGGGTGAGCATTTGGGCCTGGACTCAGGGGCGCCGGCTCAACGCGCTGCTGTTGGGCGAGGAGGCAGCCATCGCGCTGGGCGTGCGCATCCACCGTTTCCGGTTGCAGTTCCTGGTGGCCAGCGCGCTGCTCACCGCTTCGCTCGTAGCCGTGGCCGGCGGCATCGGCTTCGTCGGGCTCATCGTGCCGCACATGGTGCGGTTGCTGGTCGGGCCGGACCACCGCCGGATCCTGCCGGTCGCCGTGCTGCTCGGCGCGGTTTTCCTGGTCGTGGTGGACCTGTTGGCCAGGACCATCCAGGCACCCTCGGACCTGCCCCTGAGCGTGTTGACCGCGCTGCTCGGGGCGCCGTTTTTCCTGTGGTTGCTGCGGCGGCCGGCCAAGGCCGCCGGGGAGTCGGGATGAGCCTACGGATCCGCGGCGTGCGGGTGGAGCTCGGCGGGATTCCGGTCGTCGCCGGGGTGGACCTCGACGTCGGTACCGGCCAGCTGGCCGGCGTCGTCGGCCCGAACGGCAGCGGCAAAACCACCCTACTGCGCGCTGCCTACCGGTCGCTTCGGCCACGGGCCGGCACGGTGCTCATTCCGATACCGAGCGAGGGTGACGTCGACGTATGGACGGTCCCGGCCAAGGAAGTGGCCCGCCGGGTGGCGGTGCTCAACCAGGAACGGTCCGACGACTTCGAGCTGTCGGTCTGGGAGGTCGTGCTCACCGGACGAACCCCGCACAAGCGCCTGCTTGAACGGGACTCCGCGGCGGATCACCAGCTGGTGGCCCAGCTGCTGGATCAGGTCGAGATGGGGTGGGCCGCCGGTCGCTACTTCTCCGCATTGTCCGGTGGGGAGAAACAGCGGGTCCTGCTGGCGAAGGCGCTCGCTCAGCAGACCGATCTGCTGTTGCTTGACGAACCGACCAACCATCTCGACATCGCGGCCCAGCGCGCCTTGCTCGATCTGCTTCGCCAGATCGTGGAGGAGCAACGGCTGACCGTGGTCGCGGTGCTGCACGACCTCAATCTGGCCGCCGCTTATACCGATCACGTGATGGTGATGGATCACGGCACGGTGGCCGCGGCCGGACCACCGGAGGACGTGCTGACCGAGCAGGTGATCCAGCAGGTATTCGGGGTTCAGGCGTACTGCGGTGTTCATCCGGTGACCGGTCAGCTGCACGTCGCCGTGCACATGGGGCGTCGTCGAGCAGCACCATCGCAACCACGGCTTCCTGGGCTGTGGGACCGAGGAAGCGGTGCAGGAATGTGTGGTCCTGGTGCCAGATGAACTCCGAGCCGCCGCGGGCCCGTTTGAGACTGATCTTGGAGGTGAGCGGTCCGGCCTGCGGTACGCCGAGCAGCTGCGCGGCGGGGACGGTCAGCCGCGGGTTCGCCCAGCGCGCGTTCCGACCCATTGACGGTGATCCCCACCGGGGTGGCCACCTCAGCCAGAGTGACGGCGCGGGCCGCCGCGTTTTCGACGCCGGCTCACAGCGTCTGCACCTCGGCGACGCGGATTCAGTGCCCGTACCTACATCGGGTATGGTGGCGCTCTCCAGACTAGGAAGTGAAGTTACTCGATCAGCTGATGCTAACACCTTATAGAATGCAACTGACAGTAGTTATCAATCGCACTATCAACCTGTGCCGACTCGTCGATTCGACCCTTCATTTACCTTCGCACGCCCATACCTTGGGCGACCTCCGGTGATCAATGCTATTTCTCCGGCGCATTCCTGGTTTCGTGCTGCGCCAAACTCGGGCGCCAAGGGATGTAGGAGACCGCGCCGGGCGCTCCAGTCACCAGAGTCGGCCGACCTAATGTGCTAAGCTGGACTAAGTCGATCCGAGTGAGGTGGACTGTGACGGTGAGCGTCAACATCCATGAGGCGAAGACCCACCTCTCCCGCCTGCTCGAGCGGGTGGCGGCCGGCGAGCGGGTCATCATCTCCAAAGCCGGTCAGCCCGTCGCTGAGCTCGTCCCCCACCAGCGGACACCGGTGGTGTTCGGGGGCCTGCGCGGCGAGTTGGGTTATGACGACGAATCCTTCGCCGCTGTCGATCCGGACATCCAGCGGATGTTCTATGGCGACGACATTGCTGCTCCTTGACAGTCAGGCAGCGCTATGGCTGCTTGACGACAATCCTCGACTCGGAGCACATGCTCGGCAATTAATCAGCTCGGAAACAGTGGTGCACGTTTCGGCGGCCACTGTTTGGGAGTTGACCATCAAGGCGATGCTCGGCAAGTTGTCCGTTCCGGACGGCTTGCCTAAGCGGCTCGCCGAGCAGGGGCTTGTACTGCTGGCCGTCACAGCGGACCACGCCGAGGGCATCCGCGAGTTCCCGGAGCTGACTCGGCACGACCCTTTTGATCGGCTTCTCGTCGCGCAGGCGAGCCAGACCAGGCTACAGTTGCTCACGGCCGATCGGGTACTCCTGGGTCTCGGCCGAGACTTCATCATCGATGCGACGATGTAGGTGGTGCTGATGCGCTGGCGCTCGCCGCCGGAGAGGGTGTGGCCGCCCTCACCAACCCGGGTCTGGTAGCCCTCGGGCGGCCCGGCGATGAACTCGTGGGCGATGAACTCGTGGCAGTGCGCCGGCGGTGACCTGGTTGGGTGGGCATCGGCACCGCCGATACGGACACTGCTCTGATCGGGATCGAAGAACCGGGCGATCAGGCTGAGCAGGGTGGTCTTGCCAGGTTGCGCACGGTCAGCCGGCTTTTGTGGGATTCCCGGTGGATCGAGGTGTCTGGGTCCCCCGGAATGGTCTGCAGCCTGGGCCCGGGAAACCGGTGTTCCGACCCATTGACGGTGATCCCCACCGGGCAGCCACCTCAGCCAGAGTGACGGCGCGGGCCGCCGCGTTTTCGACGCCGGCTCGCAGCGTCTGCACCTCGGCGGCGTCGAAGGCACCGGGGGCGACGAGGTAGCCATCGACGAAGGCGACCATCTAATGCACGATAGTTGCGACAACTAATCCAGTGCAAGGGAGATCCGAGATGGGACAGGCCACCGAGATCGGGCGTCGGGACGGCACTGCACGGCCTGAGTTGCAGTCGATCATCGAGGGCGTGGACCTCGTTCCTGAACGGCTGCCGCGCACCGAAACGTCTGCCGCGCGTCAGCTCCTCACCCGCGACGGCGCAGTGATTCTCACCGGTTGGCCGGTGGACCCGGACAGCGTCGTGAGTGCCGCCGCGGCGGTGCTGGGCACGCGGCTGCGGGAGCTCGAGAAGGTCCAAAAGAGAACCACGAACAGCTCCGACGCGCTGACGCTGCACCGAGACGGAGCCCACATTGTCATCGACATCCGTGACCGGCTGGTGCGCTTGCGCATCGCCGATCCCGACTATGTCCTGATTTTGTGCGCCGCTCCGGCACCGACAGGTGGGGAATCGGTCGTCGTCGACGGTTACCGGCTCATAGATCGACTCAAAGAGGGCGTACCTGAGTTGTACGAGTTCGTCACGTCTGTCGACGTTGACGTCACGTCGAGGATTGCCTACCCCGATGTGTACCGAGTACCACGAGTGTGTCGCATAGTGGAGTGGACCCGTGGTGGACGCATGATCGTGCGCGGTTCCGAGTACACCCAACCAGTACCGCGCGAGAGCCAGTGGGAAGAGCACGAGAGGCTGATCGCGACCTACGCCGACGTGATCTCAACCGTGGCCGCGCAAGTCCGGGCTGATACCACCCTTGCCGCCGGTGAAGTCCTGGTCCTTGACAACTACCGGTGCCTGCACGGCGTGCGTGCCCACCAAGGGCACCGGAGGGTTCACGTGCTGCGGTGCAAATCCCAGGATGGCTTGTGACAGCGAGCCACCTCACCTGCCTGCCTTCTTGTAGGTCCTGCGTACTTGTCATGCTGAGGCCATAGCTGATCACCAGATCGGGGGGCTGCCCGAGAATGACCTCCTGGGATAGAACCTCGCCCTCAACGGGCTACGCCTGCTGAGCCGTCGTGCCTGGCCCCGCAGCTGATCTTCGGTCCTCTCGATACATCCTCAGCAGAACGACTGCCATAGACTTGCAGGAGCGATCGACCGGTGTTATGGGTATGAGATGAACACCCTGAGGGAGATCCAGCAGTTCTGGGACGCGGACGCAGCGACCTACGACCACTCGGCTTCACATCACCCCTCGACGGCACTCGCCCGAGCCGCATGGGCCCGGACGCTCGAACGGTTGCTCCCCCCACCACCTGCCCGCGTGCTCGACGTCGGCGCGGGCACTGGGTTCCTCACCCTGCTCGCCGCCAGGCTCGGGCACCGGGTGACCGCACTCGATCTGTCAACACAGATGCTCGACCGACTGCAGGCCAAGGCCGCCGCGGAGGGCCTCGACGTCGAAACTGTCGAGGCAAACGCTGACCAGCCTCCTCCCGGAGGCTTCGACGCCATCATCGAGCGCCACCTCGTCTGGACTCTTCCCGATCCCGGCGCCACGCTGGCCCGATGGCGAGAGGCGGTGCCCACAGGGCGGCTCGTCTTGTTCGAGAGCGCCTGGGGCAGCGCCGCCCATCCCAGTGAGGCCCTCAAGGCACGCGCAAGGGGCATCCTGCGGCGCCTGCGCGGCGCGCCGGCCGCGCACCACGGCGACTACCCGAGCGGGGTGCTCGCGGTGCTTCCCTACGGCTCGGGGATCTCCCCGGGTGAACTGGTCGAGCTCGTGGAGTCCAGTGGCTGGCCGTCAACCCGAATCGAGCGCCTCCGCGATGTCGAGTGGGCTATGACGAGAACGCTGCCGTATCCCGAGCGACTGCTCGGCGCAACCGCGCCCTACTACGCGGTTGTCGCCGGTTGACCGCTCACTGCGGGCGAGCAGGCTTGCTGGTGAGCCCTACTGCCGGGGTCATGTCGTGGTGTTCTGGTGGGGTCCGTAACCTCGCGTTACTGCTAAAGGATTGCAATTAGCACGATCGTGTAGTTAGGATCACTCTTCAGCGGCACCGGCCGGGTGCCGTGTGCAAGAACTGCCCGTGAGGCAGGCCATGCCTACGGTCGCTGTCACTACCCGGCCCAGCCACCGTCCCCCGGCGGCTACCCCACGCTGCGAAGACATAGGTAGTCGAGGACCTGACACGGCAAGTGCACCCAACGCTTCCAACGGAACTTTGGAGGAGGGGCCATCAACCCGATGACGCGGTCCGGCCCGGCGGTGCTGACGCCGCCCGAGGCGTCTGAAGTTGATGACCTCAACCATGGCAGGCGGCGACGACAGACTCTGCTCTGGCTCGCTGGCCTGGGTGCCCTGCTCGTCGTGACACTGCCCGTCGCGGTGGGTTTGGGGCCGGTGGGTATCGCGCCCGGCACCGTCACCCAGATCGTGACCTATCACCTCATCGGATGGCCCCAGACCGTGAGCTGGTCGGGGGCGGAGGACAGCATCGTGTGGCTGGTACGGATGCCACGCGTGCTGCTCGGGGCCATCGTCGGCGCGGGTCTGGCCCTGGCCGGGGTGGCGCTGCAGGCCATGGTGCGCAACGTGCTCGCCGACCCCTACATCCTCGGTGTGACGTCGGGGGCCTCCACCGGTGCGGCCGCGACCATTCTGTTCGGGGTCGGCGCTGCCGTCGGTGCGAGCTCGCTGACCGCGAGTGCCTTCGTGGGCGCCACGGCGGCCACGGCGGCTCTTTATCTCCTGGCCAGGGTAGGTGGCCGGATCACTTCTATCCGGCTGCTGCTCGCCGGCGTGACCATCGGATACATCCTGTCCGCGGCGACCAGTTTCCTGATCTTCGCTTCGGACACTCCGGAGGGAGCCCGTGCGGTGCTGTTCTGGCTGCTCGGCTCGCTGAGCCTGGCCCGGTGGTCGTCGGTCGGCCTCGCGGCGCTCGTCGTGGTAGCAGCGTTGACGGCGCTCATCCTGTGGGGACGGCGCTTCGACGCGCTGGCGATCGGCGACGACACGGCTCGCACGCTCGGGGTGCCACCCACCCGGTTCCGTGTCCAGGCGCTCGCGCTGGTGTCGTTGTGCGTCGGGGCGGTGGTCGCCGTCTCCGGCGGGATCGGTTTCGTCGGCCTCGTCGTGCCGCACGTGGCCCGGCTCTGCGTCGGAGGTGCGCATCAGCGGGTCTACCCCGTCGCCGCCTTGATCGGAGCCGTCTTCCTGGTCTGGGCCGACGTGTTCGCCCGGATTGCCTTCGCGCCCCGCGAGCTTCCGCTAGGCATCGTCACCGCGGTCGTCGGCGCTCCGTTGTTGATCATCCTCGTCCGCCGTTTCCATCCTCTATCCACCTAACTGGCCGACTGCACGAGGTTAAGGAGTTGGAATGCATACGCAGATGCGACTGCGGGCTGCGGGCGGGAGGATGCTGGTCGCCAGCCTGCTGGTGCTCGGCGCCTGTGGAGGTGATGATCAGTCAGCGGGAGCGGACCCATCAGGCACGTTCCCGGTGACTGTGCCGAGCTGCGAGCGCACGGTGACCATCGAGCAGCCCGCCAAGCGGGTGCTGACGGTCGCCTCCGATTCTGCGACCGCGCTGGCCGCCATCGGCGCCGCCGACCTGATCATCGCGCGGTCCGCCGAGGGCGGCGCACCCCTGGGGTCGTACGAGGATGAACTCCGCGAGATCCCTGCGCTCACCACCAACGGCGAACCATCCCGGGAGGTGATCATCGGTCAGCAACCTGACCTGGTGGTCAGCTACGCCGGACTGGACACACCCGCGGCCGATCTCGATGCGGCCGGAATCGATTCGATCGTCCCGTCCTGGCCCGAGACTTTCCGCGAGCACCAGGATCAGCAGGTAGCTCAGCCAGAAGCTCGGTACCGATACTCCGAGCAGCGCGCCGAGCCGCAGGACCGACCGCCAGCCGGCGCGGCGCACCACCGCCCCGGCCGCCCCGGTGCACACTCCCACGACGAGCGCGATGGTTCCCGCCCCCAGCGCCAGGAACAGCGTGGTCGGCAGCCGCTCCAGCAGGTCGCCGGTGATCGACTGCCCGGTCCGCACCGACTGGCCGAGGTCTCCGGTCAGGGCATCGCCGAGCCATCGGGCGTACTGGATGTAGCCGGGGTCGTCCAAGCTCAGCTGCGCCCGGACGGCCGCTACCTGCTCTTCGGTGACTCCTGGCCCGGCCCGGCCGACCGCGAGGCTGCGGGCGGCGTCTCCGGGTGCGAGAAGTATCAGCGCGTAGCTGGCAACCGACGCGGCGATCAGCACTCCGACCGTGCCCACCAGGTGCCGTCCGAGGAAGCCGACCCACGTCGGGGGCGGTCCCAGTAGCTGTCCCAGTGACCTCATCGGCTGACGGTCACGCCGCGCAGGTCGAGGTCGTACTCGGTGACCGGTACGTCGAACCCGGATACTGCGGGACCGGTGGCCCACAACCGTGGCCGGTGGATGATCGGTACGAAGGCGGCGTCCCGCTCCAGCACGTCGTAGATCGCCTGGTAGGCCCCGGCCCGGGCGCCGGGGTCGCCGGCGAACAGAGCCGCGTCGACCAGCCGGTCCAGTTCGGGGGTGGTCCAGATCACCCCACCCGCGTCGGCGGTCGAGGTCAGGTAGGACACCACCGAGCTCGATGGGTCGTAGGGTGCGCCCAGAGTCTCGACGAAGGACAGGTCGTAGTTGCCCGCGGCTCGCTCGTCCAGGTATGCCGCGCTGTCCACTGATCGGATCGTCACCGTGATCCCGATCTCGCCGAGCGCTGCGGCGACGGCCTCGGCGGAGGTGCGGGAGTCCTGGACGCCGTGGACCGGATCAGACGGGACGACGAGCTCGAGGGCCAGCGGCGTGCCGTTACGGGCCCGCGGGCCGTCGGCTTCGGCCCAGCCTGCGGCGTCCAGTACCGCCCGTGCCCGCGCCGGATCCAAGTGCAGGTCCATTGCTGTGCCCGCATCGGGAACGCCCGGTGGGAACAGCGTCGCGGCCGGGTCACCGAGACCCGAGTAGAGCACCGTCCTGAGGGCCTCGCGGTCGATGGCCAGCCCGATGGCCTCGCGGACTGTCCGGTCAGCGGTGGGGCCTCGGGTGCTGAAACTCAGCAGGAATGTGGTGTCTGGGTCGCCGGTGAGCATCCGTACACCGTCGGTCTGCTGCAGCCTGGTCGCCTCGAGCGGAGTGATGGGCGCCAAATAGGAGCCACCGATCAGATCCACCTCGCCGGAACGCAACGCGGACACGCGGGTCTGCGAGTCAGGGATCACCGTGAACCTCACCCGTTCCAGGGTCGGGGTCCCTCCCCAGTAGTCGTCGTTACGGACCAGGACTGCCTCGGTCGATGAGCTCGACTCGAACCGCCACGGACCGGTGCCGACCGGCTGGCTGAAGGCGGCGTCCGCCGAGACCGACGCCGGGCTCAGAAACCGAACCGGGCGCACGATCGACAGTTCCTGGATCAGCGGCTCGTAGGGCTCGGACAGGGTCAGTGTGACGGTGTCGGAATCGGTCGCCTCGACCCTCTGAATGACTGTCGAGGTGCGGAGGAAACCGTAATCCTCCTTCCCCACCCAGCGGTCGAAGCTCCATTTCACTGCTGGGGCGTCGAATGGCGCGCCGTCGTGGAACCGCACACCTCGGCGCAACTCGAAGACCACCTGCCTGCCGTCCTCGGAGACCTTCCAGGAGGAGGCCAGGCCGGGCTCGAGGGCACCGTCCTCGCCGTAGGTGACCAGCGGCTCATAGAGCATGTCGAGGAGGAGGAAATTGCCGGTGTAGACATGCGGGTCCAGGACCCCGGCCTCTTCGGAGATAGCCACATTCAGGGTGCCGCCGCCCTGGCCCACCGCCTCGTCGGACCCAGCTCCGGTACACCCGGCCAGCAGGACCACGGCGGCGGTGAGCACCAGGAGACAGCGGCGCCGCCGCCCGGGGTGGATCGAGAACCGACGGTGCATCAAAAATCTCCACTCTCTTCGATCGAGGAGGTGCCGGTCACCGCGCACCGCGGCTGGCAGGTCAAATCGCGATCCGCTGACGTTGCCCGCCGGACAGGGTGGCGCCGCGCTCGCCGATGATGGTGGCCAGACCGTCGGGAAGTTCCGGGACGAATTCGGCGACCAGTGCCCGCTCGACCGCCGCGTTCAGCTCGGCGTCGGTTGCGTCGGGCCGACCGAGCAGGATGTTGGCCCGGACCGTGTCGTTGAACAGGTAGACGTCCTGGGGGACCAGCGCGACCAGGTCCCGCAGCCGCTCGACCGGCAGCTGCCTGGTGTCGACCCCGTCGATGCGGACGGCTCCCTCGCGCGGATCCCAGAATCGCATCAGCAGGTTTGCGCAGGTCGACTTGCCCGGCCTGGAATGGCCGACGAGCGCCACGGTCGCCCCGGCCGGGATCGCGAAGCTCACCTCGCGCAGCGCGTCCGGGTCGGCCGCCCGGTAGGCGAAGGTGACGCTGTCGAAGCGCACCTCCAGCGGCGCTGCGGGCAACATCTCAGCGTGCCCGGTGTCCTCGACGTTGGGCGGCGCGTCGGTGATGGTCTGCACCCGGATGGCCGAGGCCCGGATCTGGCCGAGCAGGCGCAGCGGGACACTGATCTCGGTGAGCGGGATGAACGCATAGACCGCGAGCACGATCGCCGGTGGGTAGGCGGCGAACGAGATCTGCCCGTCGATCAGCAGTACGGCCCCCACGGCGAGCACCGCGACGGTGCCCAGCGCTATCGCGACCTCCGCAATGCCGGCTTCCAACCCGGCGCGGTGTCCGTAGCGCAGCTGTGCTCCGTAGAGCTCCCGGGCGTGCCGGCCCAGCCGCTCGACGTAGGACCGGCCGCGACCGAAGACGACCAGCTCGCGCAGGCCCTGCACCCCATCGACGGCTTCGGCGTGCAACCTGGCCAGCTGTTTCTTGAGTTGCGCGCCTTGGCGGTCGGCGAACCGGCGCAGCGTGAATGGGGCCGCCGCGACCACCACCAGGGCCGGCAGCAGCACCAGCGCGAGCCGCGGGTCGACCAGGCCCAGCACCACCAGCGAGGCCGTCGGCACCAGCACCGCGGCGATCAGGTTGCCCACGGTGTGCGCGTAGAACCACTCCAGGGTCTCGACGTCGGACAGCGCGCCGTTGGCCAGGTCGCCGGTGCGCCGGTCCAGCAACCCGCCCGGGGCGGTGCGCTCGACGCCGTCGTAGACCCGCATCCGGATGTCGATGAGCAGCCGGAAAGCCAGGTCGTGAGCGATCCAGACCTCGGCCCAGTGCCCGGCGCTGCGGCCAAGGACGAACAGCCCGAGCGCGACCAGCCAGCCCTGGACACCGGCCAGCCCGGCGCCGGTCGCGACCTCACCGACGATCACCGCGCCGGTGACGACCGCGCCGATCGAGCACACCTGGTGGAACACAATCGACACGACCGTCAGCGCGAACACCACCGGGTGGGTCACCACCAACGGCAGCAGGCGCAGGATCGGGAACCGCGACGCCGAAACCGCAGTGGCGGGGAACTCGCCGGTGATCGTGGTCATCGAGGGTCTCCCTGCGCGGTGATCAGCCGGGCGTAGTCGCCCCGGCGGTCGATCAGCTCGGTGTGCTCACCCATCTCGGCCACCGCGCCGCGTGACAGCGGGCAGCGAGGCGATGAAAGCGTGCGCATTGGCTGACCTTGCCGCCTCGACCAGCTCGTCCTGGGTGGCGTCCGGGCGGGCCAGGCGCAGGTTGTCCGCGATCGTCCCGTAGAACAGATAGGTGTCCTGGGACACCACTGCGACCTGCTCGCGCAAGGAGTCCAGCGTGACGTCGCGGATGTCGAACTCGCCAAGACGGATCTGGCCGGAGTCCGGGTCAAAGAACCGCAGCAGGAGCGCGACGACCGTGGACTTGCCTGCGCCGGAGCGGCCGACGATCGCCACCGTCTCTTCCGGCGCGACGGCGAACGACACGTCGGCCAGCGCCGGGCCGTCCCGGGTCTCGTAGCGGAATGTCACAGCATCGAACGTGATCGCCGGCGGCTCGGACGTCCGTTTCAGACGCACCGCGCCGGGGCGGTCACGGACCTCGGGTACCGCAGTGAGGATATCGGCGATGGCCCCCGACGCCGCGATGCCCAGATAGCCCGCGTGCCAGTAGCCGGTCAGCTCGCGGAACGGCCGGAATGCCTCGTTGGCCAGCATCAGTACCAGCAGCAGCGACGGCAGGTCCAGCGAGCCGTCGATCACCCGCAGCGCGCCGACGCCCACCGCGAGTGCCGCGCCCGCGCCCTGCCCGAACGCGGTCAGGCCGCCGTCCACCAACGACACGGCCATGTACCGCATGGTCAGCCGATACAGCGTCACCGCCCGGTCGAGCAGTGCCTGGCGGTGCTGGCGGGTGGCGTTGAACGCCTTGACCGTGGTCATACCCTGCAGCTCGTCGACGAATTCGGCGTTGAAGTCGCGGTAGGCCTGCCAGTGCTCGCGACCGCGCCGCCCGACTGCCTTGTCCACCAGCCGGGGCACCGTCGGGATGAACACCACCACGGCCAGGGTCACCGCGGCCACCCAGACGTCGCGGGTGAACAGGTACCCCACGACCACAGCGGCGGTCACCACGCAGTTGAGCAGCTGCGGCAGGTAGCGCCCGAAGTAGGCCTCCAGCGCCTCGACGCCGTCCACCGTCGTCGACTGCACCTGCCCGGTACGGACCCGGATCACGTAACCGGGACCCAGATCGACCAGCCAATTCAGCATCCGGGTGCGGATCCGGTCCTTGATCGCGGCAGCGGTCAGCTGCACGCAGACCTCGCGCAGCCAAGCCAGCCCGGCCCGCCACCAATGCCACCACTGCGATGAGTAGTCCGCTCACGTCGGCGAGTGGCCGGTCTTCGTACAGCCGCACCAGGATCATGCCGACGAGGAACGCCTGGGCCAGCAGGGCGGCGGACATCGCGAGGCTGACCGCGAGGGTGAGCCCTAGCTGCCGCCAGACCGGGCCGGCGATGGTGAGCAACCGGCGGTGGATGTTTCCGGTCACCAGGTGGCCTCCGTCGGTCGGCTCGGAAGTCGTTACCGTTCGTTGCTGGCAGTCATCTTAATCACACTTAATTTGCTACTGCATAAGTCTGGCGTTGAAATGCCGCACATACCGTGCTCGAACAGTGCACAGAAGGCGTATCCGACACCCATGCGAGTGGTGCTGCGGGTAGCCGACCCCGACCAGAAGATGCCGTTCAGGACCTCGGGAGCGCGTACTGGTGGCGTTGCGGTGGCCAGTCGCGAACGGGGCGATTAGCCCGAGCCTGGCTCCTGGCTATCGGGAGTGGCCTCGGACCGGTCGAACAGCAGCTGGTGCTGGCCGGTGATCGGATGGCGGAAGCTGACGGCCCGCACCCCGAATACGTCGCTGATCAGCGCCGGATCGAGGGCCTGGGCAGGGGGGCCGCCGGCGACCAGCCGGCCCTGGTGCATGACGTAGACATGGTCGCACCAGGCGGCCGCGAGGTTGAGGTCGTGCAGTGCGGCGAGGGTGGTGAGGCCCAGCCGGCGTACCCGGTGCAGGACGTCGAGCTGGTAGCGGATGTCGAGGTGGTTCGTAGGTTCGTCGAGCACGAGCACCGCTGATTCCTGCACCAGGGCCCGAGCGATGAGGACCCGCTGGCGCTCACCGCCGGACAGCGTGGAGTACCGCCGGTGCGCGAGCTGCGCCATGCCGACCTCGGTGAGGGCCTCGGCGACGATATGACGGTCGGTTGCGGTTTCCCGGTCGAAGCTGCCCTTGTGCGGAATACGCCCCATCGCGGCGACCTCGGCCACCGTGAACTCGAAGCCGACAGCGCTCTCCTGAGCCACGACCGCGGTGAGCTGGGCCGCCCGCCGGGGCTGGATCGCCCACGGGTCCTGATCGCCGATGTGGACAGTTCCGGCAGCGGGCCGTAACGATCGGTAGATCGTGCGCAGCAGCGTGGTCTTGCCGCTGCCGTTGGGACCGACCACGCCCACGAAGGCCCCGTCGGGAATGGTGAGGTGGGCGCCGTGCACGATCACGGTGCCGTCGATGACGACTTCGATCCCGTCGAGCGCGACCCTCACATGGCCTCCTTGAGGGCTTTGGAGCTGTCGCGGCGCACCAGCCAGATGAACAGCGGCCCGCCGAGGACGGCGGTGATCACACCGATCGGGATCTCGGCCGGCGCGACGATGGTGCGGCCGAACAGGTCGACGGCGACCAGGTATCCCGCCCCGAGCAGCGCCGCCACGGGCAGGACCCGGGGATGGTCGGCCCCGACCAGGATGCGGGCGACATGCGGGACCACCAGGCCGACGAACCCGATGGGTCCGGCCGCGGCGGTCGCGGCGCCGATGAACAGCGAGGTGATCACGAGCAGCCGCAGTCGCAGCCGGTGGGGTTCGACGCCGAGCGCGATGGACGCCTCATCACCGACCGCGAGCGCATTCAGCCGCCGGGCCTCAAGCTGGAGGAACATCATCGTGACCAGCATCGCGAGCAGCGGAAGCAGCAGCCTCTCCAACTTGGCGGCACCGAGGCTGCCCAGGATCCAGAACAGGATCTCGTTCTTGGCCGCGGCGTTCGGGGCGGCGTAGAGGAACAGGCTGGTCATGCCGGACAGCGAATAGCCCAGCGACACACCGATGAGCAACAATCGGATGGACGACAGCCGCCCACCCCCTCGGGCCAGCACGAACACGGTGATGAGCGCAGCAAGGGCACCGGTGAAAGCCCCGATGGACGGCGCCACCAGCTGACCCAGCCCGCCGCCGAAGAACACGACGATCACCGCGCCGAGCGAGGCACCAGACGACACGCCCAGGACGTAGGTGTCGGCGATCGGGTTGCGCACCATCGCCTGGATCGCCACGCCCACCACGGCGAGCCCAGCTCCGACGATCAGGCCGAGGATCACGCGCGGGAACCTGATCAGCCAGATGATGCTGTCCTGCGCCGGAGCCCAGGCCGGCTCGCCGAGGCCGGTCAGGTGCCAGCCGAGGATGCGCAGCACCGTCAGCGGGGGGACCGAGACGGAACCGATCACCATCGCGGACACGGCGACGACGAACACCACGGCGACGAGACCGGAGGAGATCAGCACGAACCGGCGCCGCCGCGTTCTGGCCACTTGGAGGGGGACGGAATCGGGGGGCGCAACCGGACCTGGATCGGCCTGATCGACTCCGGTCACCGGATCCTGTCCAACTGATCCACCATCGACTCGAGGGCGTCGACGTTCTGCGGGCTCCCGATTCCCGCGGTACTGAACGAGATCGTGACGAATGCCTTGTTTCGGACCGCTGTCAGGTTGGCCACCCGAGGGTCGGACAACAGTTTCGTCTCGATCCCGTCCGCCTCATCGATGAATCCCAGCGAGGCGCCGGAGTCGGGCATGATCCAGATCGTGTCGGGGTTGCGGTTCACCACCTGCTCGAAGCTGACCTCGGCGTAGGCCTCCGCAACGTCGGCGAAGACATTGCGCACACCGGCCAGCGTCATGATGGCGTTGGGTACGCTCGGCGCCCCGGCGATCAGGGGCGATTCCTCGCCGGCGTAGTTCCACATGCTCAGCTGCGGCTTGCCTTGCGCCTTGGCCGTCGCGGCGGCCACCCGCGACTGCATCTCGGCGATGACCTGCTCGGCCCGATCCGAGACGCCGAAGATCGTGTCGAACGCGCGCAGGTCGCTGTACAGGTAGTCGAAGTCGGTCAGCGCTGCCGTGCCGCCCGCCTCGTCGCAGTCGCCGGCCGTCAGGAAGGCGTTTGCCCCGAACTGCTTCCAGCCATCCCGGCTGGGCAGCTTGTTCCGCTCGGAGAACCCTGACTGGAAGATCCCAATGACGAGGTCGGGACTGGTGGCCACGATCTGCTCCTGCGACGGGTAGTCGATCGGCCCACCCACCACCGGCAGCCCGGTGATCTCAGCCCGGTACCTGGGCCAGGTCTTCTCATCAGGGATGAACCGGGTGACGCCGACGATCCGGTCGCCCAGCCCGAGGACGACCAGCATCTCAGCGACCTGGTCGGAGAGGGCGAAGACCCGTTCTGGCGCCTTCTCGTAGGTGGTCTGCCGCCCGCCACAGTCGGCGACGGTCACCGGGTAGTACCCGTCGCTGTCCGTTCCCGGCCGGTCCGGAGAACTCGCGCCCGACCCGCCACCGCAGGCGGAGACGCCTACCAGAATGAGAGCGAAACCGAGCGCCCACAGGCTCCGGTTCGTGCCGCGTGGTGTTCGTGTGCTGTGCACGGTCGTGCCCTTCGGTGTGCGGACCCCGACCCGGCGCTTGATCCATGCAATGTTCTCAATACTGCAAAGTGATTGCAATAGTATGCAGATCATGACTGCTAGTGCCCTGCGGCTGAACCGCCCCGCCACCCCGGTGCGGCACAACGCGCGGTGAGGCTGATGCTGAGTTTCACCGGTCGGGGACCAGCACGACGTTAGCGACGTCGAGCGGCTCTTCCGGAAGCAATGCCCGGTGCTTGCTGGGCGACGCAACGGTGAGGCGAGGGCGCAACTACTCCACCTGCGCTTGATCTGACGGGAACTAAAGTGCATACTCCCCTCTACCGCATCCGGGTGAAGTGCTCGGGCCAGGCAGCGGCGCTGTAGCCGTCAAGGAGCTTCCTCGTCGTGTCGTCGTCCTCCCGCTTGTCACAGTTCGATACGCTCATAGGGGATGAGCGTGCACAGGATGTGCGCCAGAAGCTCGTGATGGCCCTTATCCGGGGGAACGACCAAGCCAATGACGCCTATAAGTTCAGCCCTCACAGCGACGGTTACACCTACGGCACCAACCGCTGGCGTTTTTGCCTTGCCGAGGTGGGTCTCGCTATGGAGGCGGTGGAGGGCGCGCAGCAGCTCAACCCCCGGAACAGCCGGATGTGGGTTGTAGGCCAGGCCGTTTGCTATCCCGTTTGCTATGCTAGCGACCTTCATACCGACGTCACGACGGTCAAGATCCGGCCCTCTCAGCTCCGGTCGGATCTCTTTGCGAAGTTGGGCCAGCTCAGTCCGTTCGTCCAGCTCGAGCTTGACCTTGATTTCGGGCCTACTGACAGCGACGAGTTCTTTCACGACGTCGATGACGAAGAACTCGATTTGACGGTAGACGAGAGTTACTACCTGGACGCTTCAGCGCAGGAGCTGCCGCGGATGGTCGTCGTCGCGTATGCCAGCAACCGGCACGCTGGTCTTTTACGTGTCCACATCGGTGAAGCTGTGATGGACGTGGACGGCCAACTGCACTGGGACTGGATCGAGGAGCTTCCGATCGTTCGGAAGCCGGGTGTGGGTATGCAAGTCGTCGGTGACGGATCGTCTGGACCTAGCTTCGCTGACGCTCCCGAGCCCGAGCTCAACATGGGCCAGGCCGATGCTCCAGACATCGCGCCAGAGGCTGAGTCGGAGGGCCTGGACAAGGTTGGGGACGACGAGACCGATGGGTAGGAGCAGAGGTAGCGTCGACCCTCCTGTCAAGCCTCCTGGTCTACTTTCTCCCGATGAGGTGCTGGAGGTTCTCGACTCTGCGCGGCTCACTCAAGCGCGTCACGCGCTTGGTCTGACCAAGCGAGAACTGGCTGACCGTTTACATGTTTCGCCTGCCGCGATTGGCCAGTACGAAGCAGGCACCATCAAGCCACGTTTGGAGCAGTTGGCTAGGCTGGCTCAAGAGCTCCGAGTGCCTGTTGGCTTCTTTGCCGGTGGTCGCCCACGTGCGGGTCTTGACGTTTCGATGGCACACTTCCGTAGCCTGCGCGCCACCCGCCGATTTGAGCGTGAACAGGCGCTAACGTTTGTCGAGCAGGCTTGGGAGTTGGCCTACGCGCTCTCCAAGTATGTTCGTCTGCCTCAACTTGACTTGCCTGGCTGGGACGAGGACGCTGGTGAAGACCCGCATCTTGTTGACTCGCCTAGTCACTCCGGGTCTGATCCCATCGCGGCAGCGCTGCTTCTTCGAAAGCGGTGGGATCTAGGCGATAAGCCTGTTTCGCATGTCGTTCGCACTTTGGAATCAAGAGGGATTATTGTTGTTATTCTTGATCCGACCGGTAGCGGCAGGGTTGACGCTTTCTCGACTTCACGTACCCCTCGACCAGTCGTGGTCTTGACGCGTCACAAAGATGACGTCTATCGCCACCGATTCAATGCCGCCCATGAACTCGGCCATTTAATTCTACATGCGGATGCTCTCCCTGGGGACGTCCAACACGAACGCGAAGCCAATGCTTTCGCTGCCGAGTTCCTATCACCGAGACACCGGCTCATTACACAGCTGCCCAGGCGGCTTGACTTGGGTACTCTCCTGCAAATCCAGGGCGAGTGGGGCGTTTCAATCGAGTCTCTGCTTTACCGCAGTCAAGAGCTTGGCGTGCTACCCGAGGCATCCCACCGACGTGGTCGTATACGGTTGCATCAACTGCGAGCGTCGGGAGTTGTAGCTACAGCATCGATCAGTCGGTTTAGCGGGGAGCAGCCCGTCATGCTCTCCAAAGCATTCGACCTCGCGGCGGGTCACGGGTTGACAATGAAGCAACTTTCGAATCAGATAGCCCTACCGGCACTGCGAATACGAGAACTTCTTGGAGCCTCTAATTTACGTCCCGAGTTGCGCCTCGTCTGATCGCTTTCGAAGAATGGCAACTTGTAGTATGAAAGGGGAGTATGGAACTCTATTTCTCAGATTATTTCGGAGTACCCTCCAGGGTCGTAGAGGGGTATGGTGCATTCGATATTAGTATCGCCTCCGATCTACCACTCTTCATTGATCCCTTCCTTCTGTTTAATAGCGAGAAATCAGAGTACAAGGAACTCCACGAAGGCATGCTTAAATACCTTCGTTTCCTTCGTGACAAAGCCGCGACCGGTACCCTCGACGAAGGCCTGATTGCGAGCTGGTACCGCTTCAAGGAAGTAAAGCAAAACTGGCTTGGCTTCACTGTGCTTGGTAATGGAGGACACGCCCTCGGATCTAAGTTTGCGAACGCCCTACACGAGTCGCTCGGTAGCATATTCGCGGACTTCGGCAATGAACGGGTGACAAAAGCGAGCCACCTGGAGAAACTTTGCCTTATGCGCGCGGGTGTCGGTCGTGACAGTATTAGCGACTTCACCACCAGTCTCATCAAGTACTATATTCTCGAGTACACGCAGGAATTTTCCCGCCAGCATCTTCGGGCCGATCAGTGCAAGAACTTCTCCATTACGAGGGTCCGTTTCAACTACGAAACCGAAAGCTGGGCGACTGGTACTTTCTATCTCCCAAGCCTACGCGGCGACTTCGTCCTGCTTACCCCGGCCGACATCTTGACCCGTGATGATACCTGGATCAGCAGTGGCGATCTTTTGCACAGGTTTAGTCAGCTTCCCGATGCTCTTCCAAACCCTGAGCTCCGCGCACAAGTGAATAATTACTTCGCACAACACCTCAAAGCCAACCCAACCCAGCAAGAGCGAGCCGAAGCTGCCTATAAAACAATTCGAGAATACCCCGAACTGATTGATTACTATATTCGCCTCAGGGAGGATGCGGGTGACGAGGCCGTTGCGGTCAGTAAAGATAAAGTGCGGGATACCGATCAAATATTTGTCAAGCAGCTTCAGCAGTTGCTCCATGACCTGCAACAGCGCACCGACTTCTACCAGCGCAGCTGGTCGAGCTACGACGAAGCGCTTAAACGTGTACAGGCGTTCAAACACTACGTCGAGCATCAGGATGGTTACAGACTTATCAATCGAGGCGGCCGACCGTTCTCATCTGAGGAAGAAGTACAACTCTACTTTGGTGTCATGTGGTTTGGAAGTGCGTTCGACACGAATCGCGAACCAAATAATGGCCGCGGCCCGGTTGACTTCAAGATTAGTTTTGGCTCAAAGGATAAGTCGTTGATCGAATTTAAGCTTGCCAGCAATACCCAGCTCAGGCGTAATCTTGAAAAACAGGTTGAAATATACGAAAAGGCCAATAAGACAAAGAAGTCGCTGAAGGTGATCATTTGCTATACCAAGGCAGACGAGGTCAAGGTAGCGCGTGTACTCAAGGAGCTAGAAATTCAAGATAAGGAGTATGTTGTCGTAATTGATGCCCGAAGCGACAATAAGCCGCCAGCATCAAAAGCTTAATTCCCCATACTTTAGGTACTCGTAGTTGACCACTAATGTTATGTAAGCGTGTCACGTAATATTGGCTTTGTAACTGCTCAAGCTGCTTTAATCGGTCCTCGACCGGCAATAAAAATCGTGTCCCACTGGCCCGCTCCAACAGCCGCTGCGTCTTGTCCGGGGTGAGGTCCCCGGCGTGCTCGGCAATCGCCCAGCAGTTCTTCCGGGGAAGATCACTCATCAGCGTCCGCACGTACTTGCGGGCCTGCATACGCGGCTGGATACGAAAAAAACAGCAGGTCAGAGCCCCATTAGCTCGTCGAGATACCCACCGATCGCCCCGGCCTCTACCATGTAACGCGGGGCAGCGGCTGCCCCGCGTTACCTACCTACCGCCCGCCCTCAGCCCCAGATTACGAAGTACGGCTGCCACGCTAGAAGACCGGAGCACCTCGGATCGCCTCGTCTGTACTAATTACGTTCACGGGTTTTGTGTGGAAGCGGGTGAACAGGAAAATTTTTGCATGGCGGCGGAGTGGAATAAGTTGAAGGAACCTCGAGGTAGATACCGGTGTAGTGTTATAATTCGAGTGCTTTGCGTATCGCGGCTGACACAATCGAGGTGATTATCATCTTACCGGCGCCCTTAAACAGCTCCGGGGCACGTTTCTGGATAGTTCTCCAAGTCCCGTTTGCTGCTTATCATTCAGCTTGCCTTCAGTGCGAAGTCGTTCTAGGTGTTCATGGATAACCAAACGGTCATCATCGTCAATGTGTTCTTGATCAAGAATGTTCTCAAGCTCGTACAGTCGATGCTTTCGTGTGGCCCAGGGGTGCGGGGCACCGCAGCCGTCACAGAAGGGGTCGGGGCTCCCGCAATTAAACAAGATCAGATCCAGGACAGGCGATCGGCAAATGTTCGAAATCGTACGGAAATTCTCCACCCCTGATGTACTGCTCGAATGCGCTGAAGGTCAGCGCCGGCGTTTCGCGCTGTAGATTCGCAATCGCACCCTTACCTTGATTCCAGACGTGTTCGATCGGGTTATGATCCGGAGCATAAGGCGGCATCCTTATCGTCTTAATGTTCTCAAACAGCTCCCCTTTCTTGAAAAGCTTCGTGAGCTCCTTGGCTGTGTGCCACGGCGCATTATCCCATACAATCGCGAGCTTCCCGTCCGGGTGCGCACGTTGAAACCGTGCCAATACATGAACCATCCGCTCCGCGTTCCGCTGCCCTTCAATGCGTTCACGATGAACCTTCCCGCTCCGGAGATTCAACGCACCGAAGTACGATTGTGCCGCCTTGTTACGATCTACGTAGATCTTCGTGCGGACGCCGACCGGCAGCCACATCCTGCGCGTCTCCGCTTCATGTTCGACCCGTACCTCGTCCGCGGTGAACACCTCGTAGCCATCCTCCAGCAGGGTGATGACCTGCTCACGGATTTCTCCCATTCGCTTCGTGACGCCCTCCTCATCCCTACGCTTGTCACACGGGTCGGGATACTTGAACGACATCCCACAAAACCGCATCAACAGAGGCAACGACGACTCCGACTCGTACTCAACGCTGAAACGCATCGACACCAACGTCGTCAATGCTGGAACATCCCAGAATCTGGCCGGAACACCTGAATCGGATGGCGGAGACGCCAAGGTCCGCCGCACCTCCTCCTTCTGCGCACCCGTCAACTTCGCCGCATTCTCATTCCCCGCATGACCAGTCACCACCGACTCTAAACGTGAATCACGCCAACCACGCAACCACGTCCGCACCGTCGCAACAGAACGGTCAACAAAACGACCGATCACCTCGACAGGCACATTCTCAGCGGCGAGCATGACCGCCTCAGCTTTCACACGAACCAGAATAAACGAACTACGATCCCACTTCCAACGCTGAAGAACCTCCCACTCGGAAGACTCGACTGTTACGATCACTTGGTAATCATAGCAAACAATTCATCGAAGATCGATTTTGTTTAATT
>JBOHHE010000082.1:0-3813 GCA_050700355.1 Pseudonocardiaceae bacterium
CGGGCGAGTGGCGGAATGGCAGACGCGCACGGTTCAGGTCCGTGTGTCCGTAAGGACGTGGGGGTTCAACTCCCCCCTCGCCCACCCCCGTTGGCAGCTCTCCAGGTACCGCCAACCTTGCGGTCGGTGTCTTCAACGACCACCAACCCGTCTTCAACGACCACCAACCCCCCGTGCTGCAGCTGCTGAGCAGGGGGCAGCATCGCCTGCCGGTGGTGCCATGGGTGAGGTTTACGGTTTGGCCACGGCAACGGCCATGCTGAGAGCTCCGGTACTTTCGGCCCGGGCCAGCACGCGCAGGACGAGCTCGCGGGTGTCCAGGTCCCCGACTTCCGGTGGATCGAGTCTCTCTGCGGTCCCGAACGGAATGGTCACGTCCTCGTCGGCGGCAGCACTGAGCAACTGCGGAGTATGGAGCATCACCTGCGCCCGGAGCCGGTCACCCATGATGATCATTGCGACGCCCGGCGGGTCCCCGGCACCCAGCGAGCGGAGACCGTTCAACACGGTGCCCCACCGTGCTCGCGGGTCGGGGTGCTCATCGTGCAGGTACGCGACCCACAACGATACCGTGGTGTTCGCGGCGACGCGCATGCCCACCCACTCCTGCGGGGCAACGCCCCGGTCTGGTAACACCAGTTCAGGGGGCACTCCCAGCTCGGCGAGGCAGCCGACCAGGCGATAGGCCACCACTGACGACTCGATGAGCCTGGCGCGGTATGTCCTGCCCTCCTCGGACAGCCACCGCGTGAGCCGCTCAGTCAGCTCTTTCCACAACGCCGTGATCGATCGACAGCGCGGCGGCAACGCTAGCACCGAGCCGCTGACTGAAAGCAACCTGATCACAATCGTGTCCGGGAACCGAGATCACGACGTCGGTGACAGCCAGCAGCGGGTGCTGCTGGATCACCCCAACCAGATTGTCAGTGAGTGCATGGCCGCACTCGATGATCTCGTGAGGATCTGCCCACCGGTACTTGGCGCGACTCACGAGGTCACCGACCTTGGTGTTCAGCAGTTTCCCGGACTCGGCTGGCTGCTTGTACCAGTCCAGGGCAAGGGTGAGGTTGAGGTATCGCGGCCGATGCACGGTGAGGACTCTGCTGAGCAAGTGGAGCAGCCCGAGCGCCGAGGGATCTACTGGATGTGGGCTCACCAACTCGTGGGTCCAGTCGGTGTGGCGCGAGCGCTCTTCGATGTAGGCGGGTCCACGGAGGGCGACAAGCTGCTCAACGATGTCCTGGGCGGTGTGCACTTGCAGCCGGTGACCTCGACCGCTTTCGTCCAGCGTGATCCGGAACGCGTTCAGCAAGTTCGCGCGGCGGTCCGGTCTCCACGCCGAACGGTCCACTTTGCGCATCGGCCCTCCCGCCACGCCGCTGTCACTCAACGGACATGGTCTCCTCACCTACTTGTGCAGCGGTTTGCGACACACCGTGCACTGTCTCTCATCCTTGGTAGCCCTTGCGACATGTGGCAGGCTCGACCGTAATCGAACATATGTTCGATTACCTTCCTCGCTACCTTATGCGCTCACGAAGGGGGCTAGGTGGACACGATTGGGTTGGGAGAGCTAGATGAGCAGCGATCCTCGGACGAACCTGCGGTACGCCGTCGTCGCTACGCGGCACGCTGGTGGAACCAGACAGGCAAGGACCAGCCTCCGGATGCGCGGAGTCGAAGGACTGGCGCACCTTGCCTCAAGTCTCTCAGCCGAAGTGTCTGGAACCCTTGACGCCGAGGTTGAGCAGTTGCATGCGGCAGGAGTCACGGCGGTGTTACTCGGCGGCTCCGACTACCCGCCGACCCTGGCATCCCTGCCGGCCTGCCCGCCAGTCCTGTTTGTCCTGGGCGAGTCGCAGCACCTGCAGGACCTGGCAGTGGGTATCTGTGGCTCGCGGCACGCCACTGAGCAAGGATTGCGTGCTGCTCGTGCCTGCGGTGACGCGGCCAGCGAGATCGGTCTGACGATCGTGTCCGGCAATGCTCGTGGGGTGGACATGGCAGCTCAGACCTCAGCTCTCACCGCAGGGGGTGCCACCACAGCGGTACTGGCTGAAGGTATCCGGCACTTCCAGCCCACGGAGGCACTCCGCGCTGCTGGCTGGGATACCGGGCGTGCAGCGGCTGTGTCCCAGTTCGCTCCCACCCGGCGTTGGTCCGTGGGCGCTGCCATGACCCGCAACGGCGTCATCATCGGATTGAGCCAAGCCTTGATTGTTGTCGAGGCCGGTGCCACGGGAGGCACGATCAGTGCCGGCAAGCAGGCGCTGCGGGTCGGTCGTCCAGTGTTCGCTCTCCAGTTCGCTGGTGGTACCCCCACCGGAAACGCAGAGTTGATCGATATGGGTGCGGTCGCGATCCGTAGTCGCGCCGATCTGGCCGAGCACCTACGGGCGCTCCACCCCGCAACCCTCGCCACGACGCCAACGCTGATGTGACTTAAGCGGGCGGGCCCGAGGAGGACTTGGGAATTATTGCCTTGATGGTATGGCACACCACTCCGTACGCTGCCTTGATTCGTTGGCGCAGGTGCGGCTGGCCTTACCGGTCTGGCTGCGATACCGCCGTGCAACGGCCGCTTCCAGCCGTTCGCGGATCCGGCTCGATGTGGCAATACCGACGGTCAAGGATCGCTCCCGGTGAGTGGCAGGCGCACCTGGAATCGGGTGTCGCCGGGTTCGGAGACGACCCGCAGGTCGCCGTGGTGGCGGTTCACCACCACCCGCCAGGCGACGTCGAGGCCGAGTCCGGTGCCAGCCCCGATGGGTTTGGTGGAGAAGAACGGCTCGAAGATCCGGCGGGATACCGGAGCCGGTGTCGGCGATCTCGACCAGCAGGTGGCCGTCATCCAGGGCGGTTCGCACGGTGAGCGTGCCGCGCCCGGCCATCGCGTCGACGGCGTTGTCCACCAGGTTGGTCCACACCTGGTTCAGCTCTGCCGGGTAGGCCGGGACGGTGGGCAGCGTGCGATCGTAGTCCTTGACCAGGGATATCCCGTCGCCGAGCTTGCGAGCGAGCATGACGAGCGTGGCGTCGAGCCCTTCGTGCACGTCGATCCACCGGTGTGGGGCACGGTCCAGCTGGGAGTACTGCTTGGCGGCGGCGACCAGCGCGGAGATCCGGGGCGCAGTGACTTGGCGGCCCGGGTGGCCGCCGCCGCCGGGTTGTTCAGCTCGTGGGTCAGCCCGGCGGACAGCTTTCCCAGGGCGAGCAGCCGTTCCCGCTGCCCGACCAGTGCGTTGGCGTTGCGGATGCCGACGAACAGGCCCTGCAGCAGGTGCACGGCCATCGGGTACCACTGCCGGAACACCTCGGTGAACTCCGCGGCGCGCAGGGCCAGAAACGTGCAGTCGGCGACGGCCCGCGCCGTGGCGCCGTAAGTCTGGTCGACCTGGTCGCCGAGGTAGAACTGCACGGCCCCGGCGTACACCCCGCGCTGGTCGGTCCGGACGATCTCCACCGGGTCCCCGGCCACCAGCTGGGTCAACACCAGCGTGCCGGACAGCAGCACGTAGAAGCACTCGGCCGGCTCGTCTTCGGTGACCACCTCGCGACCTGCGGACACCGCGACGACATCGCTGTGCCCGGCGATCCAGTCCAGCTGCTCGGGGGTGAGCTCGGCGCAGCTCGTCCTGCGTGGGAGCGGTCACCTTGCCGCCCTCGCGGGTGCTCATCCGTCCTCCAGGTACCGGTGCACCAGGGTGACCGCCATCGCGCCCTCACCGACGGCGGAGGCCACCCGCTTGACCGAATCGGCACGCACATCACCGGCCGCGAACACCCCGGGCAGGCTGGACTCCAGGTAATACG
>JBOHHE010000083.1:0-32028 GCA_050700355.1 Pseudonocardiaceae bacterium
TCGATTGAACGGAGTGGAGTGCATTAAAGAAACGACGGAGCGTATCTGCCGGGATCGAAACCGAGCACTTCCCTTCCTTGCTACCTAGCGTGACAAAATCAAGACATCGAGTGAACTTGAATTGGCCCTGACTTGCTTCCCCTCATCTGGCACTGATCACCCGGTGCGGCCCGGTACTCGATCCACTCGTCAAGTCGATGCGTAGCGTAGGTCAATTCTGTGGTCGGCGAGGAGTAGACCAAACTCCCTAGATCACGTCTGTCCTGGTTGCTGCTCTACGTGTCTTTGAGCTTTATTTCGGCCTTCGGAATGTGACCAGCCAGATCGTTTACAAGCGTTACCTAGCAGTGAGCGGAGAACAGAAGTGGCGTTCACGAGTCGGTACAGGAGAGTGGCGAGAAACGCACGGTCTGCTGGAGTGAACCTCACTCTTGTGTTGCCGAGTTGCCGATGCGGCACGGGCGATCATCCTGCTGTGGTGATCGACAGCCATGATGGCGACAACCATCTGATCTGTTGCCCCTCACCACTGATGAACCGGAGAACGACATGCCCTGGATTCTGCTGCTCGGCGCCATCACCTCCGAGGTCATCGCTACCTCCGCCCTCAAGCTGAGCGATGGGCTGAGCCGGCTGGTGCCGACTGTGGTTGTTGCGGTCGGCTACCTGCTTTCCTTCGTGCTGCTCGCTATGGCGGTGAAGCACTTGCAGATCAGCGTCGCCTACGCGATATGGTCCGGGGTAGGCACCGCGGCCATCTGTATCATCGGGATGGTCGCTCTCAATGAGCCATTGACCACCGTGAAGGCGATCGGTGTCCTGATGGTCATCGGCGGTGTGGTGACCCTCAACCTCGCCGGCGTGGAGTGAACCCATCGGGAGCTGCGCCGGTACTCAGTGCATGCAGTCGGAACCGCACAGCAACTTGACCGCGGCTGCGAGCACTGCTGAAGCCGGTGTGATCTGCGGAGCGGTAACCAGCCCCGGTCTAGATCGAACCCGGTCAGCGGGGCGCGGAGCTTCGCTTGCCACCGCACTGCGCGGTTCGCCTGCATGGCGCTGGCCGGGTGATTCTAAGCTCTTCACATGGCGCGGTACTTCACTATGCATCCGCTCAATCCGCAACGGCGTGCGGTCGGTCAGGTGGTTGAACTGGTCCGCGACGGGGGGCTCATCGTCTATCCCACGGACTCGTGTTTCGCCCTCGGTTGCCAGCTTGGCAACTCCGAGGGCCTGCACCGGATTCGTCAGATTCGCGACCTCGACGACAAGCACCATTTCACCCTGGTGTGCCGGGATTTCGCCCAGCTCGGCCAGTTCGTCCACGTCAGCAACAGGGTGTTCCGGTTGATCAAGGCTTCGACGCCGGGTAGCTACACGTTCATTCTGCCCGCGACGAAGGAGGTTCCGCGTCGGCTGTTGCGTCCGAAGAAGAGGACCGTCGGTGTGCGGATTCCGCAGCATGTCGTCGCGCAGGCGCTGCTGGCCGAGCTGGGGGAGCCGCTGTTGTCGTCCACGCTGCTGCTCCCGGACGAGCCCGATCCGCTGACTTCGGGCTGGGAGATCAAGGAGCGGCTCGACCACGTGGTGGACGCGGTCGTCGACTCCGGCGACTGCGGCACCGAGCCGACGACCGTCATCGACTTCTGTGGAGCCGACCCCGAGATTGTGCGTCGGGGCGCCGGCGACCCGTCCCGGTTCGAGTAGCCCCCTCGCGACGTTCGCCTGCCTGTCGGCGACCAGCCGGTATCTGTGGTGCCAATATGCCTCTCCTGAATATAAAGACCCCGTGCACCACAGAACCGCTACCCGATCGGCAGTATGGAACAACTCGGTGATGGAATCTTTCCGGGGTACCCTGTAACTCGAGGGTCTCAATATCAGGACCTGAGAAAAATGCGCTGAGCTTGCCAAGGCCATGTTCGACTTCACCCGTGGGTGTCCGTGCCATGACGTCAAGTTCACGATGGGAGGCACTGCCCGATGTGTCTGCTTCTCGTGGCCTGGCGCGTGCACCCGGCCTTTCTTCTGGTGGTGGCGGGTAACCGGGACGAGTTCTACGATCGCCGCACTGCGGCACTGGACTGGTGGTCGGATGACCCGCGAGTTCTCGCGGGTCGTGACCTCGCGGACACCCCCGCTGGCGACGGTACTTGGATGGGCGTGGCGTGTGGGGGGCGGTTCGCGGCGGTGACCAATGTCCGTGCGCCTGGCGACACGCGGGACGGGGCTGCTTCACGCGGTGAGCTCCCCTCCCGTTTCCTTCGTGGTGAGCAGGAGCCGAAGCGGTTTCTCGACGAGCTCGCTGCTCGCGACGGTGCGTACAACGGCTTCAACCTCTTGGTGTCGGATCTGCGCACGCTGTGGTGGCACAGCAACCGCGCGCCGGGAGACGTCCCGCGTCTGGTGACGCCGGGCATTCACGGTGTGTCGAACGCGGCGCTGGACACGCCGTGGCCGAAGGTCCGCACTGGGGTTGCGGCCTTCACCGAGGTGCTTACAGCCGACGATGGCCGGCCCGGGGCGCCGCTCGGAGGGTATTTCGAGGTGCTTGCCGACCCCACACAAGTTCCCGACGAGGTTCTGCCCGATACGGGAATTCCGCTGGAATGGGAACGACTGGTCTCCTCTGTTTTTATTTCCTCCCCGACGTACGGGACTCGAAGCAGCACGGTGTTGCGAGTCCGTCACGACGGATCCTTCGACCTCGCGGAGCGCAGTTTCGGACCCGAAGGTGCCGCCGCTGGGGAACGGCACATGAGCGGTGTACTAAACATTCAGAACTAGAATTTTTGCCAATAACTGTCCAGCCCGTCTGCCACGCCGAGCGGGCGACCGTGGTCACTGGTCGAGCGGAGGGCGGAGTTGCCGTCCGGTGCTATGACAGTCGCTGAGTCACGCCGCCAGGGTGGCATAGTGGCCGTTGTTGGCGATCAGGCTGGCATGGGTGCCCGACTCGATGATGCGGCCGTGATCGATGACGAGGATCTGGTCGGCATCACGCACGGTCGAGAGACGGTGCGCGATCGTGATGGTGGTCCGGCCCTGCGCCAGCACGTCCAACGCTCGCTGGACGGCGCGCTCGGTCTCGGTGTCCAGGGCGCTGGTGGCCTCGTCCAGCACCAGCACGCGTGGGTTGCGCAGCAGGGTGCGGGCGATGGCGATGCGCTGCTTCTCGCCACCCGAGAAGCGGTATCCACGAGATCCGACGATGGTGTCGTATCCGTCGGGCAGTCCGGCGATGAGCTCGTGCACCGCGGCTGCCCGGGCCGCGTCCTCGATCTCGGCGTCGGTGGCGTCGGGCTTGGCGTAGCGGAGGTTCTCGCGCACCGTCGTGTGCAGTAGGTAGGTCTCCTGGCTGACGACACCGACCACATCGGCGAGGTCGGACAGTCTCAGGTCGCGGAGATCGATTCCGTCGATCGTGACGCGGCCGGCTGTCGGGTCGTAGAGGCGGGTGATCAGTGCGGCGAGGGTGCTCTTGCCGGAGCCGGTCTCGCCGACCAGGGCCAGCGTCGTGCCGGCGGGAACGTCCAGGCTGACGCCGGCGACCGCAGCTGTGTCGCTGCCCGGATAGGTGAAGGTGACGTCCTCGAACCGCAGATGTCCCGTGATGTGGGCCGGATCGATCTCGGTGGGTGTCGCGGGGTCGTCCACCTCGATCGGAAGGTCGAGATATTCGAAGATTCGCGCGAACAGCGCGAGTGAGCTGGTGAGTGAAACGCCCACGTTGAGCAGACCCAGCAGCGGACGGAACAGCCCGGCCTGCAGTGCGGTGAAAGCGACCAGTGTGCCGATGCTCAGTCCTCCGGCCGTCATCGGCAGGCCGGCACTGAGATAGATGATCGCCGGAATCGCTGCGAAGATGATGCTCATGGAGGCCATTCGCCACCGCCCGGCCAGCTCCGACCGCAGCTCCAGGTCGGTCAACCGCGAGGACGATGTGGTGAAGCGTTCGATCAGCGAGGCGCCGGTGCCCATTGTCTTGCTGAGCTGGATTCCGCTGATCGACAGTCCTTCCTCGATCGTGACATTCAGGTCGGCAAGCTCGCGCTGGCGCTGCGCGACGATCGTGCGGCGCATCTGGGCAACCTTGCGGGTCAGGTAGATCGACGGCGGCATCACCACCAGTGAGATGAGCGAGAGCTGCCACGACAACGCAGCCATGGCCACCGCGGTCGCGATCACGGTGGTCAGATTGGACGCGATCGAGGTCGCCGTCGAGGTGACGACTGCCTCCATGCCGCCGATGTCGTTGGTGATACGGGACTGCACCTCTCCGGTGCGGGCCCGGGTGAAGAAGGCCATCGACTGCCGGTGCAGGTGCCTGAAGACGTCGGTCCGCAACCCGTGCATGACCTGCTGCCCGACCTTCGTGCTGATCCAGGTCTGGATCACACCGAACGCCGAGGTCACCGCGGCCACGGCAACCATGCCGACAACCAACCAGACCAGCAGCGTCAGGTCCTGCTCCGGCAAGGCTTTGTCGATGACCGCGCGCAGCAGGAACGGCGAGGCCATCGCCACCACCGACGAGGCCACGATGATCGCGGTGACGACCGCCAGCGGCCCGCGGTAGGGCGTGAAGAGCTGCCCGATCCGGCGCAATGACACCTCGCGGGCCTGCTCCTTCTCGGCGGACCGCTGGGCAGGACTGACCGAGCGGGGGTCGCCGTCCGAGCGACGACCTCTATCTGTATTGGCCGGTTCCAAGAGAGAACTCCTCTCCGTCCGGGGACGAGTGCCGCTGTTCTGCAACCAGCTTCCAGCAGCTATCACTGAGCTAACCTCACTATGAGGCTACAACAGGACTCGCTGGTAACCTATTCCCCATGACCAACGACGAGGAGGAGACACTCTCCGAGGCATTCTGGGGTGTCGCCCGTCGGCTCCGGCAGCTATCCCGCGAGACTCTCGCGCCCTGGGACGTTTCCCCGTCCCACTCTCGCCCGCTTGGCGTCCTCATGAATCACGGCGTGATGCGGCTGAGTGAACTCTCCGACCACCTGCACATCGCGCCACGCTCGGTGACCGAGGTGGTTGACGGCCTCGAGCAGCGTGGACTCGTCGAACGGCGCCCCGATCCGAACGATCGACGGGCCACCCTCGTTGCGCTCACTGACCAGGGCAAGAGAGTCAGCCAGGCCATTCGGACAGCGCGCAACGCCGAGGCCGAACGCTTCTTCGGCGGACTCAGCGCATCCGACCGTATGCACCTCGCCCGCATCCTGCGCAAACTCCGGCACTGACCAGCGGCAGCAAAGGTCCTCAGGTAATGAAACAGACCCGGCGAAGGCCCGGGTAAGAAGTGATCTTGATGAGGTCGAGACAGCGGACCGGACGAGAACGCTCCGTGCCGGTCAGCCCGGCATCCCCGCAGCGGCGGCGACGGCCCGTCTGGTGAGTACCTCGGCGAGGTGCTTGCGGTAGTCGGCATCAGCACTGCCGTCCGACATCGGGCTCGTGCCGTCCGCCGCATGCTCGGCCGCCGCGCGGATCGTCTCGGCATCGGCCGGCTGACCGGCCAGGGCCTGCTCGACGCCGATCGCCCGGACCGGGGTGGCACCCATATTGGTCAGCGCCACCCGAGCCTGCGTGATCGACCCACCCTCGACCAGCACCGTCGCGGCGACCGCGACGATGGACCAGGCCTGGGCAACCCGGTTGAACTTCTCGTAGTGCGCGCCCCAGCCGGTCTTCTTCGGGATCCGCACCGCGGTGAGTATCTCATCGGGTCCCACCGTAGTGGTGAATAGACCCGCGAAGAACTCCGCAGCCGGCACGGTGCGCCGTCCGCCGGGCCCGACGATGACCATCTCACAGTCCAGCGCCACCGCCGGAGCCAGCAGGTCACCGGCTGGATCGGCGTGCACCAGGGCGCCACCGAAAGTGCCGCGGTGCCGGATCTGCGGATCGCCTACCGTGCGGGTGGCCAGGGCCAGCAGCGCGGCGTGCTGCCCGATCAGCGGGTCGTTGAGTACGTCGTGGTGCGTGGTCATCGCTCCGACGACGATGGCGTCACCGTCCTCACGCACTCCGCGCAGCTCGCTGATCTTGTTCAGGTCCACCAGTGTCGTCGGGGCGGCCAGCCGCAACCGCAGTACCGGGACCAGGCTCTGCCCACCCGCGAGCACCTTCGCGTCCTCGCCGGCGCCGGCCAGCACCCGCACCGCTTCCTCCACAGTGGTGGCAGCGACATAGTCGAACGAGGACGGGATCATCCGGCACCTCCGGGTGCGTTGATCGAGCCCAGCCCGCCGCCGGCACTGGGCTCACTGGTGTGCTCTGAGGTGGGCTTGACGGATCCCCGGGCCGATTGCACAGCGCGCCACACCCGCTGCGGCGAGCACGGCATAGGGATGTCGGTCACCCCGAGGTGACGTACCGCATCAAGGACCGCGTTGACCACGGCGGGGGTGGAGGCGATGGTGCCGGCCTCCCCGACGCCCTTGACGCCCAGCGCGTTGGTGGTGGAGGGGGTCTCGGTCCGGTCGGTGGTGAAGCGCGGCAGATCCGCCGCGCTGGGCACCAGGTAATCGGCCAGCGTTCCCGTGACGAGCGTGCCCCCCTCGTCATACACGGCTTCCTCGAACAGCGCCTGCGCGATGCCCTGGGCCAGGCCACCATGTATCTGTCCCTCGACGATCAACGGATTGATCACGGTCCCGATGTCGTCCACGCAGACGTAACGGCGGATCTTCACCCAGCCGGTCTCGGTGTCCACCTCGGCCGCGCACAGGTGGGTTCCGTGGGGAAAGGACAGGCTCATGGGGTCGAAGGTGGCCTCGGAATCCAGCGAGGGCTCCATATCCTCCGGGTAGTCGTGTGCGGCGAAGACCGCGAACGCGATCTGCTGGATCGTCATGCTCCGGTCGGTGCCCTTGATGGTGAACGTGCCGTGGTCGAACTCGATGTCGTGCTCGGCGCATTCGAACAGGTGCGCGGCCATTTTGCGGGCCTTGTCGAGCACGTTGTCGGCGGCATTGAGCACCGCGATGGCGCCGACAACTGCGGAGCGGGAGCCGTAGGTGTCGAAGCCCCGCGCCGAGATCTGGGTGTCGCTGTGCAGCACTTCGATGTCCTCGAACGGCACCCCCAGCCGGTCGGACACCACCTGGCTCCAGGCCGTCTCGTGGCCCTGGCCGTGCGGGGAGCATCCGGTGACGACCTCGACCTTGCCGGTGGCCAGCATCCGGATGCTGGCGTGCTCCCATCCGCCTGCGGCATAGGACAGCGCACCCAGCAGCCGGGACGGCGCCCAGCCGCACATCTCGGTGAACGTCGAGATGCCGATGCCCAGCTGTACCGGGTCGTTCGCCTCCCGGCGGCGACGCTGCTCGGTCCGCAGGCCGTCGTAGTCAAACAGCTCGGTGGCCTTGGTGGTGGCCGCCTCGTAGTTGCCCGTGTCGTAGGTCAGCGTGCTGACAGTGGTGTACGGGAATTCGTCGTGGGCGATCCAGTTCCGCTTCCGGAGGTCCAGCGGCTCCATGTCCAGCTCGGCGGCGAGCTCGTCCATCATCCGTTCGATGCCGAAGGTGGCCTCCGGTCGCCCGGCGCCGCGGTAGGCGTCGGTGGGGGTCTTGGTGGTGAACACGTTGGTGCAGGCGAAGCGGTAGGCCGGGAACTTGTAGATCCCGTTGAACATGAACGCCCCGAGGATCGGTACTCCGGGGGTGATGATGCGCAGGTAGGCGCCCATGTCGGCAAGCAGCTCGACCTTGAGCGCGGTGACCGTGCCGTCCCGACGGGCGGCCAACGTCAGATCCTGGATCTGGTCCCGGCCGTGGTGGGCGGCGAGCATGCATTCCGAGCGGGTCTCGGTCCACTTGACCGGCTTGCCCAGCCGCCGGGCGACCAGCACGGCGAGCATCTCCTCGGGTGTCACCTGCAGCTTGCCGCCGAACCCGCCCCCCACGTCCGGGGCGATGACCCGCACCTTGTGCTCGGGCAGGCCCAGGGTGAGCGCGATCATCGTCTTGAGGATGTGCGGTACCTGGGTGGACGACCACATGGTCAGCTGCTCACCGGTCGGGTCGACCACGACCGAGCGCGGCTCCATGAACGCCGGGATCAGACGCTGCTGGCGGAACCGGCGGCGGACCACGATGCTGTCCGGGTCGGACTCCGCCGCGACGATGGCGTCCTCGGCGCTGCCCCCGCTGCCGGCCTCGCCGGAGTCGAAGACCCATACCGCGTTGCGGTTGGTGCCCAGCTCGGGATGTATCAGCGTGGCGCCGTCGGCCAGCGCTTGCTCCATGTCGAGCACCGGTTCCAGCCGGTCGTAGCCGACCTCGACGGCCTCAGCGGCGTCCTGGGCGGTCGCGGCATCGCGGGCCACCACGATCGCGACTCCCTCACCGGCGAAGTGCACGGTGCCGGAGGCCAGCGGCGGGGCTTTCGGCGACTTCATGTCCGCAGTGATCGGCCACGCGCAGGGCAGGCTGATGTCCTCGGCCCCCAGATCAGCCCCGGTGAACACGCCGTGCACCCCGGGCAGTCGCCGGGCCGCGTCGGTGTCGATTCTCGTGATCGTGGCGTGGGCCAGCGGGCTGCGGACCACAACGAGGTGCAGCATCCCGGGCAGTGCGATGTTGTCCGTCCAGCGGGTCCGTCCGGTGATCAGCCGGGCGTCCTCCTTGCGCTTGCGAGCCCGGCCGAACTCGGCGGTCGCCGGCTCTGTGGTAGTGGTCATCGGTTCCCTCCTCCGCCGACGGTGCTGAGCTGTCGCGCGGCATCGAGCACGGCCCGCACGATGTTCTGGTAGCCGGTACACCGGCAGAGGTTGCCCTCCAGGCCCGCTCGCACGGTCTGCTCGTCCGGATCAGGATCGTCACCGAGCAGGTCGATCGCCTGCATGATCATGCCGGGAGTGCAGAATCCGCACTGCAGGGCGTGGTTGTCGTGGAAGGCCTGCTGCACCGGATGCAGCTGCCCGTCCCGGGCTATGCCCTCGATGGTGGTGATCTCACGATCATCGACCTGGACCGCGAAGACTGAGCAGGACTTCACGCTGCGCCCGTCGAGGTGGACGGTGCAGGCGCCGCAGTTGCTGGTATCGCAGCCGACGACGGTTCCGGTCTTTCCCAGCCTCTCCCGCAGGTAGTAGACCAGCAGCATTCGCGGTTCTACATCGTCGACGTAGGAGACGCCGTCGACCATGACATTGATGCGTGTCACGGGCCTAACTCCTCGTTCGGTCGGAGCGCCGACCGCAGTGGTAGGACTCCCGACGACCAGGGGTCGTCGACGAGCCGTCACGGCGGTGTAGCGACTGTACGTATCCCACCGTGCATCCGGCGTCACCGCAATGGCGTCTACGCAATGATTCGGGCGCCGAGTAGCTTATCCGCGCCATTAGACCGAAAATATCCTTAAATCAGTCTACTGAATCGTTCCTAACGCCGCAGATGCGGATTTAATAAAGACGATCTTGGGTGCGGTCGAAGCGGTGCTGTTGGTTGGATACGTGTTCCTGAGCTGGTAACCATGAAACTTGCTCTGGGCCAGCAGCTGGCTTCCTCGCGCCAGGCGGCAGAGCTTGGCCAGCAGTACGTGGGACGGAAGACCGGCTACAGCCGTTCCTCGATTGCTGCGATTCGGTAAACCTGTTGAAGCTGTCACCAGTGCCCAAAAGGCATTACAGCTGTTTGACAATTCTTTTGTCAGGGATTGTGCCTTCTGCACCTTGCACCTGGGCACAGCTCGCCTGCTTTCCGGCGAAGTTGAGGAGGCTGCAAGAGTTATTGGTGGGAGAGCAGTACTGGCGGCTCGAATCCGTTCGGCACGCCTGACGAATGAAGTCAGGGCTGCTCGAGGGCGGTTGCAGCCGTGGCAGGACATCACAGCAGTCAATGAGCTGGATGAGGGGTTGCGAGGGTTGGGGTTAGGCTGAAGTCGCAGATGAAAGAGACGAGACTTCTGCGCACCACCAGGGCGTCCTAGGACGCCCTGGCCGCCGACTACGCCGAGCGTTTTCACGGAGAGCTTGCGACCAACCCGCCGAGTGCTGGCTCCGGGCGGGTACGTGCTGCTCGCGTTCCAGGCGGAGCCAGAGCCTCTGACGGTATCGACGGCCATGGTGGGTGTTCCTGCGGCGGGTGACCGCGTGATGACCTATACAAAATCCGGTATCAACTGCACTATTACGCGTCATGAGCCCGCAGAAGTGTGATTTTTCGATCTTGCGGTGCGTCGAGCCGATCTCCACGTCGAGACCCATGGTGAGGATCTTGTCACGGGTCGCGGTGATCGCGGCGGCAGTGGTGCTTCTGACGACGGCGGCCTGCGGGAGCTCCGGGCCGGAGCGGAATGCGAACGCGATCACGGTATGGGCCGTGGAGAACCTGCCTGAGCGGCTGGCAGCCCAGCGGGCCATCGCCGCCGAGTTCAGTCAGGCCACCGGGATCGCGGTGGAGATCGTGGGGATCGACGAGGGCCAGTTCAACCAACTGGTCATGTCCGCCGCCGCCTCGGGGACTCTGCCGGACGTGGTCGGAGCATTGTCGCTGGCCGGGGTGCGCTCGCTCGCGGGAAACGAGCTGCTCGATACAGAGATTTCCGGCGCGGTCGTGGCGAATCTCGGTACCAGCACCTTCGCCGAACGGGCACTCGCGCTTACCCGAGACGGCACAACCCAGCTGGCCGTGCCCAGCGACGCGTTCGCGCAGTTGCTGCTCTACCGTCGTGACCTGTTCGCTGCGGCCGGGCTGCCCGAGCCTCGGAACTACGCCGACATCACCGCGGCGGCGCGCGCCCTGAATACCGGTGGCGTCGCCGGGTTTGTCGGATCGACAACACCTGGTGACGTCTTCACCCAACAGACCTTCGAGCACCTGGCGCTGGCCAATGGCTGCGAGCTCGTTCTCGCCCATGGCGAGGTCAGCCTGGACAGCCCGTCGTGCGTGGCAAGCTTCGCCTTCTACGACGACCTGATCCGTAACTATTCGGTGGTGGGCGCCCAGGACTCGGACACCACCAGGGCCACCTACTTCGCGGGGAAGGCCGCGATGATGATCTGGTCGTCATTCATCCTCGACGAGCTCGCCGGGCTGCGCGCCGACGCCGCGCCCAGCTGCCCTCGGTGCGTGGCCGATCCTCGGTTCCTGGTGGACAACACCGGCATCGTCACCGCGATATCCGGACCGGACGGCACGGCGCCGGCGCAGTTCGGTGAGGTGGTGTCGTGGGCCGTGCTCGCCGACGCGTCCACCGAACCAGCACGCCGGTTCATCGAGTACATGATGAGCGATGGTTACCTCGACTGGCTCAGCTTCGCCCCTGAGGGCAAGTTCCCCACCCGCGCCGGCACCCTGACGAACCCTCGGGAGTTTGTCGACGCTTGGCGTGGCCTGCCGGCGGGCGTGGACACCAAGGCGCCGTTGGCCGACTTCTACTCATCCGAAGAGCTCGAGGTGCTGGCCGCCAGCGTGGACAGGTTCAGCCGCTGGGGCATTACCCGGGGCCAGGCGGGGCTGATCGGCGCGATGGCCGGTGAGCTGCCGTTACCCCAGGCGATCAGCGCCATGACCAGCGGTGAGGTGGATCCGTCGGAAGCTGCGGAGCAGGCCGCCGACGCCGTCTCCGAGATCCAGGACTCCCTGCGGTGAGCCCGCGATGACGGCATCCGCTCCGATCCGGCGCCCTGAGCGTTCACCGGTCCGGTCATCACCTCGGGTCCAGACGCTGGCCCAGCGGAACGCCCGCGCGGGGCGGACGCTGCTTGCGCCGACACTTCTCGTCATCCTGCTCGTGATCGTGGTTCCGATCGCTTGGACGATCGCGCTGGCCTTTCAGGATCTTCGCCTGATCGATCTTCGGCGCCGAGGGCTGATGGGCGATTTCACCCTGGACAACCTCACCGGCGTGTTCACCTCGCCCGGGTTCTACAACGCGCTGACCACCACCGTGCTCTACTCCGTGGTCGGCACGATCGCTTCGATCGGCATCGGGTTGGTGGCGGCACTGGCGTTGCGCGGATGGTTCCGGGGGCGCGCGGTGGCGCGGGGGTTCATGCTGCTGCCCTATGTCGCCCCGGTGGTGGCGGTGACATTCGTCTGGCAGACCATGCTGAACCCGCAGTTCGGCATCGTCAATGAGATCGGCACCTCGGTGTTCGGCTGGACCAATCCGATCGCGTTCCTGACCCAGCGCTCGGCCGAGGCGTCCCTCTTCGGGCTGGAGTTCGACGTTCCGGTGGCGCTGCTGACCGTCATGGCGTTCCAGGCGTGGCGCTACTTTCCTTTCGCGTTCCTGTTTCTCACCGCGCGCATGACGGCCATTCCGGCGGAGCTGGAGGAGGCCGCACGGATAGACGGAGCGACGCCCACGCAGCGGTTCCGATATGTGATCTGGCCACAGCTGTTGCCGGTGGTCGCGCTGCTCACGGTGCTGCGATTCATCTTCACTTTCAACGAGTTCGACGACATCTACCTCCTCACCGGAGGTGGAGCGGGCACCGAGGTGGTCAGCGTACGGATCTACGACCTGCTCACCGCGCGTGGTGATATCGGAGCGGCGTCGGCGCAGGCGCTGGTGTTGTCGCTCGTGCTCGTCATCTTGCTGGGAATCTACTTCCGCTTCTTCGGCCGCCACATACAAGAGGCGTGATGGCCCAGACCGAGCAGTTCCGACCGGCTGTGTCCACGCCTGCCCGATATCGCTGGAACCGCGACGCCGTGGAGACCCGCGTGTTCGGGGTCCTGCGCTGGATGGTGATCGCCGTGCTGGTGCTGGTCACGGCGTTTCCCCTCTATTACATGGTGATGCTCTCGCTGCGCAGTCTGGATCAGGTGGTGCTGCGGCCGGGGGTGCTGTGGCCCGCCGAGTGGGATGTGTCCACCTACGTCTCCGTGTTGACCTCGGTGGCCGACGGCGGCCAGGGCTTCCTGGTGTTCATGCGTAACAGCTTCGTGATCGCCGCGCTCACCGTCGCGGTGACACTACTCGCGGCGATCCCCGGCGCCTACGCGATCAGCCGGTTGCAGTTCGCCGGCCGCCGACAGGTCAGTGCGCTGTTCCTGGCTGTCTACTTGTTTCCGGCCATCCTCTTGGCGGTACCGTTGTTCGTCTTCTTCGCCCGCATCGGGCTGCGCGGATCGCTGGTGGGGTTACTGATCGTCTACGTGGCACAGACCGTGCCGATCTCGATCTACATGCTGCGCAACTACTTCGAAACCGTGCCGGTGTCGCTGGAGGAGGCCGCGGCGATCGACGGCTGCTCGCGGTTCCAGATCATCCGCTGGATCAGCCTGCCGTTGGCGCTGCCCGCCCTGATGTCCACCGCGCTGTACGTTTTCATGATCGCATGGAACGAGTTCCTCTTCGCCCTGCTGTTCCTCGCCGAGGACCGGGATCGCTGGACGGTATCGCTGGGGCTCTCCCAGCTCGCCGGCAGCATCGAGATTCCCACGACGGTGCTGATGGCCGGCTCGGTCCTGCTGACTCTACCGATCATCGGGATCTTCTTCCTCGCCGAGCGGATGCTTGTCGAGGGCTTGACGAGCGGGGCCGAGAAGGGATGAGTTGAGGATGAGCACTGCTTCCTATGACAGCGTGTCCCGGATCTATCCGGGCAGCGATCGGCCCGCCGTCGACCACCTCGATCTCCAGATCGACGACGGGGAGTGCGTCGTGCTGGTCGGGCCTTCCGGCTGCGGCAAATCGACATCGCTGCGCATGCTTGCCGGGCTTGAGGACGTCGACGCCGGAAAGATCATGATCGGTGACCGTGATGTCACCCACCTCGCTCCGAGGGATCGCGACATCGCGATGGTTTTTCAGAACTACGCCCTCTACCCCCACATGTCGGTGGCCGACAACATCGGCTTTGCGCTCAAGGTCGCCGGGGTCGGCAAGGTCGAGCGGATGCGCCGGGTGCGCGAGGCCGCAAGTCTGCTGGACCTGCAGGAACTTCTGGACCGCAAACCTAAGGCGCTCTCCGGTGGTCAACGGCAACGAGTGGCGATGGGCCGCGCCATCGTCCGAGAACCCCAGGTATTCCTGATGGACGAGCCGCTGTCCAATCTGGATGCCAAGCTGCGCGTCTCGACCCGCAGCCAGATCGCCGCGCTGCAACGCCGGCTGGGCATCACCACGATCTACGTCACCCACGACCAGGTCGAAGCGATGACCATGGGGGACCGGGTGGCGGTACTCAATGGCGGTGTCCTGCAGCAGGTCGACGTCCCGCGCCGGCTCTACGACCAGCCGGCCAATGTGTTCGTCGCAGGTTTCGTCGGCTCTCCGGCGATGAACCTCATCAGGGTTCCGGTTGTGCCCGACGGTGTGCGCCTGGGCGACCACGTCGTCCCCCTGGACCGCGCGACATTGGCGCGGGTCGGCCACGATTCCGAGGTCATCCTCGGCGTGCGTCCGGAGTCCTGCCACGCCACACCACAGGACGGCCCCGAGCTCAACGTTCGTGTCGGGCTGGTCGAAGAGCTCGGTGCCGATGCATACCTCTACGGCACAGCCACCCTGGGCCCGGATCACCACACAGACATCGTCGCCCGCATCGATCCCCGCAGCGCGCCGGCCAAGAATTCCATGATGCGGTTGACGGTGAACACCAAGCAGGTGCACGTATTCTCCGCCAGCAGCGGCCAGCGGTTGTCGAGCTGAACCGAACACTCTCTGCCCAATCCAGTGATCGTCACTCGAATCCGGCGACCGGCCCACCAGAAGACACCCGGCATGAATCGGCGGAGCTGGTGTGCGGGCGATGGCCAAAGGGGTCAGGTGAGCAGACCCGCGTCAGCCAGTTCGGCGTGCAGCGACTCGGCCGAGGTGAAGTGGATGGTGGGAATGCCCATCCGTCGGGCACCGTCGACGTTGGCTTCCGAGTCATCGACGAACAGCACATCCGCCGGAGCCGCGCCCAGCACCGTCAGTGCGGCGGCGTAGGCGGTCGCGGAGGGCTTGGTGGCCCGGATGGTGGCGGCGAACAGGGATATCGCGATCCGGGCGTGCACCGTCGGGAGCACCTGCGGCAGGCTGTCGCGCAGCAGCGCGTCGTTGTTCGTCAGCAGGGTTCGGGACACGCCCGCTGCGACGCTGTCGACGATGGCGAGTACCTGGTCGTCCGGGGTGAACGCCGATGCCCATAGCCGGGCCAGCTCAAGGTTGTCGCAGTCCAGTCCCAATTGGTCACGCAGTACGCCGCGGAAATCGGCGGCATCCAGCTCGCCACGATCACACCGATCCACGATGCCCGAGCCGTAAAGCCGTTCGCGGACCTCGGCTGTCTCCAGGCCCGAGACAGCAGCAAGGCGCTCGAGCCGCGCTGCAGAGTCGAACCGGCACAGTACCCCGGCCAGGTCGAGCAGGAGGTGCCGCGCCGCCACGGGGAGAGTGTAAGCCTGAGGGCGGCGCCGACCTCCACGGGAGGGAGCGAACTCGGCGAGCATCGTCGACGAGGTTGGCGTACAAGACGCTGTCCCTGCGGGTGGTCCATGAACGGGATCTCGTTATCCTGCATGAAGCTTTACCCTGCATGAAGCTTCGAACAGCTGAGCAGCGATATATGGAAAGGCAGGCATGACATCACCTGACGAAGGACTGCCCTTCGCCGGCGCGGCTGAAGCCGGCGGCGAGCACGACCCCGAGGCTGCCGAGGCTTATGCCGAATCGGTAGGCGTCGACCCCGTCCAGGACGAGATCGACGAGTATCTCGAGATCGTCGGCGCCGCACCTCTCGCCGAACAGCCCGGCAGCGAGCACGCTGACGACTCCTGATGAGGACTCCGCGCGCCAGCGTTGTTATAGCGGCTGTGCTGGGCACCATCGCGGCCTTGACCACTACAGCCTCAGCGACGGAGCCGCCTGCCTATTGGGTGGCCACGGGCTACGGTGGTGCGGTCTCCACCGTCGATGTGCAGGCGAGCCGAAGCGCTCTCGATGTGCTGCGCGAGGGCGGGAACGCCGTCGATGCCGCCGTCGCGGCAGCGGCCACCCTGGGAGTCACCGAGCCGTACTCCGCAGGGATCGGCGGCGGAGGATTCTTTGTCTACTTTCAGGCCGGTACGGGCCGAGTGGTCACCCTCGACGGCCGGGAGACCGCGCCGCAGGCGATGGACAGCACTACGTTCATCGATCCGGCGACCGGGCAGCCGATACCTTTTGCCGAGGCAGTCACCAGCGGTTTGTCCGTGGGGATTCCGGGTACTCCGGCCACCTGGGTGCAGGCGCTGGATCAGTGGGGAACGATCAGTTTGGAAGAAGCGTTACAGCCGGCGATCCGGATCGCTGATCGCGGATTTCCGGTGGATGAAACCTTCCACAAGCAGACCGCCGACAACGCGGCCCGCTTCGCTCACTTCAGTTCCACGGCGGCACTCTTCCTGCCCGAGGGTCAGCCGCCGGTGATCGGCAGCACCTTCCGCAATCCCGATTTGGCCGAGACGTACCGCCAGATCGCCCACCATGGCGTGACGTGGTTGTATCAAGACCAGCTCGCTCGCGAGATAGTGCACACGGTGCACCACCCGCCACTGGTTCCAGGAGATGACTACCACGCTCGTCCCGGGCTGATGGAAGCATCCGACCTCTCTGCTTACCAGGCGATTTCCCGGGAGCCGACCCATACTCGGTACCAGGGTTTGGACGTCTACGGTATGGGCCCGCCCTCCTCGGGTGGGTCGACGGTCGGTGAGGCGCTGAACATCCTGTCGCATCTCCCCGCGTCCGCAGCCGATCCGGTGGCGACGCTGCACGGCTACCTGGAAGCCGGCCGGCTGGCATTCGCCGATCGCAACCGCTACCTCGGCGACCCGGCGCACGTCGACGTGCCGCTGGCGGAACTGCTCTCACCCGGTTTCGCCGGTGAGCGAGCCTGCCTGATCGACCCACAACGCGCCGCGCCGGGTCCGGTACTGCCCGGCAATCCGGACGGCGACTATTACGGCTGCCCAGCGTCGAGCGGATCACCTGGCGCCGAGCCGGTCGAAGGCCCGAACACCACCAGCTTGGTGACCAGCGACCGGTGGGGCAATGTGGCGGCTTACACGCTCACCATCGAACAGACCGGCGGCAACGGGATCGTCGTTCCCGGCCGCGGTTTTCTGCTCAACAATGAGCTGACCGATTTCAGCTTCGCACCAACCCAGGGCGGCGAACCCGATCCCAACCTGCCCGCACCCGGTAAGCGGTCACGCAGCTCCATGGCCCCCACGATCATCGTGCGGAACGGACAACCGTTCCTCGCGGTCGGTTCTCCTGGTGGCGCGACGATCATCACCACTGTGTTGCAGATCCTGGTGAACCGGCTGGATCTGGAGATGGGCTTGGCCGACGCAATTGCGGCACCACGAGCCAGTCAACGCAATACCACGACCACTGATGCTGAACCTGAATTTCTCCATCGATACGAAGCCGCGTTGAAGGAGCTCGGCCACCAGTTCACCACGAATCCCGAAATCGGCGCGGCGAACGCGCTGGAGTTCCTCGGGCACGGCAAGGTTGTTGTCGTTGCTGAGCCGATGCGACGTGGTGGAGGAAGCGCCATGGTGATCCGCTCCAGCGACTGATACCGGGTTGCTTCACTGGCTCAGACCTCCGGGTTCTCCGGCGTTCTCGGCGGCGAGCAAATCCTGCAGTTCATACACCGCTTCCCGGAGCTTGTCGGCAAACACGAACATATCGTCGGCCACCGGGTGCGCCGTGCTCAAGTAGAGATTGAAGTGGTCAGGAAGCAATACATAGGCGACGCCGATGCACCGGCTGCTGGTCGACCCGAAGCCGAAGTACTGAATGTTGGTGGACGGCGCGGAGCTGGTGCTCAGGTAGTCGTCCCGCATCTTGAGCCAGCCGGGGGTTTCATACAGGGCGGGCGGCTCGGTGACTCCCAGCGCCGCACCGTACCGCTTCTGGATCAGCTGCAACTCCCACAGGTGCTGCTCAGGGGCTTGCCCGGCTTGGCACTCTTTCGCCCGTTTCACATGTTTTTCGGCGGCTGCCCGAAACGCCGCTCTGCGGAGCGTCACATCCATCTCGGGATCATCCATCGCGGCCACGAACCGCAGCACCTCGGGTGTGACGACACGCATCGCTTCCGTCCGTCCACGCCGGTACTGTCGCGTGGCGATCGACTCGTATGTGGTGCCCACGAGTCCTTTGGCGCGATTATGGGCGAGTTGATAGGCCATTTGCACGAACGCATCCGGTGATATCCGTAGCTGCTTGGCCCGGTTTCCACCGAAATCCTCGAACGACAGGATGGACGTGGCGGTGTCGGCTGCACAGGCGGCGAACGCGGCGGCGGCGGCCCGCACGTCGGCCGGTAGGTCACCATCGAGCACGAACTCGATAGCTTCGACGGTCGGCACGTTCGGAGAACAGATTTCCGGCCGCGGTGAACGCTTAGCCGATTCGCCCAGCAGCGTGTCGACGAAGTTGAGAACCGTGGTTCCGTCCAGGCCACAGTGCTCCACGTTGATACCCGCCGTACCGTCTTTAAAGACGATCAGGGAAAGAGCCTTGTCGAACCACCGATCACCGCTGTCACCATGGAGGAGGTGGTCGCACGCATCCAGGCTGTTCTCAGGTGTGAAGTCCTCCAGGCACATGCAGAACAGCGCAGTCTCTATCTCGTTCAGGGAGTCCACATTGCCGGGATGGCAGGAAAGCAGTGCTTGCCGGCTGGCTGCCCATTCCGCTCGGGCCTTGGTGGTGAGATGTCCGACTGCTGTGTCCGGCGCGGCCCGGCGTGCCCCGGCCTTCATGATTGTGCGCAGCCCCGCCGCCAGATCGTCCAACGTGTGTGCCCCGCCATCCGAGCTCAGCACGTCCATGCGGAACATGTTTCCATGGAAGAACACCACGATGTGGCGCGCCCGAGATGGACCCGGCCATTTCTCCGTGTAGGGCGCGCGAACAGTATCCTGTACAGGTCCGGGTATTCGCGTCGTCGAGAACAGGAACTTGTTCTGCTCCATCGAGAGCGCCTGTCCCCGTTGAACGATCGGCTTAACGAGTTCCTCGTCGAGCTGCAACTTGTAGTCGACGGCTCCGGCAATGAGCTCGGCCGCTCGTTCCACCTGTTGCTGGTCTGAATCTCGGAACAGGAAGAAGAAGTTCGCGTTGAGTGCTATGCGGTCGCGGCGGCCCAGATACCGGGAGGGCCAGAACGTGTCGAGCCAGCTGTACACACGCTCGCTGGCATTGTATTTTTCGAGCGCCGCGTGGAGCTTGCGACCGGGGCCGTTCGGTCGGAGAAACGACGTCACCGCAGCCTCAGTCGCCGCCAGCTCGTCCAGGGTCAACAACGGCGCGCACCACGAGATGAATCTCTCGCAGCTTTCCTCCAATGTGGGCAATGGCACTCGCGGCAGACGGTCCTCATTGCCAAAGGTAAGGATGGACCACTCTTGGCTACTGTTCAACTTCATCCTCGACTTCGGTGGTTTACTGACCTGGATGATTTCTTGTTCGATGTGAGATCTATGATTGAGCAACCTTTCGTGTCACGCGGCCGAGAGACGTAGAGCTGTGCGTAGAGCCAGCCGTCGGCTTCCAGCCCGCGCGGATCTACTCCGACGCTCGACAGCGTGTCCAGGACGAGTGACTGTTCTCCGGGGGAGGCGAACCGCCGCTGTTTAAATACATGCTCGAGGTGAACGGTATCGTATCCCCACGCGGCCAGACCCTCTGCCACAGGTGTGAATGGGAACATCCGCAGAACGAAGTGCGCCATCCACGGTTTGTGCTCCCCGCCGGCGCTGACAACCTGCGAGATGGTTCTTTCGCCGACGTAACCCAGGCAGCCCGTCGAGATCACAAGATCCATTCCAGCCAACTGCTCGCGTTGTTGCTCCGTGAATTCGCCCGCTTCGAGGTCGGCGTGCACCGCGCCGTCGAGGAACCCCGCCAGGAGCGCGTAGGAAAGGGCGGAGTATGAGACGTCGAGACCTATAAATCGTGTGTGTTCCAACTGATTACGCGAGCGGATCAACTCCCGGTCGCGGGTGAGTAGCGTGCTGCGAGTCTGTGTGCACGAATCAGTGCCACTGTAGCGCTCGTACAGCTCGTCCATGGTCATGTCGCATTTCAACAGAGCTGCATTGATACCATAGGAACAACCGATGTCCAGGATATTTAAAGCTGAGGCCTTTCGAACCTCCCGGTATTCTTGGATAAGTTTTATGAAATAGGGTTTGGCTAGCTGGGGTATGCAGTAACCAAGTTCGCGTAAGGTGCTGAAGTAAGCGCGTGGATCGGGTTGCGTGTAGATGTGATCGAGGGAAACTTTTCCGGTGGCATCAAAATGCACGGCTCGCGCTCCTCTTCGGATCGGAGGATGGGTCAGGGGTCAGCCTCGAGTTAAGCTCGTCGGCCGACTTCACTAATCCAGTAGTTGATCGACCCGTACAGTGCGTCCCTCGGCTACCAGGTGTTGGGGCAGCACGCGGCCGAAAAGCTGTCTTGTTCGGGCTATGCTGCCGATGACCCCTGGGCGTTCGCTATATGCGAAGATCGCCGAGTGGCGCGCTGTCGCACCTTGCACGGCACTCACCCGATGCATCGAATAGCGGCCTTTGAACAGCTGAAGATCCCCTGGGTGCAATGAAAGGCGGCGGATCAGATGCTCCCCGCAGCCGACCAACACGGCCCGAACGTCGTCAAAATTCTCCGCTTGTGTTGACCGAATATTCGGACAGTATTCGAAGACACCACCGGCTTGCGACTCTTGTGTGAGCATGCTCACGGTGAACTCATTTGTGTCGAAATGCCACGGGTGCTCCATCCCTGTGGTCAGGATGTTGAGGCACAACCCGGCCAGAGGATCCGCGAGCTCGTAGAGACGAGGCAGTTCGAAACAGCTGGCGATAAAGGACTGAAATAGCTCGCTGGAGTAGAGCTGATGGATGATGAAATCCTCGTGGATGCGATCGCGTGCTACAAAGGCGTTGCCGCGCTGCATAACAATGCACCCTGGATGATCTCTCGGCAGTGATGAATCTGTGGCAATATTGTAGGCGTTGACCGTTTCGACATCATAATAGGCCAGGGGAGCGACCTCGGCGCATTCCAACCGCAATGTGTCACACAGTGAGGATCGAATGAAGTTCGGTAATACGCTGCATCCAACACTTTGCAGTTCGTGCTGGGTGCGAGAGACTATATACTTCCAATCAGCGCTCATCGGCTCCAGTAGAGGATAACGAGCCGTGTTGACCACCTGTCCAACCATCCGGGCTTCCGATGTGCTCATGAGGATCCTCTCGACGTGCAATGCTCACTGCCCCGATTCAGGGCACCCCGACCAACTCGACGATTGAACCGCCCCTGTGTTCGATGGAGGTCGAGTCGCTTACATTTCCGCTATGTTAGCAGATTTATTCTTCATATGGAAGGCGACTCCGCATTCGGATGGCAACTTTATGGGGCTCGTTAACAGATTTCACGAGCGCTGTCTTTATGGGTTACCGCTATTTTCAGGATCAGCCGCCGCTCGCTTTGGTCGGCGGCGCCCGCCACGCTCCGGTCCCTCGACGGGCACCCTGCCTGCGGCCAGGTGCCACGACGCGAGGATCTTCTCCAGCGCCTCGAGATGGGACGGTACATCTCGGTTCACCTTAGCCGTCAGTGGCCGGACCGGCAGCAGACGCGACGGGCTCACGTTCCAGGTTAGATCACAGTCAGCACGCGATCGATCACTGAACGATGTACTCCACAGGCCACAGCGTCGCGAACGGGCTAGTCTGCTTACACCGAGAACCTGAGGGGCGCCATGCTTACCGACCGTACGACGCTCACCCAGTTCCTGATCGAGGAGCGGCGCCGTTATCCGGGCGCGAGCGGGGAGCTGAACTCACTCATCCTCGACGTCGCGCTCGCGTGTAAGGCGATCTCCAAGCGGGTGTCGTACGGTGCGCTCGACGGTGTGCTCGGGTCCGCGGCGACGACCAACGTTCAGGGGGAGACGCAGCAGAAGCTCGATCTGGTAGCCAATGATCTGTTCCTGCGTGCCAACGAATGGGGCGGCCTCGTCTCCGGGATGGTGTCCGAGGAGCTGGAGGAGCCGTATCCCATTCCGGAGCGCTACCCGCGAGGCAAGTATCTGCTGGCGTTCGATCCCCTCGACGGTTCATCGAACATAGACGTCAACGTCTCGGTCGGCAGCATCTTCTCGATCTTGCGGGCCACGAACCCCGGTGCGGACGCCGCCGCGGAAGACTTTCTGCGCCCTGGGACGGAGCAGGTCTGCGCCGGGTACGCGATCTACGGCCCTACGACGATGATCGTCTTGACCGTCGGCACGGGTGTGCACGGCTTCACGCTCGAGCCGCAGCTCGGTGAGTTCATCCTGACCCATCCGGCGATCCAGATTCCGGTCGCCGGGAGCGAGTTCGCGATCAACGCCTCGAACAGCCGGTTCTGGGAGCCGGCGGTGACGCGCTACGTCGACGAGTGCCTCGCCGGCAGTACGGGCCCTCGCGGTAAGGACTTCAACATGCGGTGGGTCGCGTCGCTCGTCGCGGAGACGCATCGCATCCTCACCCGCGGCGGTGTGTTCCTCTATCCGCGCGACACGAAGGATCCGGCGAAGCCGGGCCGGCTGCGGTTGCTTTATGAGGCCAATCCGATGGCTTTCATCGTCGAGCAGGCGGGCGGCCTCGCGAGCACCGGACGCAAGCGAGTTCTCGACGTCGAACCGGAGGATCTGCACCAGCGCATCGCGTTCATCTTCGGCGCGCGCGAGGAGGTCGAGCGCATTGAGCAGTACTACCGTGACCACAATGTGATCGAGTACGACACGCCGCTTTTCAGCACGCGTGGCCTGTTCCGCACCAACGACTGAACGAAAGGGAAGAGGCCATGTCGGCAAAGCATCCGATCATTGTCATCACCGGCTCTTCAGGTGCCGGGACGACGTCGGTGATGCGGACCTTCGAACAGATTTTCCGGCGCGAGAAGGTCAATGCGGCGCTCATCGAGGGTGACAGTTTCCACCGCTACGACCGCACCGAGATGAAGGCCAAGGTAGCCGAGGCACTCGACCGCGGTGACCACAGCCTCAGCCATTTCGGCCCGGAGGCGAACCTGTTCGAGGAGCTCGAGGAGCTGTTTCGACAGTACGGCGATAACGGCTGCGGCCGCGTGCGCAAGTATCTGCACGACGAGGAAGAAGCAGCACCCTACGGCCAGCCCTCCGGCACGTTCACGCCCTGGGAGGAGCTGCCCCCGGACACGGATCTGCTGTTCTACGAGGGATTACACGGAGCGGTTGCGACCGGCAAGGTGGATGTCGCCCAGCACGTGGACTTGCTGATCGGGGTTGTTCCGGTGATCAATCTGGAATGGATCCAGAAACTGCATCGAGACAAGTCGACTCGGGGTTACTCCACAGAGGCGGTGACCGAAACGATTCTGGGCCGCATGCCCGACTACGTGAACTACATCTGTCCGCAGTTCTCGCGTACGCATGTCAACTTCCAGCGTGTACCCATTGTCGACACCTCCAACCCCTTCATCGCCCGGACTGTCCCCACAGCCGACGAGTCGATGCTCATCATCCGTTTCGCCGATCCGCATGGTATCGACTTCTCGTATCTCCTCTCGATGCTGCACGATTCGTTTATGTCGCGCGCCAACACCATCGTCTGTCCCGGCGGCAAGATGGACCTCGCGATGCAGCTGATCTTCACACCGATGATCTGGCGATTGCTCGAGCGGCGCAAGCAGATGCTTGAGCATTAGCCGAGCTGCACGCGATGACCAGCGGCGGCTCGGTTCCGCGCTCCACGACGACGTGACTGAGTTTGTGGTCAGAGAGCATGTGGGCGAGCTTGGCGCTGACCTCGTGCCATACGCGATCGGGATCGGCCCCTTCGCTCAATTGCAGACGTACCCTCAGCGCGCTGGGCGTGGTTTGAATGATCTGGAACAGCTCGACGCCCGCTGCAGAAACGACTTGAGGGCTCACCACGAGCGAAGAAAGGGCCACGATACGACCGTCTGCTGTGCGGAAATTCAACATGAGGGGAACCCGGCCGCGCGCCACAGTGAAGGCGGTGGTCCTGGTCGCGTCCGACATCACGAAGAAAGCGCGCCTTCCGGTGGAGCCCGAGCTGATGGTGACCGTATATTTGCCGAGGAGCTTCTTCCCAACGCGATCGGGGTCGTCCGTATGCACCCGGACCTTCTCAAGCGTCAGTTCCGGGTCGGTGACCCAGTCGTCGAAGCGTTCCATGAGTTTCTGCTTGTTGGTGCAGGCAACAGCGTCACGTCCTCGACCCGCTCGGGCAGGTGCTGGTAGAGGGCGCGGTAGTACCGCGAGTGTGTGCGTACGTAGGCGATCTGGTCGGCCAGTCGCGTGCGCTGGCGGTGCGCGATTCCTTTCGTGCCCTCCTTGCGGGCTTTGCGTGCGTCGCGAAAAATGGTGAGGGAGGTCTCGCTTATGGTCTTTAGATATCACAGGTCCGTACCCGTGTCCTCAACAACCGTCTCGCTCACATAGGATCCTGGACATGACCGATGAGGGGTTCCATGACCCGAACGCTGGGCTCGACTCCAAGATCAAATGGGACATGCCGCAGGCAGCGCGAATCTGGAATTACTGGATGGGGGGCAAGGACCACTACGAGGTGGATCGTGTCGCCGGTGCTGCCGTCGCCGAGGTGTATCCGGACATCATCACCATGGCCAGGCAGTCCCGGCAGTTCCTCATCCGCGTCGTGAGTTTCCTTGCTGGTGAGGCGGGGATACACCAGTTTCTTGACATCGGTACTGGCCTGCCCACGATGCAGAACACCCACGAGGTCGCCCAACAGATCACGCCCGAGTCCCGGATCGTTTACGTCGACAACGACCCGCTGGTCCTGGCGCATGCCCGCGCCCTGCTGGTCAACACCACCCCGGAAGGCGTGACCACCTACGTGGATGCCGACCTCCACGACCCGGATCTGATCATCGCTGATGCCCGCAACGTGCTGAATTTCAATCAGCCGATCGTGGTCATGTTCATGGGCGTGCTCGGCTATGTCGCCGACTTCGACAAAGTACGGTCCATCGTGGCGCGGATTATGGCCGCCACCGCGTCGGGTAGTTACCTGGTGATATGGGACGGCACCGATACCGGCGAGGCCGTCATCGAGGGCAGCGTGAAGTTAGCGGAGAGCGGAGCCATTCCCTACAACCTGCGCCGTCCTCAGCAGATCAGCCGATGCTTCGACGGCCTGGAGATGGTGGATCCCGGCCTGGTGCAGATCACGCAGTGGCGCCCGGACACCCCCCGGATCGGCAAGGGCGAGCCGATCGACGCCCACGGCGCTGTCGCGCGCAAGCCGTGAGGGAAAAAACCAGATCGGGCGCGGTGCGCTAGTGCTCTTCGGGGTCGTTCTCGTCGAGACCCTGGTCGATCGCGTAGCGGACCAGCTCGACCCGGTTGTGCAACTGGAGCTTGCGCAGCGTGTTCTGAACGTGGTTCTGCACGGTCCGGTGCGACAGCACCAGCCGGTCGGCGATCTGCCGGTAGGTACGGCCGGTGGCGACCAGCCGGAGCACCTCGATCTCCCGCGGCGTCAGGCGTGGCGCGTCGGGGTCTTCGCCTGCGGGGATCGCCGCGAGTCTGCGGTACTCGCCGAGCACGAGCCCAGCCAGCCCCGGGGTGAAGACGGTGTCATCGGCGGCGACACGTCGTACCGCCGAGAGGAACTCCTCGCGCGAGGCCGACTTGACCAGATAACCGGTGGCACCCGCCTTCACGGCGGCGAGAACGTCCTCCCGCTCGCCACTGGCGGAGAGCACCAGTACCCGGACTTCGGGGTCGGCCTGCACCAGCTGATAGGTCACCTCCACGCCGCTGAGGGAGGGCAACCGCAGGTCGAGGACGACCACCTTGGGTCGCACTGCACGTGCCCGGCGCAGTGCTTCTTCGCCGTCGCTGGCGGTGGCGACCACGTCGAAGCCGGCCTCCTCGAGGTCGCGGGTCACGGCGTCCCGCCACATCGGATGGTCATCGACGATCATCACACGGGTCAGGGTCGGCTCCTCGGCTTACGTGGTACCCGCAGCTCCCATTCGGTACCGGTGTCCGGCCCAGTGGTGAGGCTGGCAACGCCGCCCAGCTCAGCCAGCCGGGCCATGATCGACCCGGGCACTCCCATCCGTCCGGCGGCCGCTGCTTCCGCCAACCGGCCGGACGGGATGCCCGGTCCGTCATCGCGCACGCGGACCACCACGGCATCGCCCTCGTCCTCCAGCAGAACGTAGGCCGCTGCACCTGCGGCGTGCCGGATGGTGTTGTCCAGCGCCTCGTGTACCGCTGCGATCAGCTCGGTGGCAGTGTGCGTCGGCAATGGCACCGCCTGCCCCGGGGTAGCCACCGACACCGTCCGGCTGGTGTGGCGTTGCAGCAACTCGGCGACGTCGCTGACCGCTGGTGCCATCCTGCCGGAGTCATGGTCGGCCCCCTGGACTAATGCGCGCAGTGCCTCCTCCTGCTCGGCCGCGAGCTCGGCCAGCTCCGCGGTGGGCCCTCCGATCTCCGCACCGCGGCGCTGTACGTAGGACAGCACTTGCAGGACCCCATCGTGTACGGCACGGGAGAGCCGTTCCCGCTCGCCGGCCGCGGCGTTCAACGCCGCCGCCTCGGCGCGTTCACGCGTGCTGATCTGGACCAGGGACGCGGTGTAACCGACTGTCAGGCCGGTGAGCACAAGCAGAAAGACGTTGCCGCCGATGGTGGCGTTAGGCTCGGCCCGGATCGACACGTCCACGGCGGCTTCGATCAGCGCGGCCGTCAGTCCGCCCCGCCATCCCCAGTGCAGCGCCCAGGCGATGACCGGGGCGGCGATCCAGTAGGTGGGAATGGTCGAGCTGTTGGGCGCCAGCATCGCCGCCCCTTGGGCGGGCGGCGTCATCAGCAGGGCGCCGACGCCGAGGGCGAGTTCCAGACCGAGCAGCCGCGGGCGGCGGTGCGGGACGGCGTAGAGCCAGGGCGCGGCCACCGACCACGCCGCGATGATGGCGAATACCACCCACGCCAGCCCGGGCCGCTGGTACTCCTGCCAGTTCAGGGCGTGGATCGTCGCCGCATAGCCGAGCAGCACCAGCCGGGCCACGGCGAGTGCCCGCCACAGCGAGCCGGTCCCCTCACCAGTGGCCGCCCGTGGTTGCGCCGGGTGTGCGTTCAACCACCACATGAGTAGTCGTACCTAGACCAAGTCGGGTAGCAAAACGGATGGCCGGGCGCCGGTTCCAGAACAGACTGACTGCATGATCGTCAACGACATCCACTCCCGCTTGAACCCCACTCGGCCGGGCAGGCTCGTCCAGGTGGACTCGCTGAGCTCGCTGCGCGCCGCCGTGATTGACACCCGCGGCTCCAGGATGAGCATAGCCGGAGGTCGGCACGCGATGGGTGGCCAACAGTTCACCAGCGGCGGAACCGTTCTCGACACCCGTGGCATGGCCCGGGTGCTTCATTTCGACCAGCAACGGGGACTGGTCGAAATCGAGGCCGGCATCCAGTGGCCAGAACTGGTTGACCACCTGCTCGCCGCACAGGTAGGTCAGCATCAGCAGTGGGGCATTGCCCAGAAGCAGACCGGGGCCAACTACTTCACGGTCGGGGGCTCGGTATCGGCGAACTGCCATGGGCGGGGGCTGACCATGGCCCCGATGGTCGCCGATGTGGAAGCGCTGCGCCTGGTGCGCGCCGACGGCTCGGTCATCACCTGCAACAGGCACCAGAACCCGGAGCTGTTCGGGCTGGTGGTTGGGGGTTATGGACTCTTCGGCGCGATCTACTCCGTGACGTTGCGGCTGGCGCGCCGCACCATGCTGGAGCGGGTGGTCGACGTGGTCTCGGTGCAGCAGTTGATGGAGGAGGTGCCGCAGCGGATCTCGGCCGGCTTCCGCTACGGCGACTTCCAGTTCGCCGTCGATCCGGCCTCCCCGGACTTTCTCGCCAGGGGCGTTTTCTCCTGCTACCGACCGGTGAACGACGACCGGCCGATTCTGGCGAACCAACGGGCGCTCGGCCCAGCAGACTGGCAGTCTCTCCTGGTCCTCGCCCACACCGACAAGAGCCGCGCCTTCGACCTGTACGCCCGCCACTACCTGGCCACCTCGGGCCAGCGCTACTGGTCGGACCTGCACCAGCTCGCGGTCTACCTCGACGACTACCACGATGACCTGGATCGCCGGCTGGGCGCGGAGCAGACGGGTACGGAAATGATCTCGGAGCTGTACGTGCCCCGGAATCGTCTTCCGGACTTCATGGCAGCGGCAGCCGATGAACTTCGCCGCCGCGACGCCGACCTCGTTTACGGCACGGTCCGGTTCATCGAACCCGATAAGGAGACCTACCTGGCCTGGGCCCGGGAGGACTACGCCTGCATCGTGTTCAACCTGCACACCCCGCACACCCCGGAAGGCGTGGCCCACACTGCTACGACGTTCCGGTGTCTGATCGATCTCGCCATCGAACGGGGCGGCAGCTACTACCTCACCTACCATCGGTGGGCCGATGCCGAACAGGTCCTCGCCTGCTACCCGCACTTCGCCGACTTCCTGAACCTCAAGCGGCGCTACGACCCCGAAGAGCTGTTCCACAGCGACTGGTATCAGCACTACGCCACCCTGTTCCCCGCCGCACGGACAGGTCTCGGCGACCTACACCTTTATGGACCGCTAGGGTGGGACGGCATTACGTGTGGTGTCCGGTGGTGTCCGACAGCGGCGCGGTGAACTCGAACGGAGACGCATGAGCAACAGTAGCGTCCGGGTCCTCGCGGCTGTGGTCAGCGCCGTGGTCGCCGTGGTGGTGTACGTCGTGGTCTACCTCCTCGTAGGGGGCCACGGCGGCCATGAGCATGCCGGGTTAGCAGCGGCCCCGGCGATCTCGTCCCCGCCCGTTGCCGGCGCCGAATACCTCAGCTAACGGCAGTTCGGCGTCGACGTGAGTCGACGAACCGGCAGTACGGGTCTGTGGCAGGATGCGGCAGGTGCGTTTTCATGCTGACCTGCACATTCACTCGAAGTACTCCCGGGCCTGCAGCAAAGATTGCGATCTGGAACATCTGACGTGGTGGGCGCGGCGCAAGGGCGTCACCCTGGTGGGTACCGGTGACTTCACCCACCCGGCCTGGTTCGAGCACCTGCGGGAGAACCTCCTGCCTGCGGAGCCGGGGCTGTTCCGGCTGCGCGAGGAGCTGGACCGGGACATCACCCGCAGATTGCCGCCCAGTGTGGCCGCCGCCGACGTGCGGTTCATGCTGTCGGTGGAGATCTCCACGATCTACAAGCGCGGTGAGCGCACCCGCAAGGTCCATCACCTGGTGTACGTGCCCGACTTCGACGTGGCCGCGGAGTTCAACCGCAGGCTCGGGCGGATCGGCAATCTGGGGTCGGATGGGCGCCCGATCCTCGGCCTGGACTCCCGTGACCTGCTGGAGATCACCCTGGAGTGCGGCGACGGTGCCTATCTGGTGCCCGCCCATGTCTGGACGCCGTGGTTCGCCGCGCTGGGCTCGAAGTCCGGGTTCGATGCGATCGAGGACTGCTATGTCGACCTCGCCGACCACATCTTCGCGCTGGAAACCGGGCTGTCCAGTGACCCGGCCATGAACTGGCGGATCTCCGGTCTTGACCGTTACCGGCTGGTGAGCAACTCCGACGCGCATTCGCCCCCCATGCTCGGCCGCGAAGCCACGGTATTCGACACCGACCTTGACTACTTCGCCATCCGGCGGGCACTTGAAACCGGCGCCGGGCACGCGGGATCGATCGAGTTCTTCCCCGAGGAAGGCAAGTACCACGTCGACGGCCATCGCAAGTGCGGCGTCCGGATGGAGCCGCAGGAAACCCGCGAGCATGGCGGGGTCTGTCCCGAATGCGGCAAGCCGCTCACGGTCGGTGTGCTGAGCCGGGTCGAGGAACTGGCCGACAGGCCGGAAGGCATCCGGCCCGACGGCGCCGTCAACTTCCGCAACCTCGTCCCACTACCGGAGATCATGAGCGAAATTCTCGGTACGGGACCGAAGAGCAAAAAGGTGCTCGGGCAGATCGACAAGCTCACCGCCGAGTTGGGGCCTGAGCTGGTGATCCTTCAGGACGTGCCGCTCGACGACATCGAGGCGCAGTCGCCGCTGCTTGCGGAGGCCATCGCCCGGCTACGCCGTGGTGCGGTGATCCGGGAGGCCGGATACGACGGCGAGTACGGCGTGATCAGACTCTTCGAACCCGGCGAGCTGAAGCGGATCAGCACGGTCACCGCCCCTGCGCTCTTCGACGACACGCTGTTCGGCGCCAGCGAGCCCACATCCCCCTCGCCGAAACGCAAGGCCACGGTCCGGCCGGCCCCGCCTGTCGAGGCTCAGCCACCGCCACAGATGTCGCTGTGCGCCACGGGGTCGCTACTGGACGGGCTCGATCCCGAGCAGCGGGCTGCCGCCGAGATCACGGAAGGGCCGCTGCTGATCATCGCCGGCCCGGGGACCGGCAAGACCCGCACGCTGACGCACCGCATCGCGCACCTGGTGACGGCGCGCGGCGTGGCACCCCAGCACTGCCTGGCGATCACCTTCACCCGCCGTGCGGCGGAGGAAATGGCGGCCCGGCTCGCCGCGCTGACACCCGAGCATGCGCCCAAGCTGACCATTGGCACCTTCCATTCCCTTGGCGTGCGAATCCTCCGCGAGCAGCAGAAGAGGGCAGGGCTGAGCCCACACTTCGGTATCGCTGATCAGACCCAGCAAATGGCCATCGCGACCGAGCTGACCGGCGACGAGAAGGAAGCCCGGCGCCTGCTCACCGACGTCTCCCGGCAGCGCCGAACCGGCGAGCCAGGAATAGAATTCGACGACACCGTTGATCGGTATATCAAGGCGTTGCGTCAGCGGGATCTGGTCGACTTCGACGATCTCGTTGCGCTGCCGGTGACCCTGCTGGAATCTGACCCCGATCTGGCTGCTGCCTATCGTGATCGGTACCGGTGGATCTCGGTCGATGAATACCAGGACGTCGACGAGCAGCAATACCGGTTGTTGAGCCGCCTCGCGAGTCCGCATGGCAACCTCACTGCGATCGGTGATCCGGATCAGGCGATCTACCGGTTCCGGGGTGCCGACGTCGGGTACTTCCTGCGTTTCCAGCAAGATTTTCCGGGCGCGCACACCGTGGCGCTCACCCGGAACTACCGGTCCGGCGCGAAGATCCTCACCGCGGCCCTGCAGGTGATCTCCCCGACGACCCTGGTTCCGGACCGCATGCTGCAGCCGATGGGGGCTTACGCGGACTCCCTGGTCGGGATGCATCAGGCGCCCACCGAGCAGGCTGAGGCGTCCTTCGTCGCGCGCACGATCGAGCAGTTGCTGGGCGGGGTGTCATTTCACGCATTCGACAGCGGACGGGTCGACTCCGACGGCGCTGCAGGACTGGGCTTCTCCGACTTCGCCGTGCTGTACCGGACCGACCGGCAGGCACGCGCCGTGATGGACGCGCTGACCAGGGCGGGCCTGCCGTTTCAGAAGCGTTCGCACGACCGGCTGGCCGATCGGCCGGGAGTGGAGCAGATCCTCGGTGAGCTGACGTACGCACCGGCCGACGGTACGAAGAGGGCGACGGTCCTGGAACGCTTGGGATCCGCCGCTCGCGCTGTCCTGGGCCGCTTCCCGACCAACGAGCGAGAGGACACCGCCGCCGAAATCCATGCCGCCGTCGATCTGCTCAAGCCGCTGGCCGACCGCTGTGGTGATGACCTGGAGCGGTTTCGCACCGAGCTGACCCTCGGCGTTGAAGTGGATACCTGGGATCCCCGCGCCGACCGGGTCTCGCTGCTGACCTTGCACGCCGCCAAGGGACTCGAGTTTCCCGTGGTGTTCATCGTGGGCTGTGAGGACGGGCTGCTGCCCTTGCGCTGGCCGGGTACGGCACCCGACGATGCCGACGAGGAGCAGGTGCGCGAGGAGCGCCGGCTGCTGTTCGTCGGCATGACTCGGGCGCAACGGCACCTCTATCTCAGTTCCGCCGCCGAACGAATCCGCCACGGCACCGCCCGGCAGACCAGCCGGTCACCGTTCCTGGCCG
>JBOHHE010000084.1:0-1579 GCA_050700355.1 Pseudonocardiaceae bacterium
GTAGGAGTGGAAACCGCTGGTCACAGGAGATGGCCAGCACATAGTTGAGGTTCTGCTCATCTAGTCAGGTCTGCAGGCCGGGTAACGCCCGTTCGCGCGGTGAGACCTAGGTCAAGAAGACCCTGAGCTGCAGTTCTCAATCCGCCCGGCTGTGCCGGAGTATGGACGTTGCACATCAGCGGATTTGATGCCTTTCTTCAGAAAACCCGGTCTCATCGGCCACCACGACCCATTGGGATCACTGAGGGAATCCAGCACATACCCGCGCAGCACGTCACGGACCGCATCCGTGGACATCTGCCCATGCCGCTGTCCGTGCGCGGGTGCGACGTAAGCCGTGCCGTGGTGGGCGAGTGGCCCCCCGGTGAGCGAGGTCGTGGGTGCACCATCAAGTACTTCGCCGACACGTCGTGCCCCCGAGGCGCCCACCTCCTCGAGGGAACCAGCTTGTATGCAAATAGTGCAGGCTGATGAGCATGCAAGGAACGAGTGTGCGGATTGATGTCGCCACCCACCAGGAGCTCAAGGGGCTCGCAGCGGAGTGAGGCGCGAGCGTCGGAGCGACGGTGGCGCTGGCCGTGCGCCGGCTGCGCCAAGACCAGATCGGGGCACAGCTGCGCGAGGAGCTCACCCCGGCCGAGGCTGACTGGCTCGATGCTGAACTCGGGTGACGTCGTCCAGCTGGATCGGGGACTGCCCGCCGGGCGCGAGGCCGGCTTCGGGCATCCCGCGGTCGTGGTGAGCGCCCAACGCATCCTCGACGCCGGGCCCAGCGTCGTCCACGTCGTACCGCTGACCTCGCGGATCCGGCGGTTCGGTTCCGAGATCCGGATCGACCCGGACACATCCAACAGGCTCGATCGACCCTCGGCAGCTCAGTGCCAGCACCTCAGGGCCCTGTCCACCGCCAGAATCGACAAGGTGTGCGGCACCGTGGGCACCCAGACCCTGACCCAGGTCCGCGAGGTGATCAGCGTGATCCTCGATCTCCTCGGGTGACACCACCCCCAGTTCGCGCTGCGAGCCAGCCGGACCGCCTGCGGTGCATACCACTGCGGCGTACACCACACCGGGTTACACGCATCTACCCAACGAAACCCCAGCCGGGCTACTTCTCTGCCGCGTAGCACGTGAGCTGAACCGACGGCCCGCTCGCTGTTGCGCTGGCATATCTGAACTACTTCAGATATCCCGGTACCGTGAGCGTTCAGACCTTCCCGTACAGCACGTTCCTGCGGGGACCTTCGCAAGTGCTGCCGTCGCTGGCCGATGCAGATGTGATCTTGGAGCGTCGCGACGACGAGAACCTCGTCCTGATGCGGGTTGAGCGGTTCGAGGCAGCCGCGACAGGACTGCGGATCGCGGCGCGCTCGTTGGCGGTCTTGGCCCGCCGTCAGCGTGACCTGGCCGAGGAGTTGCTGGCCGAGGAACTGCCGTGGCTGACCTGGCTGCCGGCGGTGGAGCGACTCGCCTGTGTGCGGGAGTTGCTGGCCGACCTCGTCGCCGGGGCCGACACCGGACTGCTCACGCCGTTCGCCCGCAACCTCGCCTCGTGGCGCTCGACCGCGGAAGTATGGTC
>JBOHHE010000085.1:0-3275 GCA_050700355.1 Pseudonocardiaceae bacterium
GGTGAAGAACACCCCAAACCCGCGAAGATGTGCCATGATCGCCTTTATTTGTTCGGTAGTGAGATCATCAGCGAGGTCAGCGACACTTTCATAGCCGTCGAAGTCGGCGAACACGTCCACTCCGGCCACTGTCAGCTGCTTGCAGGCCTCGCGCAACCGGCCGGGGCCACCACCGAATCGGCCGTAGTCCAGATCTAGCAGCGTTGCGTGTGGGATATCTAGATCGGTCAACAAGCGCCAGAAATGGTTAGTATGCCGCCCGCCGAGCGGGACCATCGCGACGAACGATGGATCGAGTGCGACACCGTGCGCCTGCGCGATCCGGGGAATAACGAGCTGTTCTGAGTCACCTTCGCCGAGGACGACGAACCTGGCAAAGTACAGCTCCGGATGCGCCTGGACTGCTTCGCGCACGTACTTGCCGGCGTCGGTGCCGTCTGCGGGAAGGGTGATCGGACGAACGACCGCCGTGTCGGCACTGGGGTCCAGGCGAAAGTAGCGGATGCTTTCAGGGTTGATCCGGGTCAGTACACTTGCCGAGTGGCTAGCGATGACCGCCTGCGCTCGCGAGTTTTCGCATAGCTGCTGGATCTGGGCAACGATCCGCGACAGGAAAAACGGCGCCAAGCTGTTCTCCGGCTCTTCGACCGCCACCAGAGTTAAGCTCGGCAACTTCGTCAAACCTAGATCGAACTCGCGAGCGTGTTTGCCTGCGGCGAGTGCCGTCTCGATATCCAGGGCAGTCGCGGTGAGCGCCAGGTGCAGCAAGGACCGTTGCCCGTCGCTGAGCATGCGCGCCGGTCGCGGCTGGCCGCTGTGATCTGGTTCGAACACCAGTTCGGTGCTACGCAGCAGTTCGGTGAAATCGCTCTCCAGCGGACGGAACCGCGGCGTGGCGTGCGTGCCGGCATCGTGCAGTTGCTGCCACCGGCTTGCAAGGGTGGTTTGGACGATGGTCGTGGCGAGCTCGTCGTAGAAACGACGCTCGATGTCGGCGGCGGTGATCGTGACGAGCTCGCGTATCTCGGGTGACCACTGCGCGGCACGCCACAGTCGGCCGCGCAGAAACGCCATGACCTGGCGGGCGCCATCGCGGGAGGCCGGAACATAGATCATCTGAATGCGAGCACGTTCGGCATGGGGGAACGGCACCCAGTCCTCATCGCCGTACTCATCGGCGAACGTGAGCACCACCCGGCGCGTGTCGCTCACTGCACCACCGATGGTGCCGTCAGCTTCCCACATCGCTTGCAAAACGATACGACACTTGAGCACGCCATCGTCCGTGGCCGCCATGCGGTGGAAGAACTCCGGGACGGCATCCTTGCCGTTCTGGTCATCGTCGTCAAGCTCTGGAAAGGCAAGAACGGCTTCGATAGTCAGCGTACGCGTGTCAAGCGCGGTAAGTTCGCCGGCCGGGACGTGGAAGTCGTCGGCGCGAATGGCGCGATCATCGGCTGAGATGCCAAACAGCCGCAGCAGTGCTTGGCAGGCGGCGGTCTTGCCTGACCCGTTAGCGCCGATGAACGCAGTTAACTCAGCTTGAAGGTTGATGACTGTCCGACCTGGCCCAAAGCACTGAAAGTTCTCCAGCGCGAGGCTCTCGATGTACATGGCTCATGTCCTGGCAGCTCGGCGTGAAATCGGAACGACCGTCTTGGACAGGCGCACGTTGATACCAGCAAATGCGCTCCCGTGCAACATCGCGGTGCCCTCGGCGACGATGAGGCGATCGCGTCCCCCAAGGACGAGGAACACCCGCACGAAAGGTACGTCGCGACGGGTACCACAGGCTCCAACGACGTTGATGGGTTCGCGTTACGTCCGCGAACGACACCACCTGCTCTCCGCGCATCGCTGACCTCGAAGCGTTCGCCGTGCCAGGCTGTGGGGTCTCGTGTTGGGGTGGGCTTAGGGTTGTCCTGGTGTTCGGGGGACCGCGACGAGCAGGGCATGTTGAGACGGCAGGCCGCTGACGGCTCGCCGCCGGGGCGGGGGTGTCGGTGGTGGCAGGCACAATCGGCGCATGGCAGTGTCGGAGGATGGGCGCAGCGAGCGCAGTGCGCAGTTCGCTGAGGCGTGGGGCAGTCTTGATGAGGCTCGCGCTGCGCGGTCGGTGCTGGCTGAGTGCTGGCGTGATCTTGGTGACGCCGGTTTTTCCAGCAGTGTCGTCACCGATGCCGAGGGGTACTGCGGTCAGATTGACGTTTTTGTCAACTGGCCTGACTCGGTGCGGGATCGCGCGGATAGTGCGACACGTCGCTTTGCCGAGCAACTAATGGCAGCTTTCGATCATGCTGTGCTTGCGGCGGCCGACTGTGTATCAGGTGCCGTGCAATCTCCAGACCCGGTGGCACATCGAATGCCCTGGTGCATGGACAGGGCGGAATTCCGTGCACATCGTGAGAGTGGCGCATTGGTTGGGCTGCGGCCCGACCAGGTTCGACATGTAGAGCTATTTCAACCGTACGAACCATCCGCAGTTGAGGTAGGAACGCCGGTAGCAGAGATCCGGCGTCTTATGCGGCATCTTTGGGCAGCATCGGAGCCAAACCGTAGGAGTGGTCGTGGGCGAGTCGCGGTTTGGGCTCACTCCGCCGAGCCCTACATCGAGGTCGATCCTCCGCAGTTCGTGGCTTCGCTCGACGTGAGTGAGGACGGAGTCCTTGAGCAGGTACGCACCATTGCACATTTTTCGTTAGGCGGAGACGGACGCAGCGCTGTACAAGGTAATCCGAACATCGCTTTCGATCTGATTTTCAACGATCAGCCGTGGCCACAGGATCCCGACGATAACCTGACAAAACGTACCGCGATGATGATTTCCATAGCTTCGGAGTTCATTCGCGGGCTGGAGAGATCCGTTCGCCTTCGAGCACCGGTCCACCCTGAACGAGAACCCCGCTACACCGACATGAATGGTATCCAGGAGACGGTGTGGGCACCGCTCGACATGACAGATTCCCAGCATGCTGTACAGATCACTAAAACGCTTTCTTCATCTGACATTGGCTTGGCCACTCACCGGGATGATGACGGTAACCTGACCATGCTGGTCAAAGTAGATGACTCTATTTACGGACGACCGATCCCGCCCGCGCTGCGTCTCGATCCGATAAAATGCCAAGGCCAAGCCGCTGAAGATGCGACGTTAGCCGCCGCGAGTATCTGGGGACTACCTGACTTCGTGTTACACCCCCGGGCGACACCAAAAGGGACGGCGTGGCGGCAGATCGGAGACGGCACGATCATCACCGGCGGCAAAGGCCTTGCGA
>JBOHHE010000086.1:0-42068 GCA_050700355.1 Pseudonocardiaceae bacterium
CTTCAGCCTCACGATCATCAATGCCGATGTCCTGACTCACGGATATTCCTTTCCCAGCCGACTGGAGATCAACGACGGCTGATCTTGCCCTATCCGTGGCTTACACAGCTGTCATGACACGCCCCGGAACTCCGCCGCGAGGGGGCCGATCTGGTCACTGCGGCCAGTAAAGGACAATTCTCCACCGACAATGAGCCGGGGATGGTCCATCACGGCGGAGTCGGTGAGTCCCCAGCCCACCGGCATCGGCTCCGGATCCCCCAGCGAACGCGCCAGGGCCTCCTGACGCCACTGCTTCGCGATCACACCCGCCAACGTCTCCCGTGCTTCATCGAGTTGACCGGCCGTCGGCGCCGTCACTAACGTTTCCCGGCGCAACCGGGCCACGAGCGGGATTGCTAGCGCTAGGACCCCGAACACGATTCCTAAGAACTGAGTGACGTGCCCGGCGTACTGAGAGTCTGCCGCTATGAGGACCCCTGCCAGCACCACGCAGCCCGCCAGAAAGAGCAGGCCCAAGGCCATCACCGCTGTTCTCCACCCCCGCGTCACCACAGAGCACATTATCACTGGGTGTAAAGGCGGCCGGGACTCGAACTCCATCCGCCGCGCGGCCGGTGGGGCATCCAGCAGTCGGTACCCAGGCGTCCTCGTCCCGCCGCAACCAGCCGCTCTCAGCTTCCGTCTGCTGCGGTCGCTAGAGGACGGGGAGGTAGGTGCGCAGTTCGTAGGGGGTGACGTGGCGGCGGTAGTTGTCCCACTCGGTGCGCTTGTTGCGGAGGAAGAAGTCGAACACATGCTCGCCGAGTGTTTCGGCGACCAGCTCCGAGTTCTCCATCTCGACCAGGGCCTCGGACAGATTCTGCGGCAGTGGGGCGTAACCGGCGGCACGGCGTTCCCGCTCGGAGAGCAACCACACATCGTCCTCGGCCGCGGGGGGTAGTTCGTATCCCTCCCGCACCCCGCGCAAGCCCGCAGCGAGAACGACCGCATAGGCGAGGTAGGGATTGCACGCCGAATCCAGGCTGCGGATCTCTACCCGCTGCGTGGCAGCTCGGCCCGCCGAATACATCGGCACCCGTACCAGAGCCGAGCGATTCGCATGTCCCCAGCACACCGCGGTGGGGGCCTCTCCGCCGACAATCAAGCGTTTGAAGGAGTTAACCCACTGGTTGGTGACCGCGGTGATCTCCCTGGCATGGTGCAGCACACCCGCGACGAACGCCTTACCGGTATCGGAAAGTTCGTAGTGGTCGCTCTCGTCATAGAAGGCGTTGCGATCACCCTCGAACAGACTCATGTGGGTGTGCATCGCCGAACCGGGGTAGGCGGTGAAAGGCTTCGGCATGAACGAGGCACGCACCCCCTGGGTGATGGCGACCTCCTTCACCACATACCGAAAGGTCATGATGTTGTCGGCCATGGTGAGCGCGTCGGCGTAGCGCAGATCGATCTCCTGCTGGCCGGGAGCGCCCTCGTGATGGCTGAACTCGACCGAGATGCCCATCTGCTCCAGAGCCTCGATGGCGTGCCTGCGGAAATGCGGCGCGGCGTCATGGCTGGCCTGGTCGAAATACCCCCCCGCATCGGCGGCCTCGGGTTCCGAGCCGTCGGTGGGCAGCCCGCGCAGCAGGTAGAACTCGATCTCGGGATGCACATAGCAGGTGAACCCGGCTTCCGCGGCCCGGGAAAGGCCACGGCGTAACACATGCCGAGGGTCCGCCCACGAGGGCGAGCCGTCCGGCATCGCGATGTCACAGAACATCCGGGCCGAGTAGTGCTCACCGCTGGGGTTCTCCCACGGCAACACCTGAAATGTGGAGGGATCAGGCTTGGCGACCATGTCGGACTCGTAAGCCCGGGCGAAGCCCTCGATGGCGGACCCGTCGAAACCGATACCGTCCGCGAAGGCCCCTTCGAGCTCGGCGGGTGCGACAGCCACCGACTTGAGGTAACCCAGCACGTCGGTGAACCACAGCCGGACGAACCGGATGTCGCGTTCCTCCAGCGTTCGCAGGACGAACTCTTGCTGACGATCCATGGCCGCAGGGTAGAGGACCAGCTCTACCAGGCCACCCGTCGGTCCCTCTACGATGCGGCCATGCCGCGCCGATACTTGTGTCTTCTCGCACTGCTCACGGCACTGGTCACGGCATGCGGCGCGCAGGGAAACGAGCAGGACGCCCCACCCGCTCCGCCCGAGGGCGCCACCCTGCTCGCCGACTCCGCCACGGCGATGCGGACAGTGACCACGACCAGAGTCGGCATCGACGTCCAGGGGGAGCTGCCGATGTTCCCGATCAAAGCCGCCGAGGGCCAGCTGACCAGGGAGGGACAGGCCAAGGGCACCGCGACGGTCGAGCGGTTCGGGCAGCTGCTGGAACTGGCTTTCGTGATCGTCGACGACAAGCTCTACCTGCGGGGCCCGACCGGTGGTTTCCAGGAGTTGCCCGCCGCAGGGGCAGGTCTGGTGTACGACCCCTCGGTGATCCTGGACCCGGACCGAGGTATCGCGGCAGTGCTGGCCAGCGGCGCCGCGGCCCGAACCGAGACCCGCGAGCAGGTGGGCGAGGTGGATGCTTATCGGGTTCAGGCGAGCTTCTCCGGCCAGTCGCTCAGCAAGCTCCTGCCCGGATTCACCCAGGACACGACCGCGCAGGTCTGGATCGCCGCCGAGGGCTTCCATCTGGTGCAGGCCCGGTTCCCGACCACCGGTGGCGCGGTCACGTTCCAGTTCTCCGACTTCGACGATCGCGCCGACATCACCGCACCCAACTGAGGGGTGCCCGGGAAGATCGGCGGTGAACTGATGACCACGGTGACCGCACCGGGCACCCCCATCCGGCGTCGGCGCCTGGCGTTGGGCGCGGGCGGTGTGGTCACGTTGCTCGCGGCATTGGACGCCTACGTGGTGGTCAGCCTGCTGACCGTGATGCTGCGCGATCTTCAGGTGCCACTGAACCATCTGGAGCGGGCCACCCCGATCGTGACCGGATTCCTGCTCGGTTATGTGGCGGCGATGCCGCTGTTGGGCCAGGCGTCCGACCGCTTCGGCCGCCGAGGGGTTCTGCAGATCTGCCTGGTCGGGTTCGCGGCCGGATCAGCACTCACCGCGCTCGCTGACACGCTGCCACTGCTGGTGGCTGGGCGGGTGCTGCAGGGCGTCGCCGGTGGCGCGCTGTTACCGGTGTCCATGGCGCTGGCGGCCGACCTGTGGCCGGATCGCGGCCGGTCCACCGCGTTGGGCGCCCTCGGCGCCGCCCAGGAGCTGGGCAGTGTCCTCGGCCCGATCTACGGCATTGCACTGGCGGCGCTGACCGGCGGCTGGCGCGGCGTGTTCTGGGTGAACGTGCCGATCACGCTGGCTGCCATGGTGGCGGTACAGCTGGCGGTGCCGGGTCCGCGGCGCTCGGACGGCACGCGATCACAAAACCGGGTGCCGCTGGACCTGGTCGGTGGGGGCCTGCTGGCGGTGACACTGGCGTTGCTCGTGGTGGGGCTGTACAACCCCGACCCCGCCCGGGGAGTGCTGCCCTCGTGGGGTTGGCCCGTGTTGGGCGCCGCTGTACTGGCCGGTCTGGGATTCGCGCTGTGGGAGCGTCGGGCGAGGGTCCGGTTGCTCGATCCGACAGGCGTACATGTACGGGTGTTCCTCGGTTCGCTTGCGGTCAGTGCGGCAGCAGGCGCAGCGCTGATGGTGACCCTGGTGGATGTACAGCTCTACGCGCAGACGCTGCTGGGCCGAGACAACGCCGGCGCGACCGCGCTGCTGGTCCGCTTCCTGGTGGCACTGCCGATCGGAGCGCTGGCCGGTGGAGTGCTGGCCGGCCGACTCGGCGATCGGCCGGTCGCCGTGGCAGGCATGTTGCTGGCGACCGGGGGCTTTCTGTTGGTGGCCGACTGGCCTGCGAACGTGCTCGGGGCCCGGTATGAGCTCGGCGCGCTGACATCGCCGCGGCTGGACACCGATCTGGCGCTGGCCGGCTTCGGACTCGGCCTGGTGATCGCGCCGCTTTCCTCGGCGGCGCTGCGCGCCACGCCGTCAGACCGGCATGGCGTCGCGTCCGCAGCCGTCGTGGTGGCCAGGATGACCGGCATGTTGCTCGGGGTCGCCGCGCTGTCGGCATGGGGACTGCATCGCTTCCGCGAACTCACCGCCGAGCTGGACATCCCGCTGTCCCAGGATGAATTCGCCGTCTATCAGCTGGGGCTGGAGGCCGCGTTGCGCACCCAGTACCGGGAGATCTTCCTGCTCGCCTCGGTGGTGTGTCTGCTCGGCGCCGCCTGCGCCCTGCTCCTGGGCCGCCACTCCTCGGATCCGGGCTGAGACCACAGCCGTCTCAGGCGGTGCAGTGGGTCTGTTCCGGCAGTTCCAGCCGCACGAGATAGTTCGAGACCGCCTCGTCCACGCACTCGACGCCTTGCAGGGCGACGGTGTGTTGTTTTCCGACGAAGCTGAGCAACTGCGCCCCGAGTTGGCGGGCCAGCTCGACACCGGCCTGGTAGGGGGTGGCCGGGTCACCGAGCGTGGAGATCACCAGCACTCTCGTTAAGTCCGTCACCTTCGGCTCCGCCGGCGCGCTGGTGGGCGGCACCGACCAGAACGCGCAGACATAGCGGGCCGCCGAGGGCGGGTTGCCGTCGTCGAGGAAGGGCGCGGCCTGCCGATAACGCCGGTCGGCTTCGCGGACCACGTTCGGATCGGTCACCGGAGGATCATCCAGGCAACGGATCGCAACGAACGCGTCCTCACTGCCGGAGTAGCCGAATCCGTCGCGCTGGTAGTAGACATCGGCCAGGTTCAGCAGGATGGTGCCATCGCCTGTGGCCAGGTCGATCAGGCCTTGGTTGAGTAGCGGCCACAGCTGGTCGGAGTACAGCGCCTGAATGGCGCCGGTGGTCGCGTCGGGGTAGGACAGTGCCCGGTTCCCAACCGGCACGGGGCTGGTGATCAACGGTCGCACCACCGCCTGGAACCGGCTGTTGGCCTGCTCCTTCGGGGCGTCACCAAGCCAGCAGGTCGGCTGCTCGAGACACCAGACGACGAACGAGTCGAACGCTTGCTGGAACCCCGCTCCCTGGTTCACCAGACTGTCCACCGTGTCCTCGTCGGCGTCCAATGCGCCGTCGAGCACCATCGCCCGGACGTTGCGGGGGAACTGCTTGGCGTACTCGGTGCCGATCCGGGTGCCATAGGAATAGCCCAGGTAGGTGAGTTTCTCGTCACCGAGTACCGCCCGGAGGATGTCCATGTCCCGCGCGACGTCCCGAGTGCCGCTGGTGGCCAGGACGTCGGTGCCCACGCGCGCTGCGCACAGCGCCGCATAGTCCCGTTCCTCGGCTTCGGTCTGCTCGACCCCGGTCGGCGAGGTGTCCACGTCGAGGTCGAGCCGTTCGGCGTCCTGCTCCTCGGTGGTCCGACAGATGATCTTCGGCTCGCTGGCGCCGATGCCCCGAGGGTCGAACCCGACCAGATCGAACCGCCGCCCCAGCTCGGTATCGGCCACAGCGACGCTCAGCGCGGCGGCCGTACTCATTCCCGAAGCTCCAGGACCACCCGGATTGAGCACCAGAGACCCCACCCGCACACCCGGGTCATCGGCAACCCGACGCAACAGCCCGAGCCCGGCGGTGCGCCGCTGTGGGTCGGCGTAGTCCAGCGGCACCTCCACCCGGGTGCACTCCAACCCAGGGGCGGAGAAGGCCACGGTGTCGAGCTCGGTGGTGGCGAACTCCTCGCAGTCGCCCCAGCTCAGTTGCTGGCTGTAGAACCGCTCGAGTCCCGGGGGCACCGGGCCCTTCGGGGCGACGTCCGCCGGCTCCGAGCCGGGGGTGGTCGGGCTGACAACGGGGCTCTGCGGGTTATCGATCGTGTCGGCGGTGCACCCGGCAAGGGTGAATACAGCCAACCCGACAGCGGCACACCGGAGGGAATACGAGGAGAAGATCACCCGACAGAGTCTAGTGAGAGTTCGGCTGACACCCGTCCGGGATGATGGGCATATGCCGCAAATCCGTCTCGCCCTGGCTCAGGTGAATCCTTGGGTAGGCGACGTCGAGGGCAACGCCAGGCTGATCACCGCACGCTGCCGGGAGGCCGCTGGCGCCGGCGCGCACCTGGTGGTGTTCGGCGAGATGGTGCTGACCGGGTACCCCGTGGAGGATCTGGCGCTGCGCGAGTCTTTCGCCGTCGGCGCGGTGCGGGCTCTGGAAGCACTGGCCCAGCGGCTCGCTGAGGACGGTTGCGAGGAGCTGGCCGCCGTCGTCGGATACCTGGACCGGGACGGCGCCGGCCCCCGCAACGCGATTGCGGTGCTGCACGGCGGCCGGGTGGTGGCCCGCCAATTCAAGCATCACCTGCCCAACTACGGGGTGTTCGACGAACGCCGTTACTTCGTGCCGGGCACCACCCTGAGCGTACTGCGGCTGCACGGCCTGGAGATCGGAATGGTGATCTGTGAGGACATCTGGGCCGAAGGCGGCCCGATCACCGCGCTGGCGCAGGCCGGTGTCGACCTCGTGGTCGCGTCCAACGCCTCCCCCTACGAACGGGAGAAGGACGACACCCGGCTGGCGTTGGTGACCCGTCGAGCCGCCGAGCTGGGTGGGCCGCTGGCATACACGAATCTGGTCGGCGGACAGGATGAGCTGGTTTTCGACGGTGACTCGATGGTGGTCGACGGGGACGGCGAGCTGCTGGTGCGGGCGCCGCAGTTCGCCGAGCAGCTCATCGTGGTCGATCTGGACCTGCCCGGCGGCTCGGCCCGGTCGACTGGGCGGTTCGCCGGACTGGACGTCCAGCGGGTGGTGCTGGGCGCGGACCCCCTGTCTGCGTATCAGCCCGTCCCCGCTCCCCCACCCGCCGAGCCGCTGTCCGACGAGGCCGAGGTATGGGGCGCGCTGGCGACCGGCCTGGGCGACTACGTACGCAAGAACGGCTTCAGATCGGTGGTGCTCGGCCTGTCCGGCGGGATCGACTCGGCGGTGTGCGCCGCGCTCGCGGTGGACGCGCTCGGGGTCGACGCGGTGCACGGGGTATCCATGCCCTCCTCGTACTCCTCGGCGCATTCCCGCTCCGACGCCGCCGATCTCGCCGCACGCACCGGCCTGCACTACCAGGTGCAGCCGATCGACCACATGGTCGACATCCTCACCAGACAGCTGCACCTGTCCGGGCTCGCCGAGGAGAATGTGCAGGCCCGGTGCCGGGGTGTCACGCTGATGGCACTGTCCAACCAGCATGGCCACCTGGTCCTCGCCACCGGAAACAAGTCGGAACTCGCGGTGGGCTATTCAACGATCTACGGCGACGCCGTCGGTGGGTTCGCCCCGATCAAGGATCTGCCCAAGACCGCGGTATGGGCCCTGGCGCGGTGGCGCAACACCGAGGCCGAGAAACGCGGCCAGACTCCACCCGTTCCGCCGAACTCGATCAGCAAACCACCCTCAGCCGAGCTGCGTCCCGACCAGTTGGATACCGACTCGTTGCCCGACTACCGTCTGCTCGACGACCTCCTGGAGGACTATGTAGCGGGCGACCGCGGTTTCGCCGATCTCGTCGCGGCCGGATTCGACCCCGGCCTGATCGAGCACATCGCGGCGTTGGTAGACGCCGCGGAGTACAAACGCCGCCAGTACCCTCCTGGCACGAAGATCACCCCCAAGTCCTTCGGCCGCGACCGCCGCCTCCCCATCACCAACCGCTGGCGCGAACGCCCCCCTCTCCCCTAACCCTCCCCGCATGTCCGCCCCTCATGCACGGTGTGTCCGCCCCTCATGCACAGTGTGTCCGCCTCTCATGCACAGTGTGTCCGCCTCTCATGCACGGCTGGCCGCTCACTCCGTTACCGCCAGAGACATCACCGCAGCGCCAACCACCGATGGCCAAGATGAGGTGACCAGGTACGTTAACGCCAGTCGCGTTGCGGCCAGCACCGCGACAGCGGTCGTCGGCCCGACGTCTACGCGGGCGATCGGATTCGGTATGCGTCAGCGTGGCGTATCGCGGAATATGAACTATAGGCGCCCGACGAGGACTGACTGGTGAAAATCGACAATTCCCCCCCCCGGGGCACTCGTGATCTGCTGCCCGATGCCGTCGCCGTGCGCGACACTATGCTGGCCAAGATCGTGGAGGTCTACCATCAGTTCGGTTATCAACGCATCGAGACGCCCGCACTGGAAGACCTCCAGCGCTTGACCGGGGGCCAGGGCGGCGAGAACGAAAAGCTGATCTTCCAGGTACTTCGGCGTGGGTTACCTTCCCGCATCGAAGCCGGCACCGAGGTGCGAGAGCTGATTGACCTCGGTCTGCGATTCGACCTGACCGTTCCACTGACCCGGTTCTACGGCAATAATCACAGTCGACTGCCCATCCCCTTTCGGTCATTCCAGTTCGGACCGGTGTGGCGTGCCGAGCGCCCCCAAAAGGGCCGCTACCGGCAGTTCTATCACTGTGATATCGATATCATCGGTGAAGCGTCCGTTCTCGCCGAGATAGAGTTGATCGAAGCGACCACTACGGCGTTGGCGGCAGTAGGGCTCGCTAATACCACAGTACGGTTGTCCGATCGACGGTACCTGTCCGCGCTGGCCGAGAGCGTCGGGCTGCCCGAGGCAAACTGGCAGACATTCTTCATCGGCCTGGATAAGCTCGACAAGATCGGCTGGGAAGGGGTTCGGCAAGAACTGGTCGACGACCGGGAATTGTCGGCGACTGCGATCGACCAGGCTCTGACCCGGGTACGTGACCTGGTCGGACTGCCCCCAGGCAAGGTCATCGATGGGATGGCGGATACGGTGCCGACGTTGGCTGAGCATGTCCTGACGGATCTGGCAACCACGACGAATGCGTTGACCGACATTGCGGCCACTACTGATCTGACATGGGAGTTCGACCCCACACTGGTCCGTGGCATGGGCTACTACACCGGTCAGATCTTCGAGATCACTCATCCGGACTTCCCGTCCTCGCTGGCCGGCGGTGGCCGCTACGACAAGCTGATCGGCCGTTCGCTGGGTAAGGACGTTCCGGCCTGTGGCTTCTCCATCGGGTTCGAACGCATCGTCGACCTGCTCGACCGTACGCATCGCCGCGACGCCATCGCGGTCCTGTACGACTCCGACGTGCCCATGGCCCGGGTACTGGCCGTCGCACGCGGACTACGTACCGACGCTCAGCAGGTTGCTGTCATCGGTCGTGGCGGCAAGCTCGGGGCACAACTAGCCCGGCTGGAGAGCTGGGGTTTCACCGCGCTGGTGCATCTACGGGTCGACGACGACTCCGACGGACATCCGCCGATACGTACGCTCGGCGGACCCAACCCTGACCTGATGTGAATCTCGTCGCACGATAATGCCAGGTCCCGAAATCGGTGCCAGGCTTTTCGATATCAGCCATCCGGCGCGACCCGGGGACCGGCGAAGGACAGCCGGCCTCGAGGGAGGACGGTCAATGATGACCGCAACTGCTGTCGAACCCACCCTGTACGGCGGACCGGTCGATCCTGACCAGAAGGTCAAGCGAGTCCGGATCCACGATCTCCTCGCGGCCAAACATCGAGGCGAGAAGTGGGCGATGCTCACCGCCTATGACTACTCCACCGCGACGCTCCTCGATGCCGCGGGCATTCCCGTGCTGCTGGTCGGGGACTCAGCGGCCAATGTCGTCTATGGCTACGACACGACGGTGCCGGTGACCGTTGACGAACTGATGCCGCTGGTACGTGGCGTCGTTCGAGGGGCACGTCGGGCACTCGTCGTGGCCGATCTGCCCTTCGGCTCCTATCAGTCCTCCGCTGCCCAGGCACTGGACACCGCAACGCGTTTCCTCAAGGAATCCGGCGCGCACGGGGTCAAGCTGGAAGGTGGCCGCCGGGTACTTCCCCAGGTCGAAGCGCTCGTCGAGGCGGGCGTGCCGGTGATGGCCCATCTGGGGCTCACCCCACAGTCGATCCATGCCATGGGTGGCTACACGGTGCAAGGGCGAGGTGAGCAGGGCGAGCGTCTCGTGGCGGACGCGAAGGCGCTGGAAGCCGCAGGCGCATTCGCCATCGTCCTGGAGGTAGTGCCCGCCGAACTCGCCGCGCGGGTCACCGTCGCCACCAGCGTGCCCATCATCGGCATCGGCGCGGGGCCGGACTGTGACGCGCAGGTCATGGTGTGGCAGGACATGGCGGCATTCCGAGCTCCTGGTGGTCGCCTACCGAAGTTCGTCAAGACCTATGCCGGGCTGGGCGACGGGTTACGCGAGGCGGCGACTCTCTTCGCGCAAGAAGTCCGCTCGGGCGTCTATCCCGGTCCGGAACACACCTACCACTGATCCGAAGTTCCTCTCGTTCACACGCAGTGGTCCGCCCGCCTCTCATGCCCGGTGGGTCCGCTTCTGGTGCATGCCATGTGCAGCAGCTCATCCTCTCGTTACGCTGCTGAGTTGAGCAGCCAGTAGTGCCCTGGCTTCCCCAAGAGAAGGGCCGTACCAGGTGAGATGACGGCCGGAGACCAGCGCATAGGGAGTATCCGGGAACGCCTCGGGCCCATCTTCTGTGGTGAACATGTAAGGCTCATCGGGCAGCACCAGAAGGTCCGCCGAACAGGACCGCAGCTCGTCGAGCATGGGCCGTGGATAGCGCTCGACATGATCGGCATAGATGTTGCGCACTCCGAGGTGGCGTAGCACGTCCCCCGCGAAAGTGTCCCGGCCGATCACCACCCAAGGTCGTCGCCACACGGGCACCAGCGCAGTCACCCGCTCCGGCTCTGACCGCGCCCAGACCACGGCGGCCTCGCGTAGCCATCCCGGCTCGTCCAGATCAAGTGCCCACGTGAGCATCCGCCCCAGTGATGTGATCGCCGCAGGCACGGTGTCCGGCGCGGTGACCCATACCGCCAGTCCGGTCGCGCGCAGCGCTGTCACGTCGCTGGAGCGGTTCTCCTCGGCATTGGCCAGTACGAGATCGGGCTGTAATGCCAGTACGCGCTCGATGTCCGGATACTTGGATCCGCCGACTCTCGCCACGTCCAGCGACAAAGGATGGGTGCAGTAGTCGGTGCTACCGATCAGCAGGCCGGGCGCGGTGACCTCCACCGCTTCAGTCAATGAGGGAACCAGCGAAACCACCCGCCGAGGCCGCAAACCCGCAGGCAGCGGCGTCCCCAGATCGTCGACAGCAGCCACATCTCCTCCCGCGTGTCCTGCACTCATGCACCGTGTGTCCTGCACTCAGGCACCGTGTGTCGCGCACTCATGCTCGGCGTGTTCCGCACTCAGCTCACCTTCCGGCCTTACATCGGGGTCGGCAAGTCAAGCGACCCGGCTATTGTGGATGCTCGGCGGTGGGGCCCGCCGTCTCGTCAGCCGGTCGACGGGTGAACTGCGATGTGTGTCCGCCAACGGTCCCTACCAGGCAAGGTGCTGCTGGTAGGAGGCTGACATGCAGGCGAAGCAGCTGCGCGAGCGTCCGGTGGCGGTGCTGGTGGCCGTCTCAGCGGGTGGTGTGGTGGGAGCGCTGGCCCGCTACGGGTTGAATGAGACATTTCCGCACCGGCTCGGTGAATGGCCATGGGCGACGTGGAGCACCAACGTCGGCGGGTGCTTGCTCATCGGGGTGCTGATGGTGCTGACCAGCGAGGTGTGGACGAGGCAGCGATTTATGCGGCCGTTCCTCGGCGTCGGCGTGTTGGGCGGGTTCACTACGTTCTCCACCGCCATCGTCGATGTGCAGCAGCTTGTCGGCGTCGGCGCCGCGTACACCGGGCTGACGTATCTGCTGAGCACGGTGGTCACGGCATTGATCGCGGTGAGCGCAGGTTCCGTGCTGACCCGATGGGCACTCGACGTGGTGATCCGGTATTTCGGCCGAGCGGGCCGGCTTCGGTGAGCGCGTTGTGGGTGGCACTCGGAGCCGCAATCGGGGCACCTGTCCGCTATCTGGTGGACCGGGCGATTCGAACGTGGCACGACTCGGTGTTTCCCTGGGGAACCCTCCTGGTCAACATGACCGGGTCGCTGCTGCTGGGATTCCTGGCTGCCCTGCCCACCGACGGCGCGGTGATGGCGGTAGCCGGGATTGGCTTCTGCGGTGCGCTGACCACGTATTCGACCTTCAGTTACGAGACGCTGCGGCTGCTAAAGGACCGCGCTGGATTGCTGGCCGCGCTCAACGTGGGCACCAGTCTCATCGCGGGTCTTGGCGCGGCCTACTGCGGAATGGCGCTGGCGCAGGCGCTGTGAGTCAAGCCCAGTGGCGGGGAGCACGCAAACGGAACACACCGGGGCATGAGCGCAGGACACGCCGAGCGTGAGTGCGCGACACGCGGTGCATGGGTGCAGGACACGCGGGGTTATAGGGGGGTGATGCGGAGGCCGGCGTGGGTTTTGTAGCGCCGGTTGATTGCGATCAGGTTGGCGGTGAGGGCTTCCACCTGCCCGGCGTTGCGCAGCCGCCCGGCGTAGATGCCGCGCATGCCGGGGATGGCTTCGACCAGGGCCCGCACCAGATCGGTGGCCTCGCGGTCGTCGCCGAGCACCAGCACGTCAATGTCCAGGCTGCTCACCTCGGGATCATCCAGCAGGGCCGCTGAGACGTGATGGAATGCCGCGGTGACCCGGGAGCTGGGCAGCAGCGCCTCGGCCTGTTGCGCCGCGCTGCCTTCAGGCACCGGCTGGGCGTAGGGACCCCAGGTGTCGAATCCGAGCGGATTCACACAGTCGATCACAATCGTGCCCGCCAACGGCTCGCGCAACGCGGCGAGCAAGGCGGCGTGACCGCTGAAGGGCACCGCAACGAGCACGAGATCCGACTCCGCCGCGCAGCTGAGGTTGTCCGCTCCGCGTACCCGATGCGAGCCGGAACGCTCCCGCAGCGTGGCGGCAACCTCCCGGGCCCGCGCTGCGTCCCGCGAGCCGATCACCACCGACAGCCCGCCGAGCGCCCAGCGATAAGCCAAGCCACGGCCTTGCGGACCGGTCCCACCCAGCACCCCGATGGTGAGCTGAGAAAGGGCCACGGTGAATGCTAGAGCTGCGGTACCGGGCCGGGACCTGGGGGTGGCGGAGGAAAGCGGGGGATCGGATCCAGGCACGACACCATGACCTCGCGAGACTGCGGATCGGCCACAATGGCATCGGTGCGGTCGCGGTACACGAACTCGCCATCCGCATCGATCTCCAGCAGATATCCGGCCTCGGCGAGCTGGGCCTCGTCGAGGTCGACCAACCGCTCGATCCGGCTGGGCACCACCTGATACAACGGCCACGACAGGTTGCCGTAGGTCTGGTGCAGCTCATCGAGAAGATAGGCCATCTGTTGCTGCCAGGGCAGTGGCATCGCCTCGGCCAACGAACGCGGCAGCACGACGTAGTCCTCGTTGACCCCGAGGTGAGCGAGCGCGAGATGGTCCCGTAAGGGGCTGGCGGAGGCCGGCGGACCGGTTGGCCGCGGGATCGGTTCCGATGTGTACACCCTCACACCTCCGCGTCAGGCGCTCGCGGCCGAGGTACCCGGCCGGACCGCGAACGGCATCAATTCATTCTCGTCGAAGCTGACGGCTCGCTGGCGCAACGGCACGCTGGGATTGGCCGCTTCGACCATCTGGCCATCGCCCAAATACATCGCGACATGGTGGATACTGTCCGGATCCGAGGTGTCATAAGCCCAGAACAACAAGTCTCCAGGCTGTGCCTCGCGCACCGGCACGTGGTTACCCGCCCAGTACTGCTCGCGGGAGGTACGGGGCAGCGTGACTCCGGCCGACTCGTAGGCGCGCATCATGAGCCCCGAGCAGTCGTAAGAATCCGGGCCTTCGGCTCCCCAGACGTACTGGTCGCCGACCTCACTGAGCGCATACTGGATCGCCTGCCCCGCGGCTTCGGAAGGCGGCACCGCAGGCAAATCGTCGGGGCAGAATTCCCTGGTGAACGCCGCGATGTCCCCGCCGTGGGTATCGATCAGATCGACGGCGAGGGTTTCCCACTGGTGATACCGGCTCGGAAACGCCGACCGCTCGACGTCCTGCGCGGTGTCACCGGGGCGTTGCGTCTCCCAGTTGGGCACTTCCTCCATCACGTCGTAGAACTTGTTGGTCTGGTAGACCGGGTCGGTGACCTGGGCCGGAGTGCCCCAGCCCTGTGAGGGACGCATCTGGAAGATGCCCAGCGAATCCCGGTCGCCGTAGTTGAGATTGCGCAGTCGCGACTCGGTCATCCCGGCCTGAATGGCGATCTGCCAGGCCCGAGGAGGCAGCCCGCGCTGCTTGCCGATCGCGATGATGAGCTCGACGTGGCGTCGCTGCTCGGCATCGAGGTCGCCGACTTCGACGGCCACCCGTGGGGCTTCCCTCGGGTCGGTGGCGGCCAGCACCGGTCCACACGGAACCCCCAGCGTCCCGCCATTGACGAGCCCACCGAGCAGGGTGGAGATCGCCCCCACCACGATGAGACTTCCGAAAGCGGCCAGCACCAGAAGCCCGATCAGCCAGCGCCGCACGGCTCATCCCGCCTGTTCGAAGCCGGCCACCCGCCACCCCGCGGAGGTGGGTACCAGCAGCAGCCGCACGACCACCGTTGTGGTGGGTACGTCCACCTCGGCTTTGCCCGCACCTACGCTGACTGGCTGTGGCTTACCGACGACCTGCGCTTGCGGCACCTTCAACGGGTCGATTGACCGCAGGAGGGTCAGGCTCTCCTCGGTGGTGTAAGGACGCATCTGTTCGGCCCACTGCTCCGAGCTGATGCCCTCGGGGACAGTCAGGAACGCCCGCGCCCAAGCCTCCGCGACGGTCAGCGCCTCGTCGGGTACGTCAGCGGGGATCTCGACGCCGGCCAGGGCCGAGGGGGTCGAGGAGCTGGTCTCGGCGGGCCCGGTTCTGGGCAGCGTCGCGCGGGACGCCGGGTCGAACTGATTGACCCGCGCGCTGCTCGACGGCACTGCTGTAGCCGGAGCGTTCCCACCGCCGGGCAACACCAGCGCCAGTCCTGCCGTGACAGCGGCGAACATCAGCACGGCTCCTGCCAGATGTAGGGGGGAACGCAACGGCCAACCCCAGAAGCTGCGGTAGACCGCGGCGCGGCCACGGTGAGTTCGAATCGGCACTGCCCTGCCCTCCCCCGCTCAGTCCATCGTCCGATTGCTGTCACTCACTGTCATTGACCTCCAGCCCGGCCGAAGGCCGGTAGACGACCCACACCGGACGGCCTGCGACTTCTTCCAATTCGGCCCGACGCGGAGCGTTCCGCGGAGTTGCGGACCTCGACGGCACATACATCGGCTCGTCGTCGGCTCGGTCCCAGTTCGGAGCGACCACTGTCGGCACTTCGAAATCCCGGTTCCGACCGCTCGTGGTGGGGCTGAAACCGGCAGGCAGCTCGGGAAGCTGAGCCGGGCGACGGTTCGATTTCGGGCTGTCCTCGATGACCAGCTCCGCCGGCCCACCTCCTCCCCGCCCTCCAGGCCCGGACCCCGGTGCGCTGGAACTGAACGCACCGGGTATCGACGTGGTCTGGGGTGCGCTTCCGGGGCGGTCCAGCCGCTGCGCGCTGGCCGCCACCGGCACGCCTCCCTCCGGCCGGAACCGGCCGGAGGAGCTCGGATCCCCGGCAGGTCCCACCGGATCGGTATCCCGGGTCTGTTCCCAGAACCGCTCCGACGGGGTGGGTTCGGTTTCCTCCCTGCGCCGCCGAAATCTCGTCAGCACTCCCGGTGGTGCGGCGGGCATCGCGCCACCCACCGCGCCGACCGACAGCTCCACCATCTGCCACATGCGCCGCACCGGGCGGGCCACCATCAACAGCACCACCGTGATCAGTCCGGCGAGCAACATCTGCGCCAGCACGGACATCCCGGTGGCGGGGTTGAAAACCCACACCAGGATGAGGGCGTGCAGGGCGGTCAGCGCGGAGAGCAGGATGACGTTGAGCAAGGCGGCACCGACCGCACGACCGACGCCACGCAGCAGGTCGTGGTACAGAATCGCGACCAGACCGATCACGGGGCCGAGCAGGATGACCACCCGCAGCACGATCTGGGCGAGCAGCAATGCCGCCTGAGAGAGCAGCTGGAACAACGCGAACATGCCCGACTGCAGACTGGCCAGGAACCCAACACCGATCCGGCTGCCGTCCACCCCCTGGAAGTAGCCGTAGGCGCTGCCCGAACGGGCGGCGATGGCCTCATACTCCTGTTTCTTGCGCTCGGTGACACCGGAGCTCGGGTCGTCCGCCCCCTCGGCGATCTCCTGCTTGGTGAATGCCTGCGCGCGCACCAGGTCACGTCCCAGTTGCTGAGCCTGGGGCCCGTCCGGGGAACCGAACTCCCCGCGTAGCCAGTTGCGGTAGACGATCTGGTCGTGCAGCAGGGTCGGCAACCCGTCGCGTTGATCGACACCGGCTTCCCGCAGGAACCCGGTACGAACCTGGTTGCTGCCATCGACCAGCACATCGTCGAGCACCTGCGTGTACAGCACCGGGGTGAGGTAGGTCGCCGCGGCGAACCAGATCCCGGCCAACGCCCAGGCCGCCCGCTTGCTCACGGTGGCCAGGTCACCACGCCAGATCGACCGGAACAGCACGATCGCCAGCAACACGGCGACCAACCCGAACCAGGGGGCGTACACACTGTTGTAAAGCCCGGCTGTGCCTGCGACGATCAGATCGTCCAGGGGGGCGAGCAGGCCTCCGTCGTCCAGCGCGTAATGCAGGCCATTGGAGGCTCCCACGATCACCTTGGCCACGTTGAACAACAGGTTCCCGGTCCAGGTGTCTATCACCGCCTCTGGGTTACGAACACCAGAGGGGCCGCAGCCCAGGTCGTAGCTGTGCCACACCAACCCGGCGTAACCGACCTCCCGATAGACGCTGTCGGGCGCGCCGGCTTCCAACGGCGTGGCATCCAGCGCCCCGACCATGCCGGAGCCGGGACGTTCGGGATTGGGTGGCTCCTTGCAGTCCTCGATCCCGGGAATCTGCGCCAACGCGGGCGCACCCAGCATGATGTGGGTCCCCAGTAACGCCAGGACCAGCAGCAGCATTATCCGCCCACGCCGCAGCGGCCTGCGGGCCCTCACGCGTTCGCCCTGGCAATCGAGCCTTCTACAGTGGGTCGAGCTGCATTGGTATGGTTGTCTCGGCGTTGAGCGTCGGGCGTGGTATCGAGCATAGCGCAGAGATGTTCAAGGTGGGGACCGGAGAAGTCCACCCGGACCCGCTCCACCCCGCCCGCGCCGTCGCCGAAGATGAACTGACGAGGCGCCCGGTCCCGTTCGGTGACCAATCGCTCGCCACCGGGACGACGTCCCAGTGAGGCCACCACCTGCTCATAACCGGCGTCGACGGGCACCTTGAGCAACCGTAGTGCATCGGACTGCGCGGGTTCGTCGTCGAGGCGTCCCACGAACACCGAATCGAGCAGGGACACAAAGCCTTGGATCTTGAGGAAGTCCGCCGGGATCTGCGACGAGAGCAACACCCGCACATTCCACTTGCGCGAATCACGCGCAAAACGGTTCATCAGCACCCGGCCGGTGGGGACCTCGGAGAGGAAGAACGCTTCGTCGATCCACACTCCCTTACGCTGGTCGCGAGGACGTTCGTAGATCGAGCGCTGGGTCAGCCAGGCCGCGAGGTTGAGCAGTTCCACACCGAGGGCCTCGGCGTCGGTCCAGTGCTCCCGCCCAACACCGTCCTTGGGCAGGTTCAGCCCGGTCATGGTCAGGACGGTGAGCCGATCATCGCGCACCTCGGTGTATGGGTCCGCGCCGGTTTCGGGGATGAGTAGCGACATGCGCTCACTCATCTCGTCGAGGAAATCCGCGACCACCAGAGCATGCTCATGGTGCTCGGAAGGATCGCGGCGCAGCGCCTCGAATACCTGCCCTGGATGCGCATCCGGCCGCCCGCCCACAGTGCGGACGGCGCGGAGCAGCACAATGCGGGTCTGTGCCATACGCGCTACCTCAAAGGGCAGCACTCCGGTGAGCACATCGAGAACCAAACGGCGCCGAGTGGCCGCGGTCAGCGCTTTTTCCCGGCGCCACGATCGCTCCGGGTCGTCCTCATCGAGGAAATGCGCGAGTTCGGGTTCGGCGACGACTCGGTAGGGGTTGAGGATACCGGGCTGGGCGTTGAGCAGGTTGATCGGCCGGGCGTAAGGGCGCAGCTCGGGTAATTCGCACAATTTCGTCAGCGGACCCGAGGGATCGAGCAGGGTCCAGTACGCCCCCGCGCGCAATGTCTTGTAGACGATGCCACCGCCGAGGAACGACTTGCCGCCACCGAGCCCGGCGACCATCGCGGTCAGCCCGGAGGAGTCCCGGATCTCCTGGGCCATCCAGGGGTCCCAGGCGACCGGGCGCCGGGTGGCGGTGCACGTCTCACCGAGCAGGATGCCGCGCCGGTCCCCCACTTCCGCGGTCGCGGTGGGTACCGCGGAGGCGGCCCAGATCACCGAACCACGCCGCAGGTAGGCACCTGAGGACAGCGGCTCGCCGGGGATGAACTCACGGGCCAACGCGTACTGCGCCTCCGGGTGCTCGATCGCGACCTTGGGTTTGTACAGGTCGAGTAGCTGCTGGGCGAGCCGCAACGCGTCGCGGTCGGTGGGCCCTGAGACGGCCAGGCGCCACCACGACCGCACCCGGGTGGCCAGCGCGGTGAAGCCCGAGGTCATCTCGTCGTCGATCTCCATCACCCGGGTGGCTTGGCGGGTCAGGCTCTGCGGCGGCTCGAGCTGATGCTCGTCGGTGTAGTGGCGCACCTGGGAGCGGACCTTGTTCATCTGGCGCGCCAACTCCCCCGCGACGTCCTCGGGGCGTCGCACGTAGATGCGCGCCGACCATTCGACGCCGGCGGGCAGGCGATCCGCGCGCTGCACCCAGGGATCGTCGATCTCCGGGATCGCCAATCCGTGCATCTGACCCACCGTGAGCACCGCGACATGGCGGGTGGTCCCGGCGTTGGAACCGGTACGGCCCCGGACGGTGAGGGTGGGTGAGTAGGGTTCGGCGTGGAAGTCTGCGGCGTCGGTGAAGCTGGCCAGGTCCTCAGGTTCCCAGGCGGCACCGGGGGCGGCGGGCAGATTTCGGGGTGCGGGCAGGCCCAGCGAGCAGGACCGGTGCATCAGCCAGGACATCTCCTCCGCGGTGACCGGGCGGCCCTCCAGCCCGTCGGTGCCGATCACCCCGTCGAGGTGCTCGACCTCAGCGTCGAGTGCGACGAGCTCGGCGTCCACCGCGGCGGGGAACACCCGTCGCAGTACCGGCGCGGCCCGCTCCACGGCCCGGTCGACCATGGTCCGGGTTTGCACCTGCACGCCGAGATAGACCTCTTTCTCGGCCATCGAGCGGCCCAGCAGCTGGTGCTGCTCGCCGACGAGGTAGTCGTCGAACGACAGCGCCCCGGGGGTATCGGGTAGCCGGTTCACCGCGTTGCGCACATGCGCCTCGGCCCACATCCGGATCGGGTAAGGGCGCGCGGTCACCCGCAGGTGCATCCACCGGCCTTGCAGCTCGGCGTACTGACCCGCGATGGCCTGGATCAGGTCCTGACGTTGGGAATCCGAACGAAACGACCAGCGCTGCGGGGCCAACCGATACCAGGCATACACCTCATGCGCGGTACGGACCAGGTGCCCGTCGATGGAGCGCAACGCGATAGACGGAGTGTAGGTAGGGGTCAGAGCCTCCCCGGGCAGCTTGTGGCCACGCCGGTTGGAGCCGCCGCGGACCGGGGCCGCGGCAACCGAGGAAGAGTGACCGTTACGCGCGCTTGCGGGATGTGGTTCCGGTCGTCGTCCGAGCCCGAACACCGCTGCCCTCCTTCGTCGTCAGACGACCCCACCGACGTGGCAATCGCTGCCCGGGCCTAGGGCGGGTCCCTCGCATCCGGATATTCGCCGCGCTCGCGGCACCCCCCGATGCGGCTTTGGTCTCACGAGGCGTGGTGAGTTCACGCGTCCACATCGCGGCCACGGCGGTGAGTGGACGTTCGTGGCTGATCCGAGAACCAATCAACCGGGTGAGCAGGATAGTGATGAGCAGCGCCCACGCAGTCGAGAAGAAACCAAAGCCGATACCCACCTGGCGCTCGATGCCGAGGACGACAAGCAGCACCACCGTTCCGACCCCCCACGACACATACCGCGTTCGCCACGGCAACGTCGCCTTGGGCGGGCCCAACCAGACCGAGTCGACCCGGTAAACCTCATCATCAGTACGGATGCGCAACGTCAGCTCACCCCCCCTTATCAGCTGCTGAACAGGCCGGCGATCCAGGTCCCCAACTGAACTCCGGCTCCGGATACCGCAATCCCGATGACACCTAACGCGATGATCACACCTCCTACACGTCGCATCACTCCAGCGTTGTCACCCTTGCCGCCGCCCAGCCAGAGCAGCAGCACCGCCACGGCCAGCAACAGGAGGGGGATGATGTTCTCCAGCATCCATTCCCGCAAGTTGGTCGTGCTCAAATCGGCCTGGGCAACCAGGGTCATCGCGTTCATCGCACCCCCGAGGGTTCGATCATGATTTTCTCCGACCGAGCGGCGCCCGGCAGACTACTGAGTAGAACACGTCAAGATGACCCAAGAGTACCCACCGCACCACCCCTTGTGGTCGCCCGTACGGCCTCCGCAGCACCGCCGTTGATCGCACACGACCGGGCCTGTCGCTCACCTTCCGAACGGATCATGGGCTGGAGCTCGCCCTATTGGTTGATCGGGTAGCTCGTTCGCACTAGATCACGTTCAAATCGATCACTTCTAGTAATACGCCCAATTGGCCTAACGTTTTCGATCTTGCTATAGAGCTCAGCGCGCCATGGCTAGGCTGTGGCCTTCACCGGCATGGTGGCAATGGGCATGTTTCGGGCCGGCGAAGCTTTCACCAGCGCCGATGCGAAAACCGGATCGAGGTCACATCAGAGGTGCTCGGTGCAGAGCGGCACGCAAGGCGCCTAGGACGTCCTCAGCGACCCCGTCGATGACGAATCCCGCGGCGAGTCGGTGGCCGCCGCCACCGAACTCGACGGCAGCGGCGGCCACGTCGATGCGCTGCTTGGCGCGCAGCGACACCGCCCACCGATCGGGCGCGACCTCTTTGAGAACGGCGGCGACCTCGGCCTCCGCGGTGGTGCGTACGAGGTCGACCACGCTCTCGACCTCCTCGCTGCGCAGATCCGCCGCGTCGGTCAGCAGCACAGTGGTGTGCACCAGGCCCATTCCCTGCGCGGCTGCGGGTTCCAGCCGGGCCCGGCCCAGCACGATGGCGAGCATGCTCAGCCAGCCGAAGGGATGGGTGTCCAGCAGCTCGCGGGTGGTGACGTCAGGATCGACACCCGCGGCCAGCAGCCGGGCGGCCATCGCGTGGGTACCCTCATCGGCGCGACGAAAGCAGCTGGTGTCGGTCACCAACCCCGCATACAGACAGCGGGCCATCGCCAGATCGAGCCGCGCGTGCAGCGCATCGATCAGCCGCAGAGCCAGCACGGCCGTCGCCTCAGCACCGGAATCGACCAGGTGATGGGTCCCGAAGCGCTCGCTGGTGGCGTGATGGTCGACCACTAGGACCGCGCCGGAGGTGTCGACCCGGTCCGATAGGCAGCCGAGCCGGGCCCGGCTCGCGGTGTCCAGCGCGATCAGCAGCTCCGGGGCGGCAGGCACCTGATCCGGCGACACGATGAGGTTGGCCACGTCCAGCCTGCGCAACGACTCCGGGGCGTTCGCCGGCGCACCGAACGTCACCCGCACCACGGTGCCGCGCTGGCGCAGCGCCAACCCCAGGGCCAGGGCACTGCCCAGCGCATCGGCGTCGGGTTGCACATGAGCGACGAGCGTGACGTCTTTCGCGTTGCCGAGGAGCTCCGCAGCAGCGCTGAGCTCCAGATTCGACTCGGCTGCAACCTTGCTCACCTGATCGTTCGGTGCGGTCAACTTAGCCAACGTCCGCAACGGAATCTCGGGGTGGACGGTACGGGTCGGGCTCGCCTGCCGGCGACGCGTTCGCCGCGATGCGCGCGACCTCGGCGTCGGCATCGTGGGCCTGCGCCAGCAACTCGTCGATCCGCCGGGCCCCCTCCGGCACACTGTCCAGACGAAAGGTCAGCGTGGGTGTGAAGCGGACACCGGTGCCCCGCCCGACCAGCGAGCGCAACACACCGGTCGCGCTGGCCAATGCGGCGGCCGCACCGGCAGTGTCGGGCGGGGCGTCGAGGGTCTCACCGAGCACCGTGTAGTAGACGGTCGCATCCCGCAGATCGGGAGTGACTTTGGCGCTGGTAATGGTCACCATGGTCAGCCGGGGATCTTTCACCTCGTGCTCAAGGCCCGACGCGACGATCTGGGTGATGCGTTTGGCGAGCCGGCGGGCCCGTGCGGGGTCAGTCATCGGCAGGGTCTCCTCGTCTCCTCGGGCATGGGCTGGACGTGCCCACGCTAGTCATCCTCCGGGCCCAGCAGCCGGTGCCGGGCAGCCAGCAAATCCACCTCTGGTCGCCCGGCCACCAGCCGCTCGCAGGCCTGGAGAACATTGCGTACCTGGCCGACCTCACCAGCCACTGCGGCCACCCCGATCAGCGCACGACGATGCAGCTCGACATAACCGGCCTCAGCCGCTGCGACGTCGAATCGACGCCGCAGCTCCGCAATCAACGGCCGGAGCAACGAGCGCTTCTCCTTCAACGAGTGCACATCGCCGAACATCAGGTCAAGCTCCAAGGCGCCGACGTACACCATTCACCACCGGGGTTGGTAGGTCTTGAAGGCCACCAGGCCTGGGGTTGGGGGCTCTTGAAGAGTCCCCAACCCCAGAGGTGGTCAGGCGCGGGGCTTCTCCCGCATCTCATAGGTCTCGATCTCATCGCCGACCTGAAGGTCGTTATAACCCGAGATCGTCAGGCCACACTCGAAGCCTTCCCGGACCGACGTGGCGTCGTCCTTGAAACGACGCAACGACGACACCGTGAGATCCTCCCGCACCACCACATTGTCCCGGAGCAACCGAGCCTTGCCGTTGCGTCGGATCTCCCCGGAGGACACCATGCACCCAGCGATGGCACCGACCTTGGAAGACCGGAACACCTCACGGACCTCTGCGCGGCCCAGCGCCACTTCCTCGTACTCCGGCTTGAGCATGCCCTTAAGAGCCGCCTCGATCTCATCGATCGCCTGGTAGATCACCGAGTAGTACCGGATCTCCACGCCCTCACGATTGGCCAGCGCGGTGGCCTTGCCGTCAGCCCGGACGTTGAACCCGAGCACAACGGTGTTGTCCGCGATGGCGAGATTGATGTCGCTCTCAGTGATGCCACCGACCCCTCGGCTGATGACCCGCAGCTCCACCTCATCACCGACATCGATCTTCAGCAGAGCATCCTCCAGCGCCTCCACGGTGCCGGAATTGTCTCCCTTGAGGATCAGGTTGAGCTGGCTGGTCTCCTTCAGCGCCTGGTCCAGGTCCTCCAAGCTGACCCGGCGGCGCCGCGAGGCGAGATCGGCGTTGCGCTCCCGTGTGCGCCTGCGATCAGCGATCTGCCGGGCGATGCGATCCTCATCGACGACGAGGAAGTTGTCACCCGCACCCGGCACCGAGGTGAACCCGATGACCTGCACCGGTCGCGAAGGCAACGCCTCGATGACATCACCGCCGTACTCGTCGACCATCCTGCGGACCCGGCCATACGCGTCGCCGGCGACCACCGAATCCCCGACCCGCAGGGTGCCCCGTTGCACCAACACCGTGGCCACCGGCCCACGACCGCGGTCCAGATGTGCCTCGATCGCCACACCTTGGGCCTCCATGGCCGGGTTGGCCCGCAGATCCAGCGAAGCATCAGCGGTGAGCAGGATCGCCTCGAGCAGAGCATCGATATTGGTACCCTGCTTGGCCGAGATGTCGACGAACATCGTGTCGCCGCTGTACTCCTCGGGCACCAGCCCGTACTCGGTGAGTTGACCACGGATCCGGGTCGGGTCAGCGCCCTCCTTGTCAATCTTGTTCACTGCGACGACGACCGGCACGCCTGCCGCCTTGGCATGGTTGATCGCTTCCACCGTCTGCGGCATCACGCCGTCGTCAGCGGCCACCACGAGCACCGCGATGTCCGTCGATTTCGCACCGCGGGCACGCATGGCGGTGAAGGCCTCATGACCCGGAGTGTCGATGAACGTGATCAACCGCTCGTTGCCGTCCAACTCCGTGGCGACCTGATAAGCGCCGATGTGCTGGGTGATCCCGCCTGCCTCGCCGCCCATCACGTTGGTCTTGCGGATCGTGTCCAGCAACCGGGTCTTACCATGATCGACATGGCCCATGACGGTGACCACCGGGGGCCGAGAGGCGAGATCTCCCTCTTCGCCGGTGTCCTCACCGTAGGACAGGTCGAAGGACTCCAGGAGCTCGCGATCCTCGTCCTCCGGGCTGACGACCTGGATCTTGTAGTTCATCTCCTGACCGAGCAGCTCCAGCACGTCATCGGACACCGACTCGGTCGCGGTCACCATCTCACCGAGGTGGAACAGCGCCTGCACCAATGCCGCCGGATTAGCGTTGATCTTGTCGGCGAAATCGGTGAGCGAGGAACCACGACGCAGCCGGACAGTCTCACCGGTGCCGTGTGGCAGCCGGACACCACCGACCGACGGCGCCTGCATGTTGTCGAACTCCTGGCGCTTCTGGCGCTTGGACTTGCGACCCTTGCGAGCCGGGCCACCAGGACGACCAAACGCACCAGCCGCGCCGCCACCACGACCACGACCGCCGGCACCACCACCACCACCACCACCACCGCCGGGTCGGTTAGGTCCGCCCCGGAAGCCACCGCCGGCTGGGGCACTGCCACCGCCACCGGGACTTCCAGGACTCCCACTACCGCCGCTACCGCCGCTACCACGGAAGCCGCCACCACCGCCAGGACCACCGCGACCGCCACCCGGACCACCACGGCCACCGCCGCCGGGACCACCGCCGCCGGGACCACCACGGCCACCACCGCCGGGACCACCACCGCCACCAGGCCCTGGACGACCAGGGCGAGTGGGCATCATGCCTGGGCTGGGCCGAGGCGGCATCATGCCGGGGTTGGGCCGTGGACCACCACTGCTGGGCGGGCCACTGCGCCCAGCCGCAGGACGGCTGCCACCACCTGGACGGGGTGGCATGTTGCCCGGCGCGGCCGTGCCCCCGGACCCACTGGATCCACCAGGCGCGCCGGGTGCCCCGGGGCCGCCCGGACGCTGCGCCGATGGGCGCGAGGACGCCGACCCGCCGACGCCGTAGGGGTTGTTGCCAACCCGAGGTGAGCGTGGCCCCGGCTTGGGGGACCGGGCTCGCGGCGGCACGGTGGGTCCATGGCTGTCATCAGGGCGTGGACCTGGACGCCGCTCGGCGGCGGGACGCTCGGCGGCCGCCGGACGCTCCCCGGTGGCGGGGCGTTCCGCGGCGGCGGGACGCTCCACGGCGGCGGGACGTTCTACAACGGGCACCGAGGGCGTGGCCGGGGCCGGGGGGACAGCCGCAGGGCTGGGCACCTCGACGACCGGTTCAGGCCGACGCGCGGGCGGCGGGATGGGACCAGGCTTGGGGCCGGACGGACGAGGGGTGGGCCGGGCGGGCGCGGAAGCGCCGCGCTGACCTTGGCTTGTGGCCGGTGCGCCGTTGCCATTGGATCCCTTGCCCTGGTTCGAAGGGAACGAATCCCGTAGCTTTCGGGCTACCGGCGCCTCCACCGTAGAGGAGGCGGATTTCACATACTCACCGAGAGCGGCGAGCTTATTGAGAACTTCTTTGCTGGTGACGCCGAGCTCCTTCGCGAGCTCGTGCACGCGGGCCTTGCCTGCCACTGCTCTCCCTTACTGGTGGAGCCGGCGGCAGTCCCGCTCGACCCCGGTCTTAGCGCATGTCCATGGCTGTCAGTGCTTCACGGCTGCGGGTACATGTCGGATCGACCTGCTCTCTAGGTTGACCAAGCGCCCGGTCGGTTCCGAGCGTCCGGTGTGTCCACGGCGAACCGGGGACCGATGGCGTCTCCGTCCTGCTACGTGAGGAAGGTGTGCACTGCGGTGCTGTCGAGCGTTCCCGCGAAGCGCAGGGCTCGCGGAAAGGCACGGCGCCGCTCGGCAAGACGCAAGCACCCGATATCGGGGTGCAGCCACGCACCCCTACCGGGAAGCCGACGCCGCAGGTCGGGGACCAAGGTCCCGTTTCCCGCCACTAAACGCAGCAATCCGGATGCCGCCGTCCGAGTCCGGCATCCCACACAGGTCCGAATGGGACCGGCAGACCGCTCACGGCGGCAACGCCGAATCTCATCCGGGCACTTGTGGACCGTCCCCTGACAGCGGGCCACCATGATTCTAGCGCGCGTCAGCCGCCGGTGGGGAACCGGCATTACTGACCGGCGCCCCGGTGCGGGGTACGCCGGAGGTTGAGGACTGCGCCGGTTCCGCGTCGCTCCGGATGTCGATCTTCCATCCGGTCAGCCGAGCTGCCAGCCGGGCGTTCTGGCCTTCCTTGCCGATCGCCAGCGAGAGCTGGAAATCCGGGACGACCACCCGGGCTGTCTTCGCCCGCGCATCAACCACCTGCACCGAGACTACCTTCGCCGGGGACAGCGCGTTGCCCACGAAACGGGCCGGATCCTCCGAGTAGTCGATAATGTCGATCTTCTCGCCACCCAGCTCGCTCATGACGTTGCGGACCCGTTGCCCCATCGGTCCGATACAGGCACCCTTCGCGTTGACCCCGGCGACGTTCGACCGGACCGCGATCTTGGATCGATGACCCGCTTCCCTCGCTACCGCGGGAATCTCCACCGTGCCGTCCGCGATCTCCGGAACCTCGAGCGCGAACAGCCTGCGAACCAGGTTGGGGTGCGTGCGGGACAACGTGATCTGGGGTCCCCGCATTCCCCTCGACACCCCCACCACGTAGCACTTGATCCGCTCACCATGCCGGTAGGTCTCCCCCGGAGCCTGCTCGACCGGCGGGATCACGCCTTCGGTATCGCCGATCTGGACCACCACAACGCCCCGCGCGGTCGCGCGCGCGGCGCGCTGGATCACCCCGGCGACGATCTCGCCCTCCTTGGCCGAGAACTCCCCGAAGGTCCGTTCGTGCTCCGCGTCGCGCAGCCGCTGGACGATGACCTGCCGGGCGGTGGTGGCCGCGATCCGCCCGAAGCCTTCGGGGGTGTCGTCCCACTCCCGGACGACATCGCCGTCAGCGTCGAGTTCCCGCGCCAGCACCCGAACCACGCCGGTCTTGCGATCGACGTCGACCCGTGCGTGCGCCTGATGTCCCTCGGTGTGCCGGTAGGCGGTGAGCAGCGCCGTCTCGATGGCCTCGAGCACCGTCTCGAAGGAAATGTCCTTATCCCGCTCGATTGCGCGCAGTGCGGCGATGTCGACGTTCACCGTTCCTCCAAGTCCTGCCGTACCGCCTCTTCGAGCGCGGCCAGCTCGGCGGCCGGTGGCGGGCGAAACTCCACCTCCACCACCGCTCGATCGAGCTCCGCGTAGCGCACCCGGCGCAGCGCTCCAGACACCAGCAACGTGACGCTGTCGTCGTCACAGTCCCCGACCCGGCCCAACAGCTCGCCCTCGTCCACGACTCTGGCCCGCACGAGGCGTAGCCGATTTCGCCGCCAGTGCCGGGGGTGGGTCAGCGGCCGGTCCACCCCGGGGGAGGTGACCTCAAGGGTGTATGACCCGGCCAGCAGGTCGTCACGCAGGTCAAGGGCGGCAGCTACCGCGCGACTCACTGCGGCGATGTCATCGAGCCCGACGCCGTCATCCGAGTCGATGACCACCCGGACCAGCCACCGGCTGCCCGCGCGCACCTGCTCCAATGCCTCAAGGTCGAACCCGGTCTCGCGCACCGCGTCGCGGACCACTGGCTCGAGCACCGGGTCGGGACGGGCGGGACGGGGGGTCACCATGGTCTCCTGCCTAGTTGAATGAATGAGCAGGGTATCGCGTCGCGGGTACCCTGCGCGCCAAGTCGATCACGGTGCCGCAGCCGGGCGCAACGGCTGGTGGCAGGATGACCGGACGTGACCGAATCTCGCCGGAGTCGCCGACAGCTGCTCACCGCTGGGGTAGCGGTCGGCACGCTGCTCATGGCCGGGCCGACCGCACTGGTCGGATGCGCCTCTTCGGCGCCGCCGGTTCCCGATGAGCCGGATCCGTTGGAGAACCCGGCCCAGCGTGCGGAGCATGACATTGCCCTGGCGCTGGCCGTTGCGGGTGCGCATCCGGCCTGGGAGACGCGGGCGGTGGCTCTCGCCGCCGACCGGCAGGCTCACGCCACCGCGTTACGCGGTGAACTGCGCCGGGTCCGGCCCAGCCCGCCGCCGATCAGTTCCACTCCGACGACACCGGTCACGGCGACCGCCGACCAGACCGCCGCGCCGGAGGCGTTGGCCGAGGCGATGCGGGCAGCCCAGGATGAAGCAGCCGGACTGGTCACCATGCTGCCTGGACACCGCGCGGCGCTGCTGGCCTCTGTAGCAGCCTGTTGTGCCAGCCACGCGGCGCTGCTGGCATGACACCCACTGGCCTAATTTCCCCTGCTCAGGTACCACTGGACGCGCTGCAGGCAGCCCTGGCCGCCGAGCATGCCGCAGTATGGGCCTACGGATTGGTCGGCGCTTTCCTGGCGGACGAACTGGCCGGTCAGCTGGCCGAGGCAGCCGCCGCGCATCGCAGTCGCCGCGACGACACCGAACGGGTACTCATCGACGCAGGCGCACAGCCGGTGCGTGCCGAGCCTGGCTACCTCACCCCGGAACCGGTCACCGACAACGCCTCCGCACTGCGGCTGACGATCACCGTGGAAACCGACACGGCAGCGGCATGGCGTTCGGTGATCGAACGCGGCCCGGCCGAGCCGCAGCTGCGCCGGGCGGCGCTCGACGGACTGACCACCGCGGCGGTGCGGGCAGTCCGCTGGCGGACGGTTGCCGGCAGTACCCCGGCCACGGTGCCGTTCCCCGGCGCACCCTGAACCGCACCTCCGGACCAATGGCACGACGGCTACCGTTCCGGTCGTGCATACCGAGGAACTTCGCATCGAGACGGGCACGCAAGAGCGGGTACACGACCTCACGGCGGGCTGCCGAACATTCCTCAACCGAGTTGCCGCAAAGGATGGCCTGCTCCACGTCTGGGTGCCGCACGCGACGGCAGGCCTGGCGGTGATCGAGACCGGCGCGGGCAGTGACCACGACCTGCTCGCCGCGTTGCGCGAGTTGCTGCCCGCCGACAGCCGATGGCGGCACCGACACGGCTCTCCCGGCCACGGCCGGGACCATGTGCTGCCCGCGTTGCTGCCGCCCTACGCCACCGTCCCGGTGCTCACCGGACGCCTCGCGCTGGGCACCTGGCAATCGATCTGCCTGGTTGACACCAACGTCGACAACCCGGTGCGCACCGTCCGGTTGAGCTTTCTGCATGACTTACCCCACGTCGAGTGAGGATGTGAGGCCATGATTCGCCGCCTGGGCGGCTTGCTGCTGGTGATCATCGGGATACTCGGGACGGGGCTGACCGGGCTGGCTCTCGCTCAGGCGCTGACCGGTACGGACATGCTGGCGAGCGTGGTCGTCGTCGGGACCTGTGTGGTGATCACGTTGGGGGCCTCGGGTGGGACGTGGGCGTTGCTGCGCCGACGCGGCCCGCAAAGCGACCCGGCCCTCGGGTGGCAACCGGAGCCAGGGCAGAAGTGGCTGCCGCAGCAAGCCTGGGTGGGCCTGCCCGACGTACTGCCGCAGGTGCCTCGGCTCGGACCGCGCCCGCCCGCCCCCGTCGGTGCGGTGCCCCCGGATCGGCTGTTGCGCAGGCTGTGGTGGGTGCGCGCCGAGCTGACCTTCGACCAGGCCGGGGGAATGTACACACGCACGTTGCTGGTCCGGAGCCGGCGCGAGCCGCCCGCAGTGGGATCCCGACGCCGTCGCGCTGCGGTGGCCGGATGGGTCGAGCGTGTTTCTCTGGCCTGAGCCCGAGGAACGGAAGCGGTTGACCTCAGTCTGAGGCCGCACCGGAGTCCGCCCAGGACAGCGAGTCCACAACCTCCAGGGCGAGGTCGCAGACGTGCCCCCAGTCCCGCCAGGCGTTCGAGACTAAGCCGATCACCGCCACCGCAGAGCCGGCCGGATCGGGAACCCAGGTGAGAATCTGGCGTTGCAGCAGCGGCAGCGAGGTGGCGCCCTCGATCTCGATCATCGCGGGTTCCTCCCGGACGGCGGTCAGCGCCGGCCCCGCCGCCAGCCGCAGCATCCGCGTCTCGGTGTTCGGATCCGAGGCGTACACCTCGCGCAATCCGGCGATCACGGTGCTGGGCTCGTCATGATCCGACGACATCCGGGCGGCCGTGAGCAGCACGCAGACCGGTCGCTGTGGATCATCGGGGGAGCGGAAGAAACCGATCGAGGTGTACTCGGCGCCGTCATCGGCGGCCTGCAGGCCCAACGCGGACAGCGACTCGGCGACCTTCGCGGCGCTGGGATCACCCGGCGGCAGGGCGAACAACTCCTCGACCGCGCGCGCCACCTCGGTGGTCGCCACGACAGCGGGGAGCGCGACGAAACCGGCGGGCAGTTCGAGGGTGAACCCGTTCACGCCGCACCTCGGACCGCTGCCCGGGCGCCGAAGGTCGCCGAGGCCGACGGCGGCGGGCCGTCCGGGCCGGTGAGCTGGTCGTAGACCTCTGTAGCGGTCGAGATCAGCACTGCCCAGATCGGCTGCCGACGCCGCACGTAGCCGGTCGTTGGCGGCCCGCATCCGGTCGGCGGCCTCGGACAGCGTCTTGATGAGCCGCGCCAGGCCAGGCACGTCCACCAGAAATCCGTCGCCTACTCCACACCCTTCTCGTCGTCCAGCGAAATTCAGTTCCACGTCGCCACGGATCGATGGCGCTTCCCAGCGACGTGGAGAAAGTACAGGCAATCGGACCCCGCTAAGTTCCACACCTGCAGTTCGCTGATACTGCCGGACTGGGTCGGGTCAGCCCATCTCTTCCGGCCCCAGCTCCTTACGAAGCCGACCCAATGCCCGGTGCTGAGTCACCCGGACCGCGCCGGGCGTCGAGCCCACGGCTTGTGCGGTCTCTTCCGCTGACAGGCCGAGCACCACCCGCAGGACGAGGATTTCGCGCTGCTTGTCCGGCAGCATCCTGACCAGCTCGGTCACTCTTCGGGCCGACTCCGCCTGGATCGCCCGCTGCTCAGGCCCATCAATCAGAGAAGGCGAATCCGGAACCTCGGCGACCGGCTCGGCGCGGTTGCGCGCCGCCGACCGATGGGCGTCGGCCACCTTGTGCGCGGCGATGCCGTACACGAACGCCAGAAACGGCCGACCCACATGACGGTAGCCGGGCAATGCCGCGAGCACTGCCAGACACACCTCCTGGGCCACGTCGTCCGCCGAGACGAACGTTCTCTCCTGCCTGCCGACCCGGGCCCGGCAGTAGCGCACCACGAAGGGACGGACCCAGCGCAGCACCCCGTCAACGGCAGCTCGATCACCGCCAACGGCCGAACCCACCAGCACGTCGAGATCGTCCACTACCGACACCGGCACAGAGCGCAGCCGTGGAGCGGCGCGGGACGGGCCGGACCCATGAGGGCGCAAAGCGGTATCGACGGGTCGCACATCGATAAGAGCGCCGATCTTGCTGCCTGATACTCTCCCAAGAGAAACGATCACCGACCATCTGTCGTAGCCACAGAGTGGCGATTCTTCTTGTGAGCTCTGGCGCACTGCTTATAGCACGCTGTCACACTGCGCACCAGAGCGGCACCCGCTAGCGCCGTGAGAATATCGAATTCGTCCGGGACGACTGTGGTAGTGATCATGTTGCTCTGGGGTACCCAGAGGTGGGTAGAGGGTGCTGGGGTGAGTCCACCCAGGCATGCTGGCTACCGTCTGAGGTAATGGTGAGCCCGAAACGACGGTAGTCAGGGCTGCCGGCGCTGACCCATCAATTATACGCAGCCTTGGCCTCATCCCACAGATAACGGGGGCCATGTTGGCGGATGGGGAACTCAGTGGCCTTCGGGGTGATGGTGATGGCTGCTCGCGAGCCGGTGGCGGGGTCGAACAGCCACATGACCGCGTCGTAGGGATCAGCGCCGTTGGTGATCAGCTGATAATGGCAGCCGGGGGTCAGCAGGCCCACGACGAACGACGCACTGAAATCGTTCAGCCGATAGGGATGCGTATTCGTGGTGGACTGCTTTTCATAGCTGACCTCGGGTTGGGCGGCCAGCCACCCGAACGGGATGCGTTGCTCACGCAGCCACCTGAATGCCACATTTCCGTCGAAGCGCCCGACAGCGCTACCGTCCTCGGTGACGTCGAGGTGCAGCAGTGCACCATTGTGGTAGCTCGTGCCCCAGGGGGTCACGATGCGCCCGCCCGGCCGGGTCTGCCCGATCCATGCGCGGGGCACCGTGTGGCAGGCGGCGGTGGCCAGGATCCGATCGTAGGGAGCACCGGGCTCGTGGCCGAGCGCGCCGTCGCCGGTGATCACGGTGACCGCGCCGAATCCAGCCTTGTCCAAGGCGGAGCGGGCGGAATCGGCCACGGCAGAGTCGATTTCGATGGTGGCGACGTTCTCGGGACCGAGCCGGTAGGCCAGCAGGGCCGCATTGTAGCCGGTGCCGGTGCCGATCTCGCATACCCGATGCCCTTCGGCGAGCTGGGTACGGGCCAGCATCATCGCCACCAGCGAAGGCTGGCTGATCGAACTCGTCGGGTACGTGCCCGGCTGCCCCGGTGCAGTGGCACCACCGTCAACCTGCGTGACCAGCGGAACATCGGAGTGGACGAGTTCCAGCCATTCTGCTGGGTCGTCCTGCCGGACCACCGATCGCATCGGCAGCCGCTTTCCGATCCACACCGAATTTGGGACGAACAGCTGTCGGGGTACCCCCCGGAAAGCGTCCTGCCAATCACTGTTGACCGCGCCGGACGCGCACAGCGCATCGGCCAGACGCGCCTGATCAGCCGAACTTGCTGGCCCACTAATGCTTCTCACTGCGCTGCCCACGACACCCTCTCCAAGCTAGAATCAAGAACAGTAAGCATAATCACGCCTTGACGTCGAGCAACAAATTCATGAAGGTCTGGTGTGGCCCCAGTTCAGTGCGGCGGGTATCGCACCGGGTGCCGTTAGGCGAAGTGGGAGGCTTGTCGTTCTGGTTGGGGTCTCGCAGGGACATGAAGAACCCACCGGGGGTGAGGAACCGGCCGCTGGCTTGCTCTGGGCCGGTGACGTCAAGGGCGATGAGGCCGGTGGCCAGGGGGGCGACGATCCGGGCGCCGGGAGTGGCTTGGGCCAGCCAATCCGCTGGTATGCGCCGCAGGGCGCACGTGGCGAGGATGGCGTCATACGGGGCGTTGAGCGCGTATCCCTGTGCTCCGTTGCCAGTGACCACGGTCGGGGTGTAGCCGACGCGGTCGAGGCGGGTCCGGGCATCGTTGCTCAGGTCGGGGTCGATGTCGACGGTGGTGACTTTGTTCGAGCCGAGGCGTTCGCAGAGCAGGGCGGCGGTGTAGCCGGTGCCGGTACCGACTTGCAGGAGGTTGTCGCCGGTGTTGATCCCGAGGGCAGTGAGCATTTTGGCGATCAGGTCGGGCATAGTGCCCGAGGAGGTCCCATCGGTCGGGGTGATCTGGGTAACCAGGGTCTTGTTCGAGTAGACCGTTTCCAACCAGGTTGCTGTGTCATCGGGGTTGGCGCTGTCGATGACGGCGCGGTCGTTGGTGCGGTAGAAGCGGGGTATGAGGGCATGGCGGGGTACGACGGTGAATGCCCGGCGCCACGCATCGTCGGTGAGCGCGCCGGAGTCGACGAGCTCGGTGACCAGACGTTCGCGTAACGCTTGGATGCATTCGGGGTCGGGTGCGGACACTCTCATCGGCTGGGTCCTTCGGTGAGTAGGTCGGCGATCGCCGCGGTGATGAGGTGGCGGGTCGGTATGATCCACGCCCACTGTCCATTGGGGTTGAGTTCCAGGAAGATCCATTCACCGCTCGGGGTGACGATGAAGTCCAGTGCCCCGTAGAGCAGACCAGCGTCTCGCAAAAGTGCAGCGACTCCCTGGCGGATGTCGTTGGGGACGGGGCAGGGGCGTAGATCGCTGACGGCGTCGCGGTCATGCCGCCAGTCCAGATGTGCGCCTTCGGGCTGGTGGATCTCGGTGGCGAACATGTGCTCTCCGGCCACGGTCAGCCGGATGTGCCAGGCGCTGGGCACGCGCTGTTGAAACAGGTGAGCGGTGGTGCGGATGGACTCATCGCGCCACCGCTGGGGTGGGACGGTCACGGTGTAGGTCAGGCCCATCAGCCGACCGTGCTCACCCCGAGGCATCCGCGCGTAGAGGGGTTTGGTCACGATGTCACCGCCGACAGACTCCGCGAAGACGGCCACCACGTTGGGATCATTGCTGACCAGAGTCGGGGGGATGGTCAGACCGCAGGTGTTGGCCCAGGCCAGTTGTCGGGGCTTGTATTCGGCGACGGCGCACGGATGGTTGACCCAACGAGCCGCCTACATCAGCGGGAGCGGCCATCGCAACCAGTCCATGTCGCTATCCAACCACACGAACTGGACCGTTTGATTAGCGACGATACCGAAACGCTGTGGCGTCGGATTCCCTAGTTGTGTCCATAGTTCGTAGGCTGTTTCGACAGTATCCCAGAGCCGACGGAATCCTGCCTGGATTACTCGGTGCCGGCCGTGGACTTCGAGTTCGTCGATAACTTGAGCGTGCGACCCATCCCTCGCGTACAGGAGAGTTCCCGCCCGATTGCGCCGCTCCAGTGGATCGAACACGTCAGTCGAACATACCATACGAAGTCCGGGCAGTTCGAGCTGAAGCAGTAAAAGGAATTCGTTGCTGCCCAAAACGGTGGCAGGAGATAGTGTGGTAAAAGTTCTGGCAACTCTTCTTGCGCCGACAAGCATGGGGCGCTCTTGCTCCCGTAGAGGGTTGTCCAGATCGCGTCGAAGCCACATGAAGTCGTCACCGGAACGAAGAACTGAGCCAATGACCTCGTTATCGTCCTGCTTGAGTAGGAGGCATAACACGCCGATAACATCGCCGCGTACGTTGATCAGCATCGCCCCATCCGGCGCCAGCTGCTCGATCCAAGCCAAAGGTACTTCCGGTACCGCACAGGTAGCGATGATCCGATCATACGGGCCGTGGTCAGGTGCACCGGTAAGGCCATCACCAGCTATCAGTGTAGGAAAATGGCCGAGTTCTCCGAGCCGCCCTCTCGCCGCCTCGACCAGGGCGGGGTCGATGTCAATACTGACCACATTTTCACCGCCGAGCCGGTGAGCCAGCAAGGCAGAATTGTATCCCGTACCCGTTCCTATTTCCAGAACTCGATGGCCGTCGCGAACATCCAGCGCCTCCAGCATATCGATCATCAGGCTAGGCATCGTGGACGAACTGGTAGGCAATGCGGCAACGCCGCCCTCGTGAGCCGGTCGACGCTGAACAACGAGGGTTGAATCTGAGTAAACACGGTCCAACCAGGTATCGACATCGGAGTTCTCCATTGCTGAACCGATCTCCGTCGTGATGACGCTGGCCGGGACAAAAAGATGGCGCGGAGTGTTCTCCACAGCCGCACGCCACACCTCGCTACGGAGAATCTCACGCTCGGCCAGGTGGTCAGCGAGTGCGGCAGCCCGCTCCCGCCAATGAATAGTCGGATACGATTTCACCTCGTGTCCTCGACGAGTAGATCCGCTATCGCCGCTGTGATCGGTAATCCAGTCTCCGCCTCCAACCATCCGAACTGACCATTCGCATTGCATTCAAGGAAGTACCAGCAGTCATCGGTAACCGCAAAATCGAAGGCACCATACGAGAGATCGAAGTGCTTCATGTAGGCCCAGATGCCACTGGAGACACATTTCGGCACGTCAACCGGTTTATAGGCGAGCGAATCATAGTCGGCACGCCAATCCACGTAGGCTTCTGGTGAGTCCGCATGGATCGCAACAGCAAAAATACGACGCCCAACTACCGTCACGCGTACATCATAGCGCTTCGGCACCCAGTCTTGAAGGAGATTCATTGTCAATGATAGATCGACGTCGTCGAGATCCCCGCTGCAGATTCTACTTGTGTAAACCAGTTGAACCTCGTCACCCTTAACGATGTTCGTTGCTGAAAGCGGCTTGTAAACCACACCTCTATCGGCGGACTCACAGAAGATTCTGGCTTGGCCGGGATCGCTTGTCAGCAAAGTGCGCGGAATCATCAATCCGCAGCGTGCCGCCACGTGTAACTGGGTAGGCTTGAACTCCGCGTCCGCTACCCTGCCGGGATGATTCACCCAACGTGCATGCAAAGAGAAGAGTAGACCACCAAATCCCCGCCGGGCCTCGGCTACGGCAAATGCCAGATCGCTACCGGTCACGTCACCGGGGAAGACGAAGCCGGTGGGACGCCGATAATAGACGGCCTTAATCTTATTAAAATGGATTTGGCCATGCTCGGTCTCCATCCAGCCGTGCCAACCGAGTTCATCTTGCAGCACAGCATTGACGGTGATACTGCACGGAAAGCCAGCTACGTCAAGACGGCTCACGGCTTCGCCCCGCCGTACGATCTCGGCGACCACGCGGTCGGCGGTTCGGTCATTGTCGCTGGTAAGAACGAGAATCATGGCGTCAGGTTCAATCCACCTCGCGCTCGGTCTCGGTCTCGTCACTATGATTCTCTTCGTTTCCGTCAACGATGACCTTGGTGTTCTCTGTTTTCTTGTCGATCGTGTACGACTTCGCATGCCGGCCGCCCTGCGGTGATGCGCTATCAATCTTCATCGGTGTCCGCGCCAAGCGGATACCGAGCAAAGGCGCCCGACCAGAAGATGGTGCGGTCTGACTCAGCTCCTGGTGAGCTATCAGCGGCAACCGATCGGCAGGTCCCATGAAGGAATCCGCACCGTACCAACCGAGCTGCATTATCGTGTACGCCCTTTCGGTTTGCGGGACCAATCAATGATCGCGATCTTCTGAGTCCCCTCGATCAGGCGGCGGTTATGGACAGGCGGTCACGGAGTTCGGCGACGCCGGGGCTGGTGTGCAGGGGTTCAAGCACGTTGTTCAGGATGCGCAGCCGGTCGCGCTCCTTCGACGAGGACGGCAGCGCCGAGACGAGTTCGACGGCCTGGTGTCCGACGGTCACGGCGGTGCCGACATCCCCGGCCAGGGCATGCGCCCCGGAAAGATCCGGCAGATAACGAGCCCGGAATCGGGCATAACTGGGACCGTAGCGATCTCCGCCACCCTCGCGGAGCAGCAGCACCGCTCGATCGGCGGCGACCGGGTCACGGCCGAGTCGGGCCAGCTCGTAGTAGGCCGAACCCTGGCCGCCGCACCCGGGATTGCTGAGTTCGCTGAAGTACGCGGTCCACGGTGGGGAGGCTGCCGGGTCGATGCCGCTGAAGTGCTCGGTAGCCTGGCTGCAGGCCCGGTCGCATGTCTTCGCGTCGCCACCGGCAGCGAAAGCTTGAGCCTGGATGTTCTTCAGCAGGCCAAGGGTGGATTCGGAGACCGGATAACGGCCGACCGCGGCGGTGTCGCTGATCCGGGCCAGGTGCACCGCCTCTTGGGGGCGCTCCAGGTGTACTGCTTGCAGCGCCAGGTCTGCCAGCAGGTACACGGTGAGGTCGGTGCTCTGGGGGTGCTCGGCGCCGCGGGCGAGGTGGAGCCCGATCATCCACAACCGTCGCGCGTCCTCATGCCGATTGGCCCCGAAACTCATCCACCCCGCCTGGGCCGCCAGATCCGCCGTCGCAAGCAGCAACCGGGGCCGTAGCTCCGGATCGATGTGCGCGCCCAGCAGCGGGAGCGCCGCGTGGACCTGGGTCACGGCGATCTCGCGGGCCACCGCACTGCCACCCGCGAAGTCCTGACGGCGGAACCCGGCGGTGAGCTGCTCGATGACCTCGACATCGGCGACACCGACCCGCCGAGTGTCGGTCGGCTCGGCCTGCGGCAGCAGGGCGAGCAGCCGGTCCAGATCCAACCCCGTCAAGCCCGCGACGGCGAGGGTCAGCGCGGCGATGTGTTGTCCGAAGTCTCTGCGATACACCCAACTCACCAGCTTCCGATCGGCCCGTGTCTGACCCACGGTAGCGCCGACGTCCGGGAAACCGAATCGTCTCGCAGGAATCCTGAAGCTGGTGGCGATCCGGGCGATGATGGCCACATCACGCAGGTGGCGCTCGCCCCGTTCGACCGCCGAGATCTGGGACTGATCCAGATCGATGATTCCGCCCAAGGTCTGCTGAGACCAGTGGGTATGTCTCCGCATCGCGAGGAACACCATCCCGAAGTCATAGACCTCCAACGCGGAAAGGATCGGATCCACGGCGAAGAAGTTTGGGGGCAACGCGCGCAAGGGATCGGACGCGGCCTGCTCACACGAACCGCACACCTCCTTCGGCCGTCGATCCCGACGCAGCCGCGCCCCGCACCGTGCGCAACAGAACCGCTCGGCCTCCGTCACTGGCACCCCCTCAATCAGTCGTCGAACACCGCAGTAGCGGCGCCGTTACGCCCGGTGGATCTATCACGACCCGGCGCCACACACCAGGACAAGAATTACTAGCCCACGACGCCGCACCGCAGAGCGATTTGATCACCACCTCGGCCTCCGCCAGTGTCGGTGCAGTGACAAGAACGAGAGGCAACGCAACAGAGCCCGTCGTGATGCAGCGACACAATGAACGCGGCCGGACGGTCGTGGAAGGTCGGCGCACCGACGACGGTGACCAGTGCAAGCTGGTTCTGCTCCAGGAAATCGGTGGCACCTATGCGCTCTATCCCCACGGGGTAGGGCGGTTCGGTGTGCGTCTGGCGCGCGCTGAGGCCGTCACGGTGGCCGAGGCGATCCTAGCCGGTGCACAGTGAGCGACCCGGCGACGGGCGCTCTCCGCTAGACCCGGTCGGCCGCCGGTTGAGCACGTCCCCCGGTGACTCCCGGCGGCCGATCGGCCCAGCTTCTCAATTACCGTCCCCGGCATGGCTCTCTCGGATGGACCGGCATAAACCGGGTCCATCTACCGACGACAGGACGACAGAGGTGGCGCGGCTGACCGCTAACGTGCCACCTCGTGCTCGTGCTGCTGCCACCGTCGGAGACCAAGGCGCCGGGTGGCGACGGCCCGCCGCTGCGGTTGGATGAGCTGTCACATCCTGAGCTCACCGCGACCCGCCGGAAACTAGTGGACGAACTGGTCGAGCTGGCTGGGCAGGACGTTGCCGGGCTGACCGCGCTGGGCCTGTCCGAGCGCCAGTACGGCGAGCTGGAACGTAACGCCATGTTGTGGACCGCGCCGACGTTACCTGCGCTGCGGCGTTACACGGGCGTGCTCTACGACGCCTTGGACGTCGGATCGCTGCGCCCGGCCGAGCGGGCCCGGGCCGGTGCTCGGCTGGCGGTGGCCTCCGCGCTGTTCGGTCTGCTCCGCGCCGATGACCCGGTGCCCGCTTACCGGCTGTCCGCGGCCTCGTCGCTACCCGGACTCGGCACGGTGCGGATGGTGTGGCGCCCGGTGCTGCCTGCCCTGCTGGCCGGGCTCACGGGTTTGGTAGTCGATCTGCGCTCAGCGGCGTACATCATGCTGGGTCCGGTGCCGGACGCGGTCACCGTGCGGGTGATCTGCGAGGACGGCCGGGGGCGGCGCCGCACGGTGAGCCATCACAACAAGGCGCACAAGGGCCGGTTGGCGCGGCTGCTCGCGATGGCCCCGCGCGAGGTCACCGACATCGCCGGGGTGGTCCGGGTGGCCCGCAGGGCCGGACTAGAAGTGGAGCGCACCGGCGAGCACGCGCTGGACGTCGTCCTCACGGATTGAGGGCCGGAAAACCGGTTGCCAGACCAGGCGGGGCCGGGCCAAGCTGGCACCCGACGACGGCAGGTGCCCGCGACGCCGGGTGGAACGGGAGGAGGTGACGGGACATGGCTGTCAATGCTGCGCGGCTTATCCCGACCCTGTACTTCCGCCACCTCACCGGCTGAACCTGCCCCGGGGTGGCGCCAATCCACGGAGCCACCCCTCATGCCGCAACACGACCGGCTGCCGGTCCGCCGCAGCCGCTTCGACGACGTTCCCGCCCGCCGGCAGCGACGCCGCTTCGACGACGACGAACCCGCCACGAACCACCGCAGCCCCGGTCCTCCACCAGCCGACGACGGCTCGGCCGAAGATGGCCCGGCCGAAGGGGACCGGTGGTCGACCTGGGACGTCGCGCAGCACGGCCCGCAACCCCACCCGGACTGGCTGGTCACCGAGCTCGCCGCGGTGGACACCGAGCTCGGCGTGCTCAAGACCGGCAAGGAAGCCGACGTGCACCTACTGGAGCGCGCAGTGCCCGGCACGTCCCGGTCCTGCCTGCTCGCCGCCAAGCGTTACCGCACCGCTGAGCATCGGATGTTCCACCGTGACGCCGCCTACATCGAGGGTAGGCGGGTGCGCCGATCCCGCGAGACCAGGGCGATGGCCCGGCGCACCGCCTTCGGCCGCGATCTGCTGTCCGGGCAGTGGGCGGCGGCGGAGTTCGCCGCGCTCGGGCGGCTCTGGCAGCTCGGCGCCCCCGTGCCCTACCCGGTGCAGCTGCACGGCACCGAACTGCTGCTGGAGTACCTCGACGAACCGGATGGACAGGCGGCGCCTCGGCTGGCGCAGCTGCGACCCGACCCCGCGACGCTGCACGAGCTGTGGGACCAGCTCGTCGACGCGCTGGTGCTGCTGATCGGCGAGGGACTGGCGCACGGTGACCTGTCCCCGTTCAACCTGCTGGTGCACCGAGGGCGGCTGGTGCTTATCGACCTGCCCCAGGTGGTGGACATCTACGCCAATCCCCAGGGACCGGAGTTCCTGGCTCGGGACGTGCGCATCGTCACCGACTGGTTCACCGCCCACGGCCTGCCCCGGCAGGTCGCCGACACCGGGACTATGCGCCACCACCCCCCCGACAACCACGATCGCGGGCGGGCGGATACCGGCCGCGGCGACATCCACAGCTACCTGGGCCAGCGTCGAATGCACCACTCGCTGGTTTCGCAGGGTGCCATCAGCGATCACGGCGACCGGAGTACCGGCAGGGCGGCCATGGGTGATCAGGACGGTGGCGAACGCGCCGAGCCGCTCCACTGCCATGAGCAGTACCAGGGTGCCATGCAGCCGTCCGAGGGCGGACCAGTCGACCAGTGAGGCGGGATCGTCGGGGGCGAGATGACCGGAAACGACGACGAACTCGTGGGTCACGCCGCGGTGGGTCACCGGTACCCCGGCCGCAGCGGGAACCGAGATCGCGCTGGTGACGCCGGGTACCACGGTGACGGGCACACCAGCGTCCGCGCACGCCAGTACCTCCTCGAAACCTCGACCGAAGACGTAGGGGTCACCGCCCTTGAGGCGCACGACGAACCGGCCTGCCCTGGCGTGTTCCACCAGAGTGGCATTGATCTGTTCCTGGGCCATCGCCCGGCCGTAGGGCACCTTCGCGGCGTCGATCACCTTCACGTGTGCACCGAGTTCTTCCAGCAGCTCCCGGGGGGCCAGCCGGTCGGCCACCACCACATCCGCGCGCGCCAGCAGCCGGCGACCGCGCACGGTGATGAGGTCCGGATCACCGGGTCCGGCGCCGACCAGCGCAACCCCGGGAATAGCGACGCGGTCTTCTGCGTCCGGAACATCGTCGACCACGCCGGTACGCAACGCCTCGACCAGCCCGTCGCGGACGGCCGAGGAACGGCGCGGGCGACGTCCGGCGAGGACCCCGATGAGCAGCCCGTCGTGGTAGCCGGTGGCCGCGGTGACAGCGGTGCCACCGCTCGCGTCGTCGGCCCGCACGCAGAACACCCGCCGTCGCGTCGCCTCGGCGGCCACCGCGGCGTTGACCGCGGGATCGGAGCTGGCCGCCAACACGTACCAGGCACCGTCCAGATCCCCGTCGGCGTAGCCCCGCACGAGCCAGCGCAGCTCCCCCGCCGTCGCCATCGCCTCCACCGTCGGGGTCGCTTCCGGGGCGATGAGCAGTACGTC
>JBOHHE010000087.1:0-27243 GCA_050700355.1 Pseudonocardiaceae bacterium
CGGCGTGCAGCAGGGTGACACGCCGATCGGTATCCAGAATCGCCTGGCGGTCCCGGCGGGACTGGAGGAGCTGTTCCAATCGCGGCCCGCTGATCGCTGCGGACATCATCGCTTGGGTGTAGTCCAGCGTCTGGACCAGACCGATCACCATGGCCGGTTGGAAGCCGCGGATCAGCTCGCAGGACTGCTCGAGGCGGCCGATGCGTTCCTGCATCTCCCGGGGGCGTTGCAGCACGATCCGGGCCGAACTGGTGCCTGCTTGCAGGTCCCGGGCGCTGGCCTGCAGCGCGGCGCGTACCTCGGTGGGCACTCGATATGCCTTGCAGAGCGCGGTGACCTCGGTGACGGTGGGCACCCGGCGTCCGGTCTCCAGCCGAGACACCGTCGACTGGGACAGCTTCGCCCGTCTGGCGGCTTCAATACCGGAGAGCCCAGAATGTTCCCGGAGCTCACGCAGGGCCGCCGCGAGCTCAGAGTGGTCGGGACCGTCACTCACACTGGTGTGTCCTCTCCTCACGCCGGGTGGTGTGCCGAGCAGTGGTGCTGGGGATGCTGATTCCACCAGGTAGTGAAGTCCTCGCTGAGTTCCCACGCGAGCTCCGCGGCTCTGGAGTACTCGGCGCTGTGCTGCTGGTCGAGGATCTCGGCGGCGCGGAACCGGCCGTCGGGGTGATAGTGCATGGCCACGACCTCGCGGCGGTCGATGAGCCAGAAGTCCTGGGGGATGGCGGTGAGCGCGGGGGGCAACTGGGTCTGGGCGAGGTCGATGACCCGGATGATCTCCCCGGCCTGGGAATTGAGGGCGTAGCCCCACTCGCAGGAGTACCGCTGGTAGTCGGTGATCGGATCATGGATCAACCGCACCCGCCCCCGGGCCCGGCCTTGATCGGCCCAGGCACGCAGAGTGTCGAGCCAAGGTTGCTGAAATCTGGCTGGTCATGCCAGGGTGCGGTACTCGTCGGCGAGTCGGGCAAGTACTGCACGGGCTTCGTCGCCGACGACGGTGAGCTAGGAGTAGAAGGTGTGCCGCTGGTCGTAGTCGGCGATGTCGTCCGGGTCGGTGATCACGGCGGTGGCGGTCTCGGTGCCCACGATCACCGCCCGGTCGTCGAAGATGGTGAAGCAGTGCAGCGCGGGGGAATGCACCGGCGTGGTCCAGGGGATGATGCCCAGGCGCAGGTTGGGGCGGTGGCTGACCTCGATGAGGTGCTCCAGCTGGGCGGTCATGATCTGCGGGGAGCCGACGTGCCAGTGCAGCGCACCCTCGGTGATGATCGACTGGAACTGGCGGTCGGTGTCCAGGATCTGCTGCCGGTCGGCGCGGGAGGCGACGAAAGACTCCAGGTCCGCATCGGCCAACCGTTGGGAGCCCATCGCGCGCACGTAGTCCGGGGTCTGCAGCAGCCCGTCCACGATGGTGGGAGTGAAGCTGCGGACCAGCTCGGATGCCTGCTCGATCTTGCCGACGCGCTGCTGCATGTACCGGGCACCGTGGGAGAGGACGGCCCGGGTACGGATGGTGCCCCCGGTGAGGTCTGCGGCGAGGTCCAGCAGCCGGTCCCGCACCTCGGGTGCGGCGGCATACACCCGGCACAGGGTGCGGATCTCCGCAGTGGTGGGCACCTGCCGGCCGGTCTCGAAGCGAGAGATCTTGGGCTGGGAGTACCCCGCTCGGCGGGCGGCCTCCATACCGGACAGATCAGCGGCTGACCGCAGCTGGCGCAGGGTGGTGGATAGTTCGTCGGGTCGGCGCGCGGGGTGGCTCAAGCGGTCCTCTCGGGTTTACGTGACAGGCTGGTTCGCCCGATGGTATTGCGGGTGCGCCGCCCACCACGAGGTGAACTCCTCGGCCAGGCTCCAGGCGACGTCGCGGGCTGCCTGGTAGCGGGGGGTTTGGTCGGCGGGGAGCAGCTCAGCACCGTAGAAGGTGGCATCGGCGTTGTAGTGCATGCGGAGCACCCGCTCTCCGTCGAGCATCCAGAAATCGTGATCGACCTCGATCAGCTCAGGGGGACGTCGGTCGGGAGGCAGATCCAGGATGCGGACACCCTCCCCCGCGGCGGTGGTCGCGGTGTAGCCCCATTCGCACTCGTAACCCAAGTAGCCCACCAGCCCGTGGGTGGTGTCGATGAGGTGGACCCGATGCCGCCAGATCCCAGCGGCCCGCTCGACTCGGAGGTGCTCCTGCCAGGCCAGCTTCTCCGGATTGGGGGGCTGATCACCACCGGCCAAGTACACGGACAGGTCTGAACCGTCGATCGGGACCTCATAGCTGTCCAGGGTTTCCCAACGGAAAAGAGATTCGCGGGCGGAACTCATGATCTCGTCGAACTCGGTGTCGGTCAGCACGTCTGTAGCTCCTTCCGCTTAGACGCGCTAGACGACGAACTTTAGTGACGATGGCTCGCTGCGGGTGAGAGCGTCAACATGCTCCAGAAGATTCAATCCGTCACTCAATTGCGAACCAGTGTTCAATCGCTCAATGAGCTTTCCTTCAGCTTCCTTGATAGCGGCCGCCGACTCAAGGAGGTTTCGAATTCTATCAGGGTCAACCACAATAATACCCTCAGCGTCGGCGAGAATTATATCGCCAGGATTCACCGAAACCCCACCGCACGTCACTGGTACCTGTAACTCACCAAGCTTAGACGCCGTGCCCGCGAGTGGCGTGACAAAGCGACTATAGACAGGAAGATCACAATCAGCCACGTACGCCATGTCCCTGTATCCGGCGTCAACAACGATCCCACCTAGACCCCGCACTAGGCCTCCTCTCGCAAACAACTCCCCGGCAAGAGCGATCTCATGCTCGCCGCCATCAACAACGACCACATCTCCTGGTGACGCCATTTCAACCGCGCGGAGCACCGCCAGGAAATCGTCTCTGCAACGAACCGTGAACGCCGGACCAAAGATACGCACACTAGCCGATCGGCACCGAATCGCACTATCCATCACTCTAGTTGTTTTATCTGCGTCACAAATGGCCGTTGTATCGACGGCAAGAACACTCTCAACAAGCTCATCCACTGGCATCGCGATCAACCCTTCATGATTAAGGAGACACACTCGACAAGCGACTCTATTTTCGTAAATGAATGAGAAAATTTCATAGATAGATGGGCACGGTTTCGGGATAGATGATGAATACGCCGATTGAGCCCAAACTTTGTCACGGAATCCCCTCTTCCGAGAGTAAACGCCGAGTTGAGTGCCGTATCGCTGGGGAGAGCATACGGGTGGGCTTTGAATTAAAGTACTCCTCCAGATCAGTTTGGGTAGCGCCCAACACGCCCGCTAACTCAGTCCGGATGACTGAGGGATATGCAGCCAGCAGCCATCCACGGCGATCACCAACCAAAGGAGTAAGAAGCATGCGGTCTGCGTAGATTGCGGTCTGCGCAACAAGAAAATCTTCGTTAATGTCGGAATATGGAGTACTTCTGAGACTCATATCGACAGTTCGATTCTCTCCAATTGCCCGAAGCGAGAAGCTTCTGTCAAGTGGGATAGAATTTGCCAACAAAGCACATGCTATCGACGCAGGAGCCTGCTGAAGCCCTCGAAATTCGCGACCTGCGTGGAGAACCCGCGTCGATACGTCTCCGTCGACCGCATAAGTCACACGTCCGTCGGCAACCTTCACGAGCCACAGCTGTTGCGCGAGATTTGCGCAACCATGTACGAGCAATTGTCGGCGAACTAGTTGCAAAGAGTCGTGCTCAAGAGTGCCCCCAAGGTGAGCAAGGGAGCGTCGGATTCGTTCCTTCAACCACAAGTATCCAGCAGTGAATCCATCTGCGACCTGCTGCGCAATTTGATCGCACATACCGGACCCCAAATGGGTCGGGAGCGTGACACAAACACCCTGGTAGTGGCCTACAGAGTCATTGAGCCACATCTCTGTATGCGAATAATCTCCCGGAGAGTCGAAGTGTGGCAAATTGGGATCTTGAAGAATAACACGGAGCAACTGGTCGAATTGGAGATCGGGGCGCACTTTCAGGATTAAGGCGCAGCCTTTGATGTGAACGATATTTTCAAGCACATATACTCGACCTTCATGGTTGTCGCAGCCCAGTGAGGTCAGGAGCATGCGCTTACAGAGGCCGAGGAGTACTCTCTCGATCTTTTCGATGCACAAGAAGATACTCTCGTCCGTGAGCGTGCAGAACGCCTCATCCAGTATACGATGAACCACATCCGGGTTCGAGTCCAGCGTGGTGTGAATTCCTGTTAAGTCCTGATCTTCAGCTAGACTGTGTGCCGAATCAGGCGACTCGACCTTTTTCTTCGGGCTGGTCTGCATGTGAATATCACATTGCTCTATTTTGCTGGCTGCAGCGCCGTCGGCGAGAACGTCATCACCTAACGGCGGCATTAGGCTTGCTGGAGTGTAGTCAATGGAGAAACCCAGCTGCACTGGGCCAGTGGTGAACAGGCGGCATAGCAAGTCCTGATAGTCTCGGTTCGGCACACCCCCCGCTTCCCACTCCAACCACGAGCGAGTGGTCAGCCCACGCCGTTTGATCTCCCGTGTGTCACACATCGTGTGAAAGCTGCTCACGGCTTTCTCTAGTGTCCAGCCACAAGCCAACCGGTGAGATTTGAACAGTGTATGACCACAGCAGAGGTGGATCTTGCGAACCACGTGGTACAGCAATGCTATCGGCGTTTCAATGGGTTCGCCAGCTTGCAGCAAACTACGCAACCGTATCTTTTCGGCGCACACCAGAGGATGCACCGGCCGCAAGACGGAGCCGAGCATCTGTATATGTCCTCCTGATGGCGCCTGTGTCCGCCGAGCAGTGTACTGCGTTTGTCTGTGGCATGACAGTCTCAAGGTGGTGAGAATCGGTCTCACCCTCAGTGAGAGTCAGCCTCACCTTAGTGAGAGTCACTCGCCTATGAGTGGAGTTGATCTCTCGCTACCTAGGCTCGCCACGCAGGCTCACTGTGTACACGTGGGCACTGACCGGTCGTGCGTCGATGGATGACGCGCTTCACACCAAAAGCGAGACCAAATGACAACATCGAAACAGCCACCATTAAGTCACGACGGACCGCACCACCTGCCGTACAGCGAACAGGAACGGTGCGCCGTGGAGGGACGCCGCATCGATGGCAGCGGCGCGTGCACCGTGATCGCCATCCGGGACCGGCAGGAGCCCGGCTGGGTGCTGTACCCCCATGGGGATGCTGGCCTCGGGGTGCTCCTCGCCGACGCCGCCGCCCACACCCTCGCCCACCGCATCGGCGGCTCACCATGACCCCGGCCGGCACACGGCTACCGGTGGCACGTCATGACCGGCGATAGCCCTGATCTCGTGATCGCCATGCGGTTGCTCGATCAGGCCAAGCTGCGGGGCTTTGAGTTCCGCCGGGTTGCCGGCGGCCCGGATGGCGCGCTGCTGGGCACCCGGCACACCGGTGACTGGTCCGACACGATCTATCTCGACGGGTTCAGCCGGGACTGCTACGCGCTCCGCCAGCGCACCACGTCACTGGTCGTCCCAGGGGACGTACTGGTGGAACGTCGCGCCATCGGAGATGCGCTGAACGTCCTCAATGCGGCGCTGACCTGGGACACGACCTGAGCCGCCGAGACCGGACCTTCCCCGGTGATCACGTGTGGGCTCAATGTGACAGCGACACAATCGTCCGATGAGGAGAGGGTGCAGAGAATGTTGCTCAGTATCGATTCGGCTCCAGAGACCACGTTGGACAGCCCGCTGTCGTCGGCGAGCCTGCGTGACAGCGTGCGCCCGGCCGCCACCGCCGAGGGGCCAGGTCCACGCGAGACGCGCCCGTTGGGGTTGCGCTTCGCCAAAATCGTCCGGATGCCGACGTCTTCGGTGGTGCGCTACTGCTCTGAGTTGCAGCTCACGGTGGATGACGACGGCAATCCACTGATCGAAGAGGAGACTCCGGAGAAACAGTGGGCCACCAAGCACACCACCGATGGCGACGAAGGTCCCGAAGAGACCTCCTGGGGCTGGGAAGAATGACTGTCGTCATCTTTGCCCAGCAGGCCGATTCCCCGGTCGACGCGATGGTCCGGTGCCTCGCCGCGCGCGATGTTCCGGTCTTTCGCGCCGACACCAGTTGGTTTCCCCGCCAGCTGGTGCTCGACGCTCGCCTGAGCGATGACGGCCGCTGGACCGGCCAACTCAGCACCGCGCATCGCGCGGTGGAGCTCGACGCTATCCGCTCGATCTGGTACCGCGACCCGACCGCGTTCTCCTTCGCCGAGGGTTTGACCGATGTCGAGCGGGCCTACGCCCATCGGGAAGCCCGGCTGGGTCTGGGTGGTGTGCTGGCCAGTCTGGACGTGCTGTGGGTGAATAATCCCAATCGGGGCCATCAATGCTGAAGGGCGCTGGGTCTTTCTCGAATCCAACAGCTCAGGTCAATATCACTGGCTGGAGTCCCATACCGGGGCGCCGATCACTGACGCGCTGGCGGACTTGCTGACCGAAGGGGGAAGCGACCATGACCGTGCCGACAGCGGACTGGGCGCCCAGAGCACGGCAGCTTGCTGACCAGCTGGTCGCCGCCGGGAAACTGACGTCACCAGCGTGGCGGGACGCGGTCTGCGCGATACCCCGCCACGAGTTCGTTCCAGAGGTGTTCCGCCAGGACCGGATCGATCAGTATGACGAGACCTGGCGACAGCTGGACACCACGACCGTCACGGGCCGCCTGGAGTGGCTGGACCAAGTGTACTCCAACACGGCGCTGATCACCGCCCTGGACCGCACCACCGGATCCCCCAGCCTGCTGTCCACCTCCAGCATGCCGGGGCTGATGACTCGCATGCTGGAGAGCCTCGATGTCCGCGAAGGGCATCGGGTGCTGGAGATCGGCACCGGCACCGGCTACAACGCGGGTCTGCTCTGCTATCGGCTCGGGGACACCCAGGTGTTCTCGGTGGACATCGAGCCAGACCTGGTCGAGCTGGCCCGCGAGCGGCTGGCCCGGCTCGGCTACCACCCCACTCTGGTCACCACCGACGGCGCGACCGGCCTGGCCGAGCACGCACCGTTCGACCGGATCATCGCAACCTGCTCGGTACCCGCCGTGCCCTGGGAATGGGTGACCCAGACCCGCACCGGCGGCGTGCTCCTCACCGACCTGAAGCTCTCCCTCACCGCCGGGAGCCTGGTTCGCCTCACCCGCTACCCCGACCGCGCCGAAGGACCGTTCGACCCCACCTACGCGGCCTTCATGTCCCTACGCCACCACCCCGCAGGTCAGAACCCCACCCGACCCCGACCCCGTAAACGGGACAGCGACCCTGAGCACCGCACCACCACACTCGACCCACGCACCCCCTGGACGTCGCTGATCGTGTGGTTCCTGGCCGGCTTCGAACTCGGCCCCGACATCTCGATGGGCTACACCGGCTTCGCCGACGGCCAACCCACCGCCACCTCCATCACCATGAGAGACGGCTCCTGGGCCGAGGTCACCCTCGCCGACGATCACGGCGTCCATCAGGTCACCGAAGGCGGCCCGAACCGGGTATGGCGCATCCTCGAGAACGCCCACACCCGGTGGCACACACTCGACCAACCCGGCTGGAACCGCTTCGGCCTCACCGTCACCGAAGACCATCACACGATCTGGCTCGACACCCCCACCAGCGACCACCAGTGGCCGATCAACAGTCAGACCGATCCGTGACCCGAACCCGGCGATCTTGGCCGGGCCCGGGTGTCAGCGGCCGAGATCGGCGATGACTCGCCGGATCAGGGCTACGACATCAAGCCCGGTGGTGGCGCGGAGCTGGTCAAACGCGACCGCCCGCACCACCGCGCCCAACCCCCTGGGTGGGCACGTAGCCTGGCGCTGGTGCCTCGCACCGAGCGCAACGCCTCGGGGACAACGGCCCCGGCGTCGGTGCGAGATCCTGACTTGGTAAAGGCGTGGTGCAGGAATGGACGCTGAGGAAGCCCGCACGATCGGATTCGCGTTGTGGCGGGTCCGCGACGCTCGCGGCAAGTCGCTGCGGGTGATCGCCGGGCTGGCCCCGATGAGCAAGGACACCCTGAGCCGGATCGAGCGCGGTGAACTGTCCCCGACCCTGAGCCAGCTCCATGCCCTGGCCGACGCGCTTCAGATCTCGGTGTCGGAGCTGACCAGGCTCCCCGTCCCCGCACCCGCCAACGGACATACCGACAGCACCATAGAGGCGGTCCGGCACGCGCTGATGGCGGTCAGTCGCCACCGCCCCGGTGGGCAGGTGATCCCGGTTGAGGCATTGCGGGCCCGAGTGCACGCGGTACAAGCCGCGCTGCATCAGTGCCGTCAGGCCGACCTGGCCTCCCCGCTGCCGGCGTTGATCCGTGACGTGCATACCCACGCTGGCCGCCGGCCGTGACGTCGCCGAGTTGCTCGACCTGGCGGTGCTGCTGCACGTGCAGGGTGTCAGCCACTGGCTACGGGAAGTGGGCGCCCCGCTCGACCTGCGCCGGGAGAACGACATCACACTGGCTTACCGACTCGCCGAGGAACGGGACACCCCGATCGCGCTGGGCCTGGCCGGGTATGGCGCCACGAGAGTGATGCTCTCCACCGGGGCGTTCGACCTGGCACAAGCCGAGCTGGACGCGGTGCACGTACCCACGAACAGCCGGGAGTCGATGCAGCTGGCGGGCATGCTCGCCATGTGCTGCTCGCTGGTGGCCGCGGCGGATAAGCGGCCTTCCGACGCGCAGGCGGCCTTGGAACACGCCTCCGAACTGGCGCAGCGCACCGGCGAAGGCATTGCCTACGGTATGGGGTTCGGCCCCACCAATGTGGGCCTGTGGCGCATGGAGGCAGTGCTGGAGATCGGGGACCACGAGCTGGTCACTACGCTCGCGGAGAGTCTGAACCCTGAGGTGCATCCCTATCAGTCGCGGCAATCGGCGTACTGGCGTGACTACGGTCGGGGACTGGCCGCACTACGGGGACGCCATGACGACGCGGTACGGGCGCTGCGCCGCGCGGAGACGATCCACCCCCATCGGGTGCTGCGTGACCCCTTCGTCCGCGACACCCTGGCCATGCTGCTCAGGGGCTCGCGCCGGAGCTCGCCGACGGACCAGGAGCTGCGCGGCATGGCCCGCCGGGCCGGTCTGCCCGGGTAGCCCATCAGGTGGCTGTCTCTCCGGAGAGACAGCCACGGACCGTCGCCCGCTACTGCGATCGCCCGATGCGGACGGCCCTGGAGATGTATCTACGAAGAGACACCCGGCTGTCATCACCTCGCCACGCTCGGTGATAACGGGTCGGGGTGATCCGAAGGAAGCGGCGTCCCGACGGCTAAGGCCCTACCGCCAACCCCTTAGCTCTAGCCCGCCGCCGGGCCAGGCATCCTGCACCTTCGAGTAGGAGTGATCTGCCTGGAATCCCACGTCGCTGAAATGGCACCTGACCAGCCTGACCTGTTCGAACTGGACGTCACACTGCTGGAGGTGGCCGACCCGGCCAGCCTGGTCAACATGACCGACGACGGTTGCGGCTCCACCTGCGAGAAGTCGACCTGCATCAGCGGCGGCTGACTCTCGTGAACGACCGGACACCACCCACTTGATAGCCGCGCGGCGGTGTCCAGCCGCCATCCCCGGTCCTTGCGACCGCCAGCCCATGGGGGAGTTCTCCGGTGAGATCAGCAGCTAACGGGGAGGCAGGTTTCCGGGCCACGGGCGGAGCACTGATCCGCGCCGCACACCACTGCGGGCTTCAGCTTCCGCCCTGGCCTGATCTGACGAGTACCAGCCCCGACCGGGTCACCGTGTGGGTGGATTGGCTGCGCCGGGTGTGGGCGATCCCCCGGGTAGCCGATGCCCTCGGCCACGCCAGTCCACAGCTCGACCGGCAGATACATGCCCTGTGTGCCACGGACGCCCCCGCCGTGCGCCAGACGAGGCGGGCGGTGGTGTCCGTGGCCCGCTACCTGCGACGGATGACCGGTCGCCCGACACCCTCCGGACTGCTTGCCGGGGTCGCCCCGGGCACCTTCGGGGACCAGCCCCATCTGAGGTGGGGGGCCGGGCACCGGGCCGTGGCCCGTGCGGATGCCGCCTGGGTAGCCGACGTTATCCGCCAGGTGGAGGGTTGCCCCGAGGCTCTGGAGCGCTTGGCCGTGGTCGTGAACTCCACGGTGATGGTGCGCAGGGACCGCCTGATCGTGCCGCACCAGCCGCACGCAGGCGAACGGGGCACCTCGGCGGTAGAGGTCTCCCTGCGGCACACCGACGCCGTGCGCGCCGCCGTCGAAGCGGCCCGCAAACCGGTCCGCTTGGGCGAGATGGTGGAAGAACTCGTGGCCACGTTGCCGTCGGCCACGCCGGTCAAGGCGACCACGATGCTCACCGAGCTGGTCGCGCGTCGCGCGCTGATCACCAGCCTGCACGCCCCCAGCACCGAGCCGGACGCCCTGGGATGGCTGCTGGAGCATCTGGAGATGGCTGGCGCCTCGACGGTGGCGCCCATCGCTGGCTTGTTCGCCGAGCTGAAGGAGATCCACGCCCTTCTTGACCAGCACAACCAGGCGTCCGCCGACCAGAGCCGTGCTATCCGGGCGGAGATGGCCGCGCAGATGCGCCGCCTGGCCCGCACCCCTCGGCATCCGGTCGCGGTGGATCTTCGGCTGGACGTGAGCATCGTGCTGCCCACCGAAGTCGCTCGTGAGGCCGAGCGCGCGGCGCTGGTCCTGGCGCGGGTGAGCGCGCATCCTCATGGCACTCCGGCATGGCGTGACTACCACCGACGGTTTTACGAGCATTTCGGCAGTGGCAGCTTGGTACCCCTCCTGGAGGTAGTGGCGGACAGCGGCATCGGCTGGCCCGACGGCTATCCCGGCACAGCCGCACCAGAACAGCGTGGTGAGCGCTCGCGCCGCGATACGACGCTGCTATCCCTCGCCCAGACCGCAGCGCTGGACGGGCGGATGGAAGTCGTGTTAGACGAGCCGCTGATAGCCGACCTGGAATCCAGCGACGGAGGGCGGGTGCGGCTGCCTGCGCATTTGGAGCTGTGCGTCCGCGTGCACGCCCCCCACCTGTCCGCAATCCAGCGCGGGGACTTCCAGCTGACGGTGGTGTCCGCCTCCCGGGCTGCGGGCGTGGCGAACTGACCGCAGACGGCCACATCGCGGGCTGGACACCCGGGATCTACGAGCCCGAAACCGTCGCGTTCGGCGGCCCGGCCGCCATGAGAGTCACCCACAATCTGTTCCACCACGACAGTCGGCACCTCCTAGCCCGCACCGCCCAGCACAGCCCGGCCCCGGCTCTCGGGCAGCGCGAAACCACGGTTCTCCTCTTCAGCGCTCTGCTACGGGCCGCCGACCAGGACCGATACGAGCAAGGGGACGTCTGGGCGAAAGTCTTCGACCTGCGCCCCGCCGCGCACGCTGTGGCCACCGAGCAGCCCCACACCCTGGCCCAGGCGATACGGCGGCTGATGACCGTCAACCCACGCAGCGTGCCCGGTCTCCTGCCCGGACCATGGGTGGCGGCCTTCGAGGCCGCTGGTCACGCCCTCGCTGACCTCACCCGCTCCGGGCGGCTGGAGCGCGGCTTGCGCGCCGTCCTCGCCCACCACTTCATCTTCCACGCCAACCGCGCCGGTCTGTCCGCAGCCGACCAGTCCACGCTGGCGGCGCTGGCCACGGGCACCGTGTTCGACACCACTGAACGGCCGGATTCCTCCGGCCACCCCACCCGACACCACGAAGGTTCCACGACATGACTACTACCGTCAGCGACACTCCCGCCTCCGCCAGCGACCTGCGCACTAAGCTGGCCGACCTGTTGCGCGACCAGAACACCGTGCGCACCTCGGCCGTGGACGCAGCCCTGCGCGGCGTGCCCAGGCACCTGTTCCTGCCCGGTGTCTCCCTTGAGGAGACGTACACCAACGAGGCCGTCTACACCAAGCACGACCACAGTGGGGGCGCCTGCATCAGCGCCGCATCCCAGCCGTCGATCATCGCCATGATGCTGGAACAACTCCACCTCGAACCCGGACAGCGCGTGCTGGAACTGGGCGCAGGCACCGGCTACAACGCCGCCTTGATGGGCGCCATCGTCGGCGAGACCGGCCACGTCACTACCCTCGACATTGACGCCGACCTGGTCGAGGACGCCCGAGATCACCTCCATGCCGCCGCGGTCCCCAACGTGGACGTCGTCCTCAGCGACGGGGCGCTGGGCCACCTCGAAGCGGCCCCCTATGATCGAGTCATCGCCACCGTGGGCGCCTTCGAGACACCCACGCCATGGCTGGACCAACTCGCCCCGCACGGACGCCTGGTCGTCCCGCTGCGCCTGGCCGGCGCCGCCTCCCGAAGCATCATCTTCGAGCGCGACCAGGCTGGCTGGAACAGCCCCGGCAGCGAGATGACGGTGTTCATGCCGCTGCGCGGCATCGCAGACGACGCCCGCCGCGTCATCGATCTCACCGGAGACGGCCAGGTGAGCTTGCAGGCTCACCAGGACAACGACGGCGCTACCGACCCCGGCACGCTCGGCGGGGTCCTGGCCACTCCTCGCCACGAGGTATGGACCGGCGTGCTGTTCGCGCCGAGGATGTCGTTCGAATGGCTGGACCTGTGGCTGGCGTGCCGCCTGGCCAACCCCATCATGCGCATGAATGTCGAACCCGCCGCGAAACACAGCGGCCTGGTCTCACCAATGTTCCCCACCGTGGCCATGGCCACCACCACCGACGACGGCAGCCTCGCCTACCTCACCATCCGCCGCGCCACACCCGCGCCCGACGGCGGGAAACTGTTCGAAGTCGGGGTCATCGGCCACGGCCCCACCGGGGAATACCTCGCCAAGCACATGGGCCAGCACATCAACACCTGGGACACCGGCTTGCGTACCCGCAGTGTCCGCATCGCCATCCCCGACACACCCCCGACCGCCGACCCCGACCAGGGCAGGTTCGTCCTGCACCGCCCACACCACCCCATCACCGTCACCTGGGAATGACCTCCGATGGACCCCACCGGGCCGATAGCCCGCCGCTTCCCCCTCATCGCCCGGCCCCGCCCGACATGCGCACCCCTGCGCCAGCGCGTGGCGGACCTGCGGGACCGCGCCCACGCGGCCGAGCGGGACGGCGACATGGCAGCGGCCTCGGCCGTACACAACCTGGCCGCGCTCCTCGCCTCGGACGTCGGCCTGCCCGACTTGGCCCGGCAGTACTGTCACCAGCACGCGATGGTGTACCTGCAGGCCCGGCCCCTGAGCGCGCTGGCCGCCATCCGCGCCCTCGAACCCCTGGTGAACCTGGCCCGCCTGCACATCCGCGACGGCAACGGCGAGCACGCCTTCACCCTGCTCGACGCGCTCTACACCGCCGTCGCCTCCCGCGCCGACACCACCATCGACAGCATCGCCGTGCCCGCAGCCACGCTCACCACCTCCCTCGACGCACACCAGCAGCTACAACGGTGGCTTTGGGCGGTACTGCTGGCCACCGGAGCCCGCGCACTCGCCAGCGCGGGCCGCTGGAACCAGGCGTGCATCCAACTACACCGCCACAAGGGCATCGGCCGCCGCATCCTCGACGGCCGCCAGGTCGCCATCCTCGCCCACGCCACAGCGGGAGACACCGGCAGCGCCCTGACCCTGCTGGCCGACACCCTTTCCGGCGAGCCGTGGGAAAACACCGTCACCGCCTGCCTGACCGCGCTATGCCGCCAGCACACCGACCAGCCAGCCCAACGCGACATCGCCACCCTGCTCGACCGTTACCGGCACCTCGACACCAACCCCGGCCTGGCGGTCTTCCACACCCGCCTGGGCCTGTCCGTCATCGATGCCGCCGGCGGCATCGCCCACCCAGCCGCGCGCCGCATCGCCACCAACCTCCTGCACCACGCCACCACAACCCGCGACGGATACACCGCCCGCGACCTCCTCGACCACGATGGCTGCGCCAGCATGCTGACCGACCACCAAACCCACGACCTGACCGAAACGATGAACGCCTGCGCACTGGGACACCGCGCCATCCCCACACCGCTACGAGCCGACCTCTCAACCACACTCGATACCAGCGAAGCGGTACTCACCCACACCCTCACACACCACCCGAGCAGCACCAACCCAGCACAATGAACACCTAACATCACACCATGCCACCGTGGTCAGTAGATCGGGCATGCGCCCCGCCATGACGTCGAAGCCATGGTCACGGTGCACCAGAGTCGCGTCGGCCCGCATCGCGACCGAGGCGATCAGACAGTCGAGTAGCTTGCGGACCGTCTGACCGCCGCGCCGCACAGTCCGGTAGTTCGGCGGCAGATACTCGATCCACGCCGAGCTGTCGATCAGCTCTATCCGAGATCTTCGATCTTCGACCGGCGCATCTCGCCGAGGTCGCCTTCCCAACGGAGACGGCCACCTTCATGGCGTCGAGTATGACCGGTATTACCTCCCGATGCGCGGCTACTGATCAGCCGACAGCAACCGCTGGTGGCCGGTGAGTGCTAGCGCCGTCGGCTTTTGGCTTTGCGGGGTGGGGGGAGCGCTCCCTCGGCGCGCAACTGGGCGGCGTGTTCGGCCAGGGCATCGACCAGGGCGCCGACTTGGGCGACCTCGGGCTGAACATCCACTCGGAGGCCGAACTCCACAGCGGTCTCGGCGGTGGCCGGGCCGATGCAGGCGACGATTGTCCGGGTGTGCGGCTTGCCCGCGATACCGACCAGGTTGCGCACGGTGGACGAGGAGGTGAAGCAGACCGCGTCGAACCCACCTGTCTTGATCATTTCACGGGTCTCGGCGGGTGGTGGAGCGGCCCGGACCGTGCGGTAGGCGGTCACGTCGTCGATCTCCCAGCCGCGATCGCGCAGTCCCGCGGCGAGGGTCTCGGTCGCGATGTCCGCGCGGGGCAGCAGCACCCGGTCCACCGGGTCGAGGATGTCATCGTAGGGTGGGAAGTCGGCCAGCAATCCGTCGGAGGACTGCTCTCCTGAAGGCAACAGCTCCGGGTTGATGCCCATCGAGCGCACCTTCTCCGCAGTGGACTCGCCAACGCAGGCGATCTTCACCCCGGAGAACGCGCGGGCGTCCAGGCCGAACTCCACGAACTTCTCCCACACCGCGCGCACGGCATTGGTCGAGGTGAAGATCACCCACTGGTAACGCCCGTCCACCAGACCCTTGACCGCACGCTCCATCTGGGCGGGCGAGCGGGGCGGCTCCACCGAGATCGTCGGAACCTCGAAGGGCACCGCACCGTGCACGCCGAGCCGTTCGCTCATCACCCCGGCCTGCTCCTTGGTGCGTGGCACCAGCACCTTCCAGCCGTACAACGCCCGGGATTCCCACCAGGACAACTTCGCCCGCTGGTCGACCGCCGAGCCGACGGTGACCACCAGCGGACCACCGAACTCGGCCGCGTCGCGACTCAGCCCGGCGAGCGTGGTATCCACCGTGCGCTGGGTGGGTGCGGTGCCCTCAGCGGTGACCGCTACCGGGGTCTGCGGCGCGAGCCCGTGCTCGACCAGCGACGCGGCGGTGTCAGCCAGATGCGAGGCGGTGGCGTGCAGCACCAGCGGGCCTGAAGCGGCCGCCAGCGCCGCCCAGTCGACGCCGGCTCGGACGTCGGCCTCGGTGTGCCCGGAGCCCAGCGGTACCCCGGCGTAGGCGGGCACCGCGGTGCCCGCCGCCACGCCGGGAACCACTTCGAACGGCACCGAGCTGCGGGCGACGGCCAGTGCTTCGGCCACCACCGCATCCGCGGTGAGCGGGTCGCCGGATACCAGACGCACCACCGTGCGTCCCGCCCTGGCCTCGGCGACCAGGTCTTTGGCGACGTCGCCGGGCTCGCCTACCGCTGGGCGCACCTCGGCGCCGTTCGCGGCCAACGTGAGCACATCGGCGGGCACATCCGGGTCGGTCACCAGCAGCGCGACACCGGTCAGCAACTGCCGGGCACGCACGGTCAGCATCCCGGGGTCTCCGGGACCTGCCCCAACAAAAGCAATTCGTCCAGTGGTCTTGCGGGCACGGCTCATCTATGTCTCGTTTCCCGTCGGGCGTCGCCCCTAGGCCGTGCGGCGCCGGATCCCCCACCCAGCGCGCCGGCACCGAGGTCCAGCAACTCAGCCGCGACCTGGCGACCGAGCTTCTCAGCATCGATGATCTCCCCCGTGGCGGACGCCCGGACCAAGCCGTCGTCCTCGGTCGCAGCGACTCCCCGCAGGGACAGCCGCAGCACGACCCTCCCCTCGTCGTCCAGGTCCTCGACCACGTCGGCGAGGGCGCCGACCGGGGCACTGCAGCCGGCCTCCAGTGCGGCGAGCAAGGCCCGCTCGGCGGTCGCGGCGGCGCGCGTCCCACCGTCATCGAGAATCCCACCGAGCAGGTGCTCGGTGTCCACCGCATCGCGCCTGCACTCGCAGGCCAGCGCTCCCTGCGCGGGGGCAGGCAGCATCTGCAGCGGGTCGAGCAGCTCGGTGGCCTCGCCGATCCGGCCCAGTCGAGCCAGTCCCGCAGCCGCGACCACTACCCCGTCAAGCTCTCCTTCGACGACCCGGCGAATCCGCGAGTCGACGTTGCCCCGGATCGGCCGCACATCGAGCCCCAGCCCCAGCGCCCGCAACTGCGCGGCGCGCCGAACTGATCCGGTACCCAGCACCGCGCCGGCAGGCAGCTCACCGAGGACCATCCCGTCCCGGGCGACCAGCGCATCGCGGGGATCGGCACGGAGTGGCACGGCAGCGAGCACCAGCCGCGAATCCGGCGCGGTCGGCAGATCCTTGTACGAGTGCACGGCCACGTCGACCTCACCGGCCACCAATGCCGCGCGCAACGCCGCAACGAACACCCCGACCCCGATCTCGGGGATCGGCCCGCCGAAGACGTCCCCCGAGGTGCGCACCGGCACGATACTTACCTGTGATCCAGCGCTACGCAGCTGCTCGGCCACCCACTCGGTCTGGGCGAGTGCCAGGGTGCTGCCCCGGGTTCCCAACCGCAACACAGCCATCACCGGGCGTTCCCCTCCACCGCGTCCGACCCATCCGGCATGGCCGGATCGATCCGGCCGGTCGCGGCGATGACTGCGGCGGCCTGCGGATCCAGGCCGAACAGTTCGCGAAGCGCGTCGGCGTAAGCCTGACCACCACCGGCCTGGGCGAGCTTCTTGATCCGCACCGTTGGCGCGTGCAGCAGCTTGTCCACCACCCGGCGAACAGTACGGGCAAGCTCGTTCCGCACGGCACTATCGAGTCCGGGCAACCTGCCATCCAGCCGCAGCAGCTCCGCGTCCACTACATCGGCCGCCCGCTTGCGCAGTGCGGTGACGGTGGGGGTGACCTCAGCGGTGCGCTGGGCCACCAGATAGCTGTGCACCTCCTGAGTCACGATGCGGTGCACTCGCTGTGCCGCCGTGGCCTGGTCCGGTCGGATCCGATCCGGGAGGTCGCCGCCCTCCAGCCGACGCGCCAGGGTCGTGAGGTCGATGAGCGTGACGCCGGGCAACTCACCCACTCCGGGCTCGACGTCCCTCGGCAGGCCGAGATCGCACACCACCAGCCGGACCGGTGCGCTCCGCCGAGCGGCGGCCACTTGCGCGACACCGAGCACCGGATCCAGCGCGCCGGTACAGCAGATCACCAAGTCCGCGGCGGCGACCTCGGGTTCCAGCCCGGCCAGATCGACGACCCGGGCCGGGGTGCCCTCGGCCACGCAGCGCGCAGCCAATCGCAGGGCACCCGCCGAGGAGCGGTTGGCCAGCACGATCTCGGCCACCTCGGCCCTGCGCAACTGCGCGGCCGCGAGACCGCCCATCGACCCGGCCCCGATCACCAGCGCACGTCGGCCCGCCAAGCCCCGCCCATCGACCGCCACGAGTGCCGCCGCCGCGTCGGCGAGCGCCTCGGAAACCACCGAGACGCCTTCGGCATCGATCCCGGTCTCCGCGTGCGCCCGCTTGCCGACCCGCAGCGCCTGCTGCACGAGCTCGTGCAGAGTGCTCCCGACCGCGCCCGCCTGCTCGGCCGCGCCGTAGGAGGCCCGTAGCTGACCGAGGATCTGCGACTCGCCGACGACCATCGAGTCGAGCCCGCAGGCCACCGAAAACAGATGCTCGACGGCGGCGGCCGCATAGTGCACATAGAGGTGGTCGGCCAGATCGTCCAGCGAGGTACCGGCCTGGCGCGCCAGCATCGAGGTGACGTCGTCCAGACCGCCGTGGAAGGTCTGCACGACCGCGTAGATCTCGACCCGGTTACAGGTGGAGAGCAGCAGAGCCTCGGCGACGTTGCCGCAGCTGAGCAGCTCGCCGAGCAGTTTGCCGGTCTCGGTACCGGTAACCACGGCTCTTTCCAGTACCGGGACCGGGGCACTTCGGTGGGACAAGCCGACCACCAGCAGACTCACCGGATCACCGCGATCCCGTCGACCGATTCGGCCAATGATTCGACGACCGGGAGGATTTCCTCCTCGCCGTGGCGGCGTGCCTCGTAGAAAGACAGGATCTGCATCTCCACCGCGAGGTCGACGTTGCGCACTTCGACATCATGGGGGGCCTGCAGTACCACCGGGGCGAAGTTCAGGATGGACCGGACACCGCCGTCCACCAGCAGTTCGCACACCGTCTGGGCAGCGGCCGCCGGGGTGCAGATCACCCCGATAGTCACTCCTCGCAGCACACACACCTGCGGGAGGACGTCGATGTGATCCACCCTCAGCCCACCGACCGAGATCCCGATCAGGTCCTCGTCGATGTCGAACAGCGCCGTCACCGGAAATCCGCGAATGGGGAAGCCCGCGTAGTTGGCCAGCGCATGGCCGAGGTTGCCGATGCCGACGACGGCGACGGTCTGCTGCCGATTCAATCCGAGCATTCGCTCAATGTGCTCGACCAGCCGGGCGGTGTCATAGCCGACACCCCGGGTGCCGTAGGAACCCACGTAGGACAGATCCTTGCGCAGCTTCGCCGAGTTCACCCCGGCCGCACTGGCGAGGGCCTCGCTGGACACGGTGGTCACACCCTGCTTGACGAGCGAGGTGAGCACCTGGAGATAGACGGCGAGGCGACCGACCGCCGCCTCGGGTACGGTCCGCACGCGAGCCCGAACCGCGGGCATCGATCCGTTCGACCGCGTCGGCGGGCAGGGCGACGGCGTGGCTGGTGACGTGCCACGGGGAGAGGACAGCTCGGCACCGACCGGTCGGGCGGCATCCGTGCCGTACCGTCCGTTCTGGTGCACCTTCGCGTATTCCTCTCGGGGTCTGGTCGAACCTGGCCACCCCACGGTAGCCGCTTGTGAACATAGGAACAAAAGTCGCGATCTTGGCTCTGGCCGTGCCACACGCTGAAAGGGATGGCCCGGACAGGGCCATCCCTTTCAGCGGTGATGCGGGTGCGCGTTGCTCAGCTGGCTGTTGGCATCAGCACCTTGTCGATCAGGAACACCGTGGCGTTCGCAGTGGGGACGTTGGCGCAGACCACATTTGCGGTCGCGCCAGGAGAGGTCACCGTCAGGTTGGGCGCGGTGCCACCAATGGTCAGCTGCGCACCCTGCAGGCTGGTCACCGTCTTCTTCGACAGCAGGCCCTCGGCGTCGTACCGGGTGTTGACGACGTGCGTGGTCAGGATTGTGGCAAGATCGCTGTTGGCCTCGGCCACGTTGGGCGCGGTGGTGAGCTGCTCGACGGTGCCCGGGGGCAACGCCTCGAACGCCGAGTTGATCGGGGCGAAGACAGTGTACGTGGCCTCGGAGCTGTTCAGGGTGTCTCCCAGCTCAGCTGCGGTGACGGCTGCGACCAGAGTCTTCAGCAGGGGGTTGTTGCTCGCGGCGGTCGCCACCGGGTCGTCAACCATGCCCGCGGCCGAGCCCTCACCGGTGGGCGGGACCTGGCTGCAAGCCGGGCCCGCGATATCGGCAATCTCGGTGACGCCATCATTGGCCGATGGGGATTCCGAGGTGGGCGAGGCAGGCTCAGAAGCAGTGGTACTTGGCGCAGCAGCGGGTTCCTGATCGGCGCTGCACGCACCCACCGAAATGGTCAGAGCCGCCATGACACCGATCGCAGCCAGCCGCTGGATCTTCCTCACTTCGACATCAACTCCTCATCAATGTTGTCCGGCTGATCCGGACCTAGCTACCCATTACTTCGGTGATACTTCGCGGCTGGTTCATACCGGGCGGGTCACGAATTGGACACATCTGCCCAGCAATCAGCCGCTTTTCCGGCCTTATACCACGGTGAACGCGACCCGGTGCCACCCGCTCGCGCCGTCCGGGATCGGCGCGGCACGGTCCTCGGTCTGGGTGTACCCGGTCTTGTCAGTGGCCCGGACCTGGGCGACATGGGAGCCGGGTTGCAGCCGGGTGGTCAGCCGCCACATCCGCCAGGTATCGAGGTTGACCTCGGTGGCCAGTTCCGCGACCTGCCACGGCCCTTGGTCGATCCGCACCTCGACCTTCTCGATCCCCTTGGTCTGCGCCCACGCGATCCCGATCAGCGGTGTATCCGGGCTGACCTGGCCGAACGAGCCGGGACTGTCGATACGGGACATCGTCTTGATCGGCGCCAACCGCCCCCAGTCACGCTGCAGCCAGTAGGCCTGCTCCGCGTCGAACGTGGTGAGTTCCAGATCGACGATCCACTTGGTGGCAGAGACGAAGCCGTACAAACCGGGCACCAGCATCCGGACCGGGAAGCCGTGCTCAGGCGGCAGCGGCTCGGAATTCATCCCGATGGCCAGCATCGCCTGGCGGCCCGGATCCGCGACGTCGGAGGTAGGGCTGCCACAGGTCCACCCATCGATACTGGTGGTGAACACCTGATCAGCACCCTTTTGCACACCGGCCTCGGCGAGGAGATCAGCCAGCAGCACACCAGTGAAATTGGCCGTGGAAATATACGGTCCCCCGATCTCGTTGGACACGCATGTCATCGTGACAGTTCGTTCGACAAGTCGGCGCGAAGTCAGATCCGCCCAATCCAGATTCAACTCCCGGTCAACCATACCGTGGATACGCAACCGCCAGTCCTCGGCACGAAGTTGCGGCACTGTCAGCAGGACGGTGTCAACGCGGTAGAATTCGGAGTTCGGAGTAATAAAGCGGGGCGACCCGTCAGCGGTGAAATCGGCCCCGGCCGGGATCGGCGGTGCAGGCACATCGGGGCGGATCGGCCCGATCGCCCGGCGGGAGGCCTCGACGTCACGGCGTCCGGCCAGGAGCACCCCGCCGGTCCCAGCGGTCACGGCACCTACCGCGACCGCCGCCGAGCCGACGAGCAGCCCCCGGCGAGGCACCGCGGCCGCGCCCGTTCCTTCCCGGGCGTCACCTTCGACATTGCGACCGAGCCCACCCAGACGGCGCAGGAAGAGGAACGCTCCCCAACCCGCGAGCACCCCGGCCAGCGTGGCGAACAGGTCGAAAGCGTCGGTAATCGGGTCCCGAGTGACCGAGGTCGGATCGAACTCGAACAGTACCGCGACGGCGCCGAGCAGCCCGAGCACGAAGATCAGCAGTAAGCCGGGCATGGCCGAACGCCGGGACAGCAGTCCGGCGATCATGCCGAACAGACCGATCACCACCGCCATGCCGATACCGAGCACGAGCTTGTGGTAGGGGGCCAAGGTGCTGGTCGCGAACTCCGTGATCCGGTACGGCGTCAGGTCGACCACGTCGGCGCCGACCGCAGGAAACGGCGAGGCGTTCGGCGAAACCAGTTCACCTACCAGATGACCTACGCCCACTGCCGCGAAGACCGCCAGCAGGCCGACGAGGGCGGCCACCGGCGCGGACAGGCGAGACGAAGCGGGGGGAGGACTCATATTCAGGTCTTCGGGCCCTCCCCAACGCGCGGTTCACGGGGAGACCGAATCGTAATTCCACCCACATCGGCTTCAGCGGGTGAGAGCCGCTCGCAGGCGCTGCTCCTCCACCTTCCAGAAGCCGTGTTCGCGTCCATCGACGAGGATCACCGGGACCCGGTCACCGTACTCGGCCCGCAGTTCCGGGTCCGCGTCCACATCGCCGGTTCGCCAGGGCACGCCCAGCTCCACGCAGATCCGGTCGACGTCGTCCCGGGCCTGCACGCAAGCCTGGCAGCCGGCCCGGACCAGCAGGACCACCTCGTGCTCAGTCATCCGGTGCCACCCGGACCACGTCGATGCCCTCCCGGAGCTTTCGGCGGGCCAGCTTGCCGGTGGGCAGATGCGGTAACGACTCCACCAGCGCCACCTCCACCGGAACCTTGAACCGGGCCAGCCTGGTCGCACAGTGCTTGACGATCTCCTCGGCGCTGGGCTGCTCTCCCTCGACAGGCACCAGCACGGCCCGCACCGCCTCGCCGGTCCGAGGGTGCGGCATCCCGATCACGGCTGCTTCACGAACGCCGGGGTGCTCACACAGCACGTCCTCGACCTCGTGCGGATAGACGTTGAAACCGTTGACGATGATCAGGTCGTCAGCACGATCCACCAGGTGCAGATCACCGTCCGCGTCCAGATAGCCGACGTCACCGGTGCGAATCCAACCCGCGCCGAGCCCGGGCAGTTCAGCTGGTCCGAAGGCTCCGTCGGGCCAATAGCCGGAGAACAGATTGGGGCCGCGAACCGCTATCAGGCCAGTGCCGCCCACGTCCTCATCGTCGCCCTCCGTGGGCAGCGCGCTGCCGCCCACATCCACCAGTCGCAACTCCACGGGGTCCAGCCCACGGGACGGCACACCGGGCAACGGTCTGCCCACCGATCCCGGCTTGGCCACCCCACCGACCAACGTCGACGTCACCACCGGGCCCGTCTCGGTCAGCCCGTAGCCCTCGAACACCACCAGACCGGTGGCCTCGTATATTCCGGCGAGCACGACGGGCGGCAACGGCGCGGCGCCGGAACTGAACAACCGAATCGTGCGCATGCCCTCGGCGAGCCGGTCCAGCGGCAGTCGCAGCAAGGCCCGATACATCGGTGGTACCCCCACCACCACGGTGACCCGATACCGATACACCGTCCGCAGGGCCTCTTCGGGGTCGAAACGCTCCGCCAACACCGCAGTGGCCGCGGAGTTGGCGACCTGGAGCAACCCCGGCCCTAGCCCATAGGAGTGGAACAGCGGCAGGCTCAGCAGCACCCGGTCGGCGGCGGTCATCGGAGCGGGTCGCACCGCGGCGCACTGCTCCACGTTCGCCAGCAACGCCCGATGGGACAGCATCACCCCGCGCGGCTGACCGGAGGTACCTGAGGTGAAGGCCAGCACGGCGAGGTCCTCCCCGCCCGCCAGGGAGGCACCGGTCCGAGGCCTCTGGGCGGGCCCGGCGGCATCGACGGTGGCCGGGTCCAGCCGCGTCACGCCGTTGCGACCGGCCGCCGCCTCGGCGTTCTCGTCGTCTGGCGCCGCAATCAGCAGGTTCGCGCCGCAGCCGTCGAGCACCCGATCCAGCTCCCGGCCGGTCATACCGGTACCGACAGGCACCACCACGCCACCCGCCCGGAGGATTCCGAACAACGACCCGCAGAATGCCGCGGACGTCGGCATCCGCAGCAGGACCCGCTGGCCGGGCCGTAACCCGTGCTCGATCAGCCGGGCAGCCTCGCCGTCCACGGCGGCGTCGAGCTGCCCCCAACTCCATTCCTGACCGGTGGTCGCCTCGATCACCGCCAGGTGGGCGGGATCACGGCGCGCGGCGTGGGTTACCAGGTCGGCCAGGTTGCGGCCAGCGCCCGCAGGCGCGGAAGAGGAGGGGGACACCGAGCCTCCTGACGGGCCAGGGCACAGGGTTGCGACCTGCTGGCCGCCCCATCTGACGGACGACCTGAATATCGCCGCAGTCTGGCACGTTCAGGATGACGTACTGCACCGCCATCCGGACTGCACGAAGCGCTGGAGGTGCGTCACGTAGCGTGTGCCTCGTATGCTGCCCACGCGCTACGCGAGACGTCGGCGCGGACGATTGGCACGACACGGACGAGGGAGTGGGCCGAGTGCTGCAAGCAATGCAACCGAGATGGGCTCCCGGCCTCCGGGGCCGATGCCACCGCAACCAGAGACACGGAGACCGTGCCGAACGGGGCGCATGATCGCGTGGGGGCCACGGCGCACCCCCACCTCCATCCGATCCCTGATCCGCGCGCTACGGATACGGCTGCGCCGACCACGACCGACAAGCCGACAACGACCGACAAGCCGACCATGACCGACAACGTGGCCGAGGACACAGAACTCGAGTGCCCGGAAGTCGACAGGGCAGCCTGGGATCTCGTCACCGCCGCGCAGGGAGGCGATCACGACGCCTTCGGCCGGCTTTACGACCGGTACGTCGACGTGGTCTTCCGTTTCGTGCTGTTCCGGGTGGGCGACCGCCCACTCGCCGAGGACATCACCAGTGAGACGTTCCTGCGTGCCCTGCGCCGGATCTCCTCCGTGAGCTACCAGGGCAGGGACGTGGGAGCCTGGTTCATCACGATCGCGCGTAACCTCATCCTCGACCACGTCAAGTCCAGCCGCTACCGGCTGGAGATGACCACCGCCGACATTCTCGACTCCAGTATCGGCGATCGCGGTCCCGAGCAAGAGGTGGTCCAGGAAGCCACGGCCGCTGAGCTCAGACGCTGCGTCGCCCAACTGGGCCGGGATCAGCAGGAGTGCATCATGCTCCGGTTCATGCAGGGCCTTTCGGTCTCGGAGACCGCGTCGGTCATGGGTCGTAACGAGGGCGCGGTCAAGGCGCTCCAGCACCGCGCGGTACGCCGGTTGGCGCAGCTGCTGCCTGAAGGACTGCGATGAGGATCACGATCCCACGCCGCGTAACCACTGTCGTCGCGGCTCGTTGCTCCGATCGAGATAGCCGAAGGTGGTGAGGACGACGCGCACATCCGGAAGCCCGGGCCCTGGGGGCTCTGAGCGCGCACCCGAAAGCTTCGTCCACGCGGAGGATTTCGCCCGCGCCGTCGATGCTGGCACTGGTCGAACCTCCGATCCCACCCGGAATCACGAGCTGGCGCTCGTTGCCGCGTTGCGCCAAGCCGGGGCGGCAGTGACCGGTCCCGACACTTTCGAGCGGGATCGGATGCGTCGGCGGATCATGGCCGAGTTCCCCACCGTTGCCTGGGACGCTGCCCACAGCTCCGCTGCCCACGGCCCCGCCCGTCGCAGACGAGGCGCCGCACACCGGGCGCCTGCAAGGTGGTCCGCGATCCCCGACGAAGCCAGGGGACGCCTGCTGGTTGCCGCGGCCGCAGCGCTGTGCCTCTTCATGTCGCTGTCCGCGATGAGCCTGCTGCTATCCCGTGACGCGCTGCCCGGCGACGCGCTGTACACCTTCAAGCGCAGCGCGGAATCCGCCGAGCTGGGCTTGACGTTCGGCGACGAGCGCAAGGCGTTCAAGCACCTGGAGTTCGCCAACGCCCGGGTGAGCGAGATCGAGGCACTTGCCGATCAAGCCGACGCCGCAGGCACCTGGTCGGCAAGCGAGGGCAAGTTCCTGCAGGCTCTCCAGGACTTCGAGCGAGACACCACCGCAGGCGCCAGACTTCTCGCCGCCGTCGCCGCCGACGGTCAGAGCGGCATTCTGGCTCCCCTGAGTGGCTGGGCCGAGCAGCAGGAAACTCGGCTGCAGGCCGTCAGCGGTGCTCTGCCTCCGCTTACCAGCACCAGGCTGGATAGCACATTCGAACTGCTCGATCGGGTGACGGCAAGGATGGTCGCCCTGAACGAGCGGTCCACCTGCCGCACCATCAGCTCCGGCAGCCATGACGATCTGGGGTTACTGCCCGCCAGGGAAGATTGTCAGTCGCCCTCGTCGACCGAAAGCCCCTCGACGTCTCTGCTCCCACAGGACGATGTCATCGCTAGCGCGGATCCGGTCGATGGCCCCGTACCCGGTCTGCTGGCCCCCACCTCCGGTGTCGTGCCGGTCCCGGAGCCTCGTCAGTCCGACGAGTTCGAGCTGCCCTCCTCACCCGGTGACGTGCTGAAGCCCCCGGGTGAGCCAGATGGCGAGTTCGACCGGCGACCCTCCTTGCCCGAGAATGGATCGCCACCGCCACCCATCCTGCCGCTGCAGATACCATGGCTGCCTCAGTTTCCTCCGCCGGAGTTCGAGGATCCCCACGTCGAGTGACGTCGGCTCACGGGCCCGGGTGACCACTCTGGTGAGATTCGGTTCGCCGCGTGAGGGGTCGCTACGCTGGTGATGGGTGTCCGCCGGGAACTCAAGCCCGGGGACGCTGACCATCAGTGATCCGAAGATCGAGGCGGGCTCGAGTGTCACTACGTCTTCCAGTGTCACTACGACTTCCACTATCAGGACGGCTTCCGGTGTCACGGCGGCGCCAGCAGGCCAAGGAACAACGGGCAATAGCCAGGGCCGCACTCGCCGGGGAAGCTTCCGCCAACGCCGCTATCGCAGGTGCGGCGCTTGCTGCGGTGATCGCGGATGTCGAGGTCGATCCCTCCATCCCCCCCGATCTGACTGCGGCGGCTTTCTTCGATGTCGACAACACCATGATGATGGGTGCGTCGATCTTCCACTTCGCCCGCGGCTTGGCGGCGAGAAAGTACGTCACCGCCGGGGACCTCGCGACATTCGCCTGGCAGCAGCTCAAGTTCCGGGTAGGCGGCAAGGAGCTCAGTCCCGAGGAGATCCACACCAGCCGTGAGCACGCGCTGTCCTTCGTGGCGGGCAAATCCATCGCGGAGTTCGTCGAACTCGGTGAAGACATCTACGACGAGTTGATGGCAGATCGGATCTGGTCAGGAACCCGGGCACTGGCGCAGATGCACCTCGACGCCGGACAGCGGGTATGGCTGGTGACCGCGACTCCGGTCGAGTTGGCCAACATCATCGCCCGCAGACTGGGCCTCACTGGTGCGCTGGGCACTGTGGCGGAGTCTCTCGGCGGGGTCTACACAGGTCGGTTGGTGGGCGACATCCTGCACGGGCCCGTCAAGGCGCACGCGGTTCGCGCGCTCGCCGTGAAGGAGGGCCTCGACCTGCGGCGTTGCACCGCATACTCGGACTCATCGAACGACGTCCCGATGCTTTCCGTGGTGGGTACCGCAGTCGCGGTGAATCCTGATCCTGATCTCCGGGAAATCGCGCGGCAGCGCGACTGGCAGATCAGGGACTTCCGCACCGGTCGCAAGGCGGCCCGGATCGGAGTGCCCTCAGCGCTCGGCGCCGGAGTAGTCGCCGTCGGGGTCGCAGCGGGTATGGCCCACCGGCGGCGCAGCCGCCCGTGAGTGGCATTGGGTGCCAGAGCACCCAATGC
>JBOHHE010000088.1:0-3642 GCA_050700355.1 Pseudonocardiaceae bacterium
GCATCGCGACGAGCGGGTGCAGGATGGAATCGAGCCTCCTGCGGGCATCCGCGTCGCCGAACACCCGCGCGGCCAAGGCGGGCCGGTCCAGCGCACCGTCCACGGTGAGGATCTTGTCACCGAAATCGTGCACTACGGCACGCAGCCCCTCGGAACCGGGCTCGACCACTTCCCGGGCAAGCCGATCCGAGTCGATGATCCATGCTCCGCACTGCGCGAGCCGGTTCACCACTGTGGACTTACCGGAACCGATCCCTCCGGTCAGTCCCACCCTCAGCACCCTGCGATTGTGCCATCACCGAGCGTGAGGCGTGTACTCATACCCCGCCGGAGAGCTTCTCCCGCAACGCGGCGAGCTGCTCGTCACTGGCCAGTGAACCGCCTCCGCTACTGCTGCTGGCGGGTGCCTCCGCGGTGGTCGCCGAAGAGTAGTTCTGGTCCCCGGTCGTCGCCTCCGACTCGGCCTCGGCAGCCTTGACCACCTGCTTGCGGTGCTGCTCGAAACGGACCTGCGCATCGGCGTAGGAGCGCTCCCATTCCTCGCGCTGCTTGTCGTAACCCTCAAGCCAGTCGTTGGTCTCGGGATCGAAGCCCTCGGGGTAGATGTAGTTGCCCTCGCTGTCGTACTCAGCGGTCATGCCGTACTGGGTCGGGTCGAACTCCATCTCCGGCGACAGACCCTCGTTGGCCTGCTTGAGCGACAGCGAGATCCGCCGCCGGTCCAGGTCGATGTCGATCACCTTGACCATCACGTCGTCGCCGACCTGCACGACCTGCTCGGGGATCTCCACATGACGCTCGGCGAGCTCGGAGATGTGCACCAGACCCTCGATGCCCTCCTCGACCCGGACAAACGCGCCGAAGGGCACCAATTTGGTGGCCTTGCCGGGCACGATCTGGCCGATCTGGTGGGTGCGGGCGAACTGACGCCACGGGTCTTCCTGAGTCGCCTTGAGCGACAGCGATACCCGTTCGCGGTCCAGATCGACGTCGAGCACCTCGACGGTGACCTCCTGGCCGACCTAGACGACCTCGCTGGGATGGTCGATGTGCTTCCAGGACAGCTCGGAGACGTGCACCAGACCATCCACGCCACCGAGGTCCACGAAGGCCCCGAAGTTGACGATCGACGACACCTGGCCCTTGCGGACCTGGCCTCTGGCCAGCTGGTTGAGGAACTCGCTGCGCACCTCGGACTGCGTCTGCTCCAGCCAGGCGCGGCGCGAGAGAACCACGTTGTTGCGGTTCTTGTCCAGCTCGATGATCTTGGCTTCAAGTTCCCGGCCGACGTAGGGCTGGAGGTCACGCACCCGTCGCATCTCGACCAGCGAGGCGGGCAGGAACCCCCGTAGGCCGATGTCGAGGATCAGACCGCCCTTGACGACCTCGATGACGGTGCCCTTGACCGGCTCCTCGTTCTCCTTCAGGGCCTCGATGTTGCCCCAGGCGCGCTCGTACTGGGCACGTTTCTTGGAGAGGATCAGCCGTCCTTCCTTGTCCTCCTTCTGGAGGACAAGGGCCTCGACCTCGTCGCCGACTGTCACCACCTCGGCGGGATCGACGTCGTGCTTGATCGACAGCTCACGCGAGGGAATGACGCCCTCGGTCTTGTAGCCGATGTCGAGCAGCACTTCGTCACGGTCGACCTTGACGATGGTGCCTTCGACAATATCGCCATCATTGAAGTATTTGATGGTCAGGTCGATGGCGGCGAGGAAGTCCTCCTCCGTCCCGACGTCATTGATCGCGACCTGCTGCGTGGTCGGGGCGGTGGTGGTGTCGGTGGTCATGCGGTGGGGTGCTCCGGAGGAATAGGGGCGTCGGTGGGCTGTCATGTGTCTGCTGGTGCTAGCTGTCGTGCTGTGGTCTGGGCTGTCGTACGGGCCCAGGTGTTGTCTCGGTGCGTTGGTCGTCTCACACTGCGGCGTATCGTCCTCGCCGCAACCACCGGCCTCCAGGCTCCACCAGCGGAAGCCGCCTGTAGACCCCTGCATCTCCGGATGCGACGTGCTGAGCGGGCTGGACACCCGGGCAGCGCGAATGACAACGCAAGTCGATCGTACTCAGGCAAGTGTCCTGGCAGCAAACCCGACCCCCGGATCCGCGGGTACCGTCTGGCAGACTGCCCCGATGACCGGCGCGTCGCAACCGGGGCACGATGAGCCCGGGACACCTCGCCGGCCAGCCGAGACGCTGCTGGGCACCACCGGCGTCGTGCCGCGTCCGGTCAGTGACGCAGAATCGGTGGCCGCCAATCGCCGCTGGTGGGACGCCGATGCTGACGACTACCTCGCCGAGCACGGTGACTTCCTGGGCTCGGTGGACTTCGTGTGGTGCCCGGAGGGGTTGCGCGAATCCGCGGCCGGACTGCTCGGTGAGCTATCCGGGCGCCGGGTGCTCGAGATCGGCTGCGGATCGGCCCCGTGTGCCCGCTGGCTGGCTACTCAGGGGGCCCGGGTCGTTGGGCTGGATCTCTCGGCCGGGATGCTGCGGCACGCGGTACACGCGGCTGACGAAGCCGGTGTGAGCGTGCCTCTCGTGCAGGCCGAGGCAAGCCGGTTGCCATTCGCTGACGGCAGCTTCGACCTGGCCTGCTCGGCCTTCGGTGCGGTGCCGTTCGTGGCCGAATCGGCCGTGGTGATGCGGGAGGTCGCGCGGGTACTGCGTCCCGGCGGACGGTGGGTCTTCGCGGTGACCCACCCGCTGCGTTGGATATTCCCCGACGATCCCGGCGAAGCCGGCCTGACGGTGGCCCAGTCCTATTTCGACCGCACTCCCTACGTCGAGGTGGACGCCGGGGGGAATCCTACCTATGTCGAGCACCATCGCACGCTCGGTGACCGGGTCCGGGAGATCGTCGCAGCCGGGTTGACCTTGGAGAATCTGGTGGAGCCGGAATGGCCTGCGACCCTGCGCAGGGAGTGGGGGCAGTGGAGTCCGCTGCGCGGAGCACTGTTTCCCGGGACCGCGATCTTCTGCTGCCGACGCGACGCCTGCTGCCCGACAACACAGCACTGATCAGTGCGCCGCGGCGGCCCAGGACCGTCCGACGCCCACCGAGACCTCAAGGGGGACGTCCAGCCGGTACGCCGCCCCCATCTCCCGGCGGACCAGCCGCTCCACCGCCTCCCGTTCACCCTCGGCGATCTCCAGCACCAGTTCGTCATGGACCTGCAGCAGCATCCGGGAACGGAATCCCTCGGCGCGCAGCGCGCGCGCCACTTCCAGCATCGCGACCTTGATGATGTCCGCAGCGCTGCCCTGGATCGGCGCGTTGAGCGCCATCCGTTCGGCCATCTCGCGACGTTGCCGATTGTCGCTGACCAGGTCGGGGAGGTAGCGCCGGCGTCCCATGATGGTGGCGGTGTAGCCGTCGGTCCGAGCCCGCTCCACGATCGATCGCAGGTAGTCACGGACGCCGCCGAATCGGGCGAAGTACTCCTCCATCAGCTCACGGGCCTCCTCAGCGGAGATCCGTAGCTGCGCGGACAACCCGAACGCCGACAGGCCATAGGCCAGGCCGTAGTTCATCGCCTTGATCTTGGCCCGCTGCTCGCCGCTCACCGCGGCCGCGGCTACTCCGAATACCCGAGCGGCGGTCGCGGCGTGAAAGTCATGCCCGGAGGTGAAAGCCTCGATCAG
>JBOHHE010000089.1:0-3371 GCA_050700355.1 Pseudonocardiaceae bacterium
TTCTACGGTCCAGCCGATCTCGCCTGGCACGAGACCCGGGTGGGATTGCTCACCAGAAAGGGCAAGACAGCCGAGAACGCCGCCCGTACCGCACTTGAGAGTATTGATGCCACATCGTTCCCTCGTGATTACACTCTGTTTACCCTGCAATTGGGGACTGTGCTGATCCATCTTGGACAGCTCGACGAGGCGATCAGCCTCACCCGCACCACCATTCAGGGAGTGCACACGGTGCGCGGTTCCGGACGGATCGTCGCCGACCTTCGCCGCACTGTTGACCTGTTAGGGAAGCAGAACTACTCACCCGCCAAAGCCTTTGCCACCGCCGCCCGCCGCCTAGTTGCTTCGTGACGGTCGTTCGTGAAGGCATGACGGGGCGGGAAGATTAGCACCGCAAAGCCGAGAGGCTACCGTATTCATGTTACTGTCAAGGAAGCCAGCGGGTTGATCACGATCTTCTTTCTCGTGGTGGTAATCTTTCCGCACCTCTGGCACTCGTGGGCGCAGGACGGGTTTACTGCTGCTGCGCCAAGGGAGAACAAGTCGGCGCCGCAGTGCAGGCGTAAGTATTCGGAAGTCGTGTGATGAGGGCTGGCGCTGCGGTGCCGGCCTGTCGCGCGACAGGTCGGTGTGTGGTGCGTGATTTGCGGCTGGTGAGGGTGTTTGCTGTGCTGGGTGTCGGTTGCTACTGGTGTTGTCCGGGATTCGGAGGATGCTGAGGCGTCCCTGCGGGACATGCTGGCTGCGGCGCTGGAGGCGAACCGGGAGCTGGTGGGGCTGACGGGTGAGCTGCGCGAGGAGAACGCCCGGCTGCGGGTGGAGAATGGGGAGCAGGCGGCTGAGTTGGAGAAGCTGCGTGCTGACCTGGCGGTATTGCAGCGGCTGGTGTTCGGGCGGTCTTCGGAGCGGTCGTGTCCGGAGCCGCGGGGCAGCGGCGGGGAGGACGGCGGGGCCGCGGGCCGGGACCGCGCGGGCACGGGCGGGCGGGCGCGGGGGCCGGGGGCGCGGGCGGGGCGGCGGGATTATTCGCGCCTGCCCCGGATTGAGGTGATCTGGGATTTTGATGGCGGGTACTGCTGCCCGGAGTGCGGGGAGCCGTTCACGGCGCTGGGCTCAGATCATGTCGCGGAGCAGCTGGACTGGTTGGTGGTCGTGCGGGTGCGGGTGGACTGCCGGCGCCGGTACAAGCGGGCCTGCTCGTGCCGGGTCCCGGCGACGGTGACCGCGCCCGGGCCGCCGAAGGCGATCGGCAAGGGCCTGGTGTCCAACGCGTTCATCGCGATGCTGCTGACCGAGCGGTACGTGGCCGGGCGGAGCCAGAACTCGCTGGTCACCGGCCTGGCTAGGCAGGGCGCGGACATCTCGGCGGCCACGCTGACGGGCACCTGCGCGGCCGTGGGGGCGCTGCTGGCCCCGCTGGAAGACGCGATCACCGTCAGGTCGCGGGACTCCTGGCACCTGCACGCCGATGAGACGTCCTGGCGGGTGTTCGCCCCGGGCGAGGGGCACGGCCCGGCGAAGTGGTGGCTGTGGGTGTTCATCGGCCCGGACACCACGTGCTTCGTGATGGACCCGACCCGCGCCGGGACGGTGCTGGCCCGCCATGCCGGTATCGACACCGACACCGGGCAGCTATCCGGGGACGGGCCGCGGCGGCTGGTGATCTCCAGCGACTTCTACGCCGTCTACACCTCGGCCGGCAAGAAAGCCGATGGCCTGGTCAACCTCTACTGCTGGGCTCATATCCGCCGGTACTTCGTGCGGGCCGGGGACGCGAACCCGGCCCAGCTGACGTACTGGACGCAAGCGTGGCTGGACCGGATCAAGGACCTGTACGCCACGCACGCCAAGCTCATGGCCGCCTGGGATGACGCCGCCGCGCCCGCCCCGCAGACAGCGGGGACAGCCGTCGCGCGCCTGGATGGGGCCTATTGCGCCTGGGACGATGCGCTCGCCGTGATCGACGAGGCCCGCAGGAAGCAGATGGCCGCCCCTGGCCTGCAAGAACCCGCGAAGAAGGCGCTCGCCACACTGGAGCGGGAATGGGACGGGCTGGCCGCGCACCGCGACTACCCGATGATCAGCCTGGACAACAACGCCGCCGAACGGGCGCTGCGCCGCCCGGTCATGACCCGCAAGAACGCCTACGGCTCCCGGAACACCGCCGCCGCACGGCTCGCCGCCCGCGTATGGACAGTCACCGCCACCGCCGAGATGGCCGGGCTCAACATCCTGACCTACCTCACCGCATACCTCGACGCCTGCGGACACAACGGCGGCAAGCCCCTCACCAGACCGGACCTCGAACGATTCCTGCCCTGGAAAGCAGATCCCGCCGACCTCCACGCCTGGGCGCAGCCACCCCGCCCCGGCTAACCCCGGCAAGTAAGCAATCACCACGGCATCGCCTCGCGGTAAGACCATGCCGCCCACCAGTATGCACGCTCACAGGACTTCCGAATACTTACGGAAGTTCACCCTGAGTCCAGGACGAAACGGCGAAGACGGTGCTGGAGGCCTCACGTCCGATCGCCACGGCGACCTGGAACTCAGTGTGCACGAAGGCACGCCCGAGAATTGGATGAGCAGGTATCGTGCCGAGCGCGACGAGGAGGAGGCGCCGTTGTCAGTCTCGCAAGCGGGCGCGCCTGAGGAAACTGGAACGGGAACCCAGGGAGCCGAAGATGAAAGCAGAGTTCCTGGAAAATCGGTGACCTTCTTCGCACGGGCAGCCGCACTTTGTGCACCCCCGTCGAAGACACCGGAGTCAACAAGCACTTGATCGACCTCGGGCTGCGTCGAACTCGCCGAACACCACCGAGGAATAGCCGATCAGTTCGGCGATTTCTGGTGCAACGTCCGGCCGAAACCACACGTGGCGGAATCAGTAGGTGACCACCATTGGGATGTGCCGCTTGTTGATGAGCAGTCCGTTGGGCAGTTCCTGGTCGGGGTGTCGCCGTAGGCGCTGCCGATGGTGGCAGTTACCCGGCGCTCGCGGAGCTTGCCTGGCAGCTTGCCACCCCATTCACCGCCTGGTGGGCTGCGCACCCTCAGTACCACCGCACCACACCGGATGAGCATGAAAGCCGGACACACCGTGCATGGAACGCGGACACGCGGGGGGTTAGGGGTCAGGGTTGGGTGAGGATTTCTAGGAGGCCGCAGATTTCTAGGACGCGGTGCACGATGGGTTGGGGGTGTTCGACGGTCAGGGTGACGCCGCGGGTTTTGGCGCGCTTGTAGGTGTCGATCAGGACGGCGACGCCGGTGGAGTCGAGTAATGACACCTCGGCCAGATCGACCCGGATCTCACGTGGGGGGTCCTCGGCGAGCAGGTCGAGGATTGCCTGGCGCAGCCGGGGCGCGGT
>JBOHHE010000090.1:0-13865 GCA_050700355.1 Pseudonocardiaceae bacterium
AAATCGCGGCCGATCAGCCAGATTACGTACTGGTTCTCCCGTGGAACCTGCGTGCGGAGCTCACCGAGCAACTCGCCTACGTCGCCGACTGGGGTGGCCAACTGGTATTCCCTATCCCCACCCTGGAGGTGGTCACGCCATGAAGGTCGTCCTGTTCTGTGGCGGATACGGCATGCGGATGCGCGATGGCGTTTCCGACCTGCCCAAACCGATGGCCAAGGTCGGACCCCGGCCGCTGCTGTGGCACGTCATGCGCTACTACGCACATTTCGGCCACACCGAATTCGTGCTCTGCCTGGGGTATGGTGCACACCACATCAAGGACTTCTTCCTGCATTACTCCGAGACGGCCTCCAACGACTTCGTGCTGCGCGACGGCGAGATCGAGATGCTTTCCTCGGACATCAGCGACTGGACGATCACCTTCGTGCACACCGGGCTCGACTCCCCGATCGGGGAGCGGCTGCGCCGGGTGCGGGAATACGTAGCTGATGAGGAGATGTTCCTGGCCAACTACGCCGACGTGCTCACCGACGCTCCGCTGGACGACATCATCAGCCGGTTCGCGGCATCGGATGCCGCCGCGTCATTGCTCGCGGTTCCTCCGCAGTCCGCATTCCACTGCGTGCAGCTCGGTGAGCAGTCGAAGGTGGATCAGATCATCGCGGTGAACACGATGCCGCTGTGGGAGAACGGTGGTTACTTCGTGTTGCGGCAGGAAGTGTTCGACCACCTCCCGGAGAACGGCGACCTCGTCGGTGACGCGTGCACCGAGCTGACCAAGCGCGGTCGCATGCTGGCCTACCCCTACCGCGGTTTCTGGCAACCGGCGGACACCGTCAAGGAGCGGGTTGCTCTCGAAGCTTCCTACGAATCCGGCCGGCGCCCGTGGATGCTGTGGGAGCGTCAGCCGGGAGCCGGAGCTCTTCTCTCCGCGGAGAGGGGCTGACGGCGTGCGGGTTCTGCTCACCGGGCATCAGGGCTATCTGGGCACGGTCATGGCTCCGATGCTGGCCGCGGCCGGCCATGAGGTCGTCGGCCTCGACTCGGGCCTGTTCGCCGACTGTGTGCTGGGCCCGCTGCCAGCGGATCCGCCCGGCATCATGGCGGACCTGCGTGATGTGACCATCGATCAGCTGGCCGGGTTCGACGCCGTCGTGCATCTCGCTGCGCTGTCCAACGACCCGCTCGGCTCGCTCGCCCCGCAGATCACTTATGACATCAATCAACACGCGTCCACCCGGCTCGCCAGGCTCGCGCGGGAGGCCGGGGTACGCCGCTTCCTGTATGCCTCCACCTGCTCGGTCTACGGCGCAGCGGGCGGGGACGACCTGGTCGCCGAGAGTGCACCCTTGCGGCCGGTCACCCCGTACGCGGAGTCCAAGGTCCGGGTCGAGGACGAGCTCTTCGCGCTCGCCGACGACGAGTTCTGCCCGGTGTCACTGCGCAACGCCACGGCGTTCGGCTTCTCACCCCGGCTGCGCGCCGACATCGTGCTGAACAACCTGGTGGGTCACGCGGTGCTCACCGGAGTGGTGCGCGTGCTGTCGGACGGCACGCCCTGGCGCCCGCTGGTGCACGCCGCCGACATCGCCGCGGCCTTCACCGCCGCGCTCACCGCTCCGCGCGAGGCCGTGCACGCCCGGGCGTTCAACGTGGGCAGTGAGCAGAACAACGTCACGGTCGCGGACATCGCCGACGCCGTCGTGGCCACCGTCCCCGACTCCACTCTGGCCATCACCGGCGAGAACGGTGCCGACCCGCGTTCCTACCGGGTCGACTTCTCCGCTGTCCGCGCTGCGCTGCCGGGCTTCGCCCCATGCTGGACGATCAAGGACGGAGCCCGGGAACTGCACAGTGCCTACACCACCTATGGGCTCACCCGGGAGGCATTCGACCGGCGCTTCACCCGGCTCGCGCGCCTCTCCGATCGTCAAGCGGCCGGTGAGCTCACGGCTGACATGTATCCCTGGAACGGAGAGGGCCATGATGTTGCCGTTCGGCCTTGACCTCCGCGGCGGGCCGCGGCACGTGGTCGCGTTGGGTGCCCATCCGGATGACATCGAGATCGGGTGCGGCGGAACCCTGCTCCGATTCGCCGAGTCGATCCCCGGCCTCACTGCGGATTTCGTTCTCGCGACGGGTACCGCGCAGCGCCTCGCCGAGGCGCAGCGCAGCGCCGAGCTGTTCCTCCCGGGGTGCGAGGTCAGCATCCGCTGCGCAGAGCTGCCCGACGGGCGGCTGCCTGCGCATTGGGCGGCGGTCAAGGAGCTGCTCGAGGACACCGCCCGCAGCCGGTCCGCCGATCTCGTCCTCGCGCCGAACCAGAGCGACGCCCACCAGGACCACCGTACGGTCGCCGAGCTCGCGACGACGGTGTGGCGCGACCATCTCGTCCTCCGATACGAGATCCCGAAGTGGGACGGCGATATCGGACAGCCTTGGCTCTACGTCCCGCTGTCCGAGGAACACCTGCGGGAGAAGCTCGAACGGCTCCGGAAGGCGTTTCCGTCGCAGGCGGGGCATGACTGGTTCGACGATGAGGTGTTCCGCGGCCTCGCCCGGCTCCGCGGAATGGAGTGCCGTGCCCGGTACGCCGAGGCCTTCCGCACCACCAAAGCCACCCTGACGTGGTGAGCCCTGACGTGCTCAGCACCGGCCGAAGGAGGAGATGGTGAGTACGTCGATGTCCTCCCTGCGCCGACTCCGCTCGGCGGCGCTGTCCCGCGCGGGGCGGGCGGCGGCGGGCCGGCTCAGCTGGGGGCTCGGTGACCAGGCGGTGTCCAGCCTGACGAACTTCGCCGTCGGGATCTTCGTGGCGCGCTCGCTCGGTGCCACGGGTTTCGGCGTCTTCACGATCGCCTGGGTGACCTACGGCGTGGTCCTCAACGTGTCCCGCGGGCTCGCCACCGATCCCCTGGTGGTGCGGTTCAGCGGGGTGCCCGCGCAGTCCTGGCGCGCGGCGGTGTCCCGGTCCTCGGGCACCGCGCTGCTCATCGGCCTGTTCTGCGGCGCGGTCAGCGTGCTCGTCGGTGTCGCGATCGGCGGCACGGTCGGCGCCGCATTCATCGCTCTCGGTGCCGTGCTGCCCGCTCTGCTGCTGCAGGACAGTTGGCGGTTCGCGTTCTTCGCCGCAGGGCAGGGCCGAAAGGCGTTCACCAACGACGTGGTGTGGGCACTGGCGCTGATCCCCGCGCTCCTGCTCGCGGTCGAACACGGCAGCGTCTTCGGCTTCGTGCTGGCCTGGGGCCTGTCCAGCGCCGTCGCGGCCGGTTATGGATGCGTGCAGATCCGGCTGCTGCCCCGGCTGGCCGCAATGCGCGGGTGGCTCTGGCAGCAGCGTGACCTCGGCCCGAGATACCTGGTCGAGAACGTCAGTAACAGCGGCGCCTCGCAGTTGCGGATGTACGGGGTGGGTGCGATCGTCGGGCTCGCCGGCGTTGGAGCGATCCGCGGCGCCGAATTGTTGCTGGGGCCGTTCCTCGCTCTGCTGATGGGTCTCAGCCTGGTGGCTGTGCCGGAAGCGGCGAGGGTGCTCCGGCAGTCCCCGCATCGGCTGGCGCACTTCTGCCTCCTGCTCGGCGGAGTCCAGGCCGTGGCCGCCCTGGCATGGGGCGGCGTGCTGTTGTTACTGCTGCCCGACTGGATCGGCGAGCTCGCCCTCGGCTCGGTGTGGGAGCCGGCCTCGGAGCTGATCCTGCCGGTCACGCTGTCGGTTACGGGCGCCGGATTGGTCGCGGGAGCGGCCGCCGGGCTGCGCGCGCTCGGCACCGCGCGCCGGAGCATGTGCGCCCAATTGTTCGCCTCCACCACATATCTGACCGGCGGACTCGTCGGCGCGGCGGTGACCGGAGAGGCGCTCGGCGCCAGCTGGGGTTCCACGCTGGCCATGTGGTTGGGCGCCGCGGTCTGGTGGATTCAGCTCCGCGCCGGGCTCCGTGAGCTCGCCACCCCACAGCCGACCGGCCCACCGGTCACCGTCGCGACATAGACCAACACGAAGAGATTGAGGAAGTCATGAGTCGCGTTCCCCGGCTGAGTATCGGCCTTCCCGTCTATAACGGTGAGCAGTACCTGTCCGAAGCGCTCGACGCCTTGCTCGGCCAGAGCTACGCGGATTTCGAGCTGATCATTTCTGACAATGCTTCCACCGACGGCACAGCGGACATCTGTCGTCGCTACGCGGCGCAGGACCCGCGGGTCCGTTACGTTCGCCAGCCCCACAACATCGGCGCCGCCCCGAACCACAACTTCGTGTTCGAAGAGGCTCGTGGCGAGCTGTTCAAATGGGCTTCCCACGACGATCTGTACGGTCGGGACTTGCTGCGGCGTTGTGTCGAGGCACTCGATGAGCACCCGCACATGGTGCTCGCCCACGCTTGGCACGCCATCATCGATGGGGCGGGTACCGTCATCGAGACATTCGACTACCGGCTGGCCACGGATTCTCTCCATGCGCCGGAGCGTTTCCGGAGCCTGCTCTTCGCCGACGGCGGCGACGACTTCTACGGGGTCATCCGGGCGGATGTGCTGCGCCGGGTCGCTCCGCACGACAGCTATCACCACGCCGACCGGACGATCGTCGCCGACATCGCCTTGCACGGCCCGTTCCACCAGGTTCCCGAGCTGCTCTACTTCCGCCGCGACCACCCCACCCGGGCCGAGCGGGCAAATCCGACCAAGCGCACCCGGTGTGCCAACCTGGACCCGCGCCGGGCCAACCGACTACGACACCCGACCGTTCGGCTGCTCACCGACTACGTCTGGGGATTTATCGGGGTGATCCGTCGCGCTCCGCTCTCCCGGGCGCAGCGGAGCGAATGTTATCGCTACCTCCTGCAGTGGTTGGTGAGCCGCGCCTTGCCCCGGCGTCCTCAGCCGCTCGACAGCCGCCCTTCGCCGGAACTCGACGCGCTCTCCGTCACCGTCGACGCGGTCGTTCCCGGGCGGACGGGGAGGAGCTCGTGACGTCGGGCCGCATTCCCCGGAGATGGCGGCGGCTTCCGGCCGCCGGTCCTCGGGTAGGGCTGTTTGGGCTACTGGGAGCCGGCAACGTCGGTAACGACGGTTCCCTTGAGGCCGTGCTCGCCTACCTCAAGGCCGAGCACCCCGATGCGATGCTGGGGTGCCTCTGTTCCGGGCCCGAGCAGGTGATGGCGCGATACGGGATCCCGGCCACGCCACTGCATTGGTACGACGCGTACGTGCGGACGACCTCGGGTGTGGCGACAGCCGTCGCGAAGGCGGTTGGGAAGGTCCTTGACGCTTACCGGACGCTGGCGTGGGTGCGCAGGCAGGACGTGGTGATCGTGCCTGGTACGGGGGTCCTGGAGGCGACGCTTCCGCTGCGACCGTGGGGATTTCCTTACGCCCTTTTCCTGCTCTGTGCGTCCGGAAGGCTGCTCGGGACGAGGATCGCGCTGCTCAACGTGGGATCGGAGGTCATCGACCAGCGCCTCACCAGGTGGCTGATCACGTCGGCGGCAAGGCTGGCCCACTACCGGTCCTTCCGTGACACCCACTCGAAGAGCGCGATGCACAGGATGGGAGTCGACACATCCGGAGATGAGGTCTACGCCGACCTGACGTTCACTCTGCCCTCACCCCCCGTCGCTCCCGGCGAGACGGGGACGGTCGGGGTCGGTGTCATGGCTTGGCACGGCGGGAACAGCGACCGCGGACGCGCCGAGGAGATCCACACCGCCTACCTGGCCACCATGAAGGGATTCGTCCGGTGGCTCGTCGACCACGATCGCCAGGTCCGGCTGCTCATCGGCGATCAGCTCGACGAGGTGGTCGTGCGTGAGATCATCGCCGACGTACAAGCACACCGGCCAGGTGTCGAGCCGTCGCCGGTTGTCGCTGAGCAGACGTCCTCGTTGGACGATCTGATGCGGCAGATGGCGTCCGTCGACAGTGTCGTCGCCACGCGCTACCACAACGTGGTGTGCGCACTGCGGCTGGCGAAACCGACCGTGTCGATCAGCTATTCCGCCAAGAGTGACGCCCTCATGACGGAGATGGGTCTGGCCGACTTCTGCCAGCCCGCCCATTTCCCTGACCTCGAGCGCCTGATCGAGCAGTTCACGGCACTTGAGAGCAGCAGTGGTCAGCTGCGGCACACCATGGTGGAGCGGAACCGGGCGATCGCAGCACGGCTTGCGCATCAGTACGCGGTCCTGTCCGCCACGCTCTTCCCTGCGGTCGAGCCGGCCGATGCTGAGGCACGGGCCGCTGCTCGGGAGGTGACGTGAAAGCCATTCCCGTTCCGGGTATCGCCGGAGCATTTCTGTTCGAGCCCACGCCCCATGTCGACGAGCGAGGGTTCTTCTGCCGCACCTTCGATCGTGAGCTCGTCCGTTCCGTGGGCATCGATCCGGACGGCTTCGCCCAGGACAGTGTCTCCCGCTCGCGTCGGGGCGTCGTGCGCGGCATGCACCTGCGCTCGGGTGCCGGCGAGGCGAAGCTCGTCCGCTGCTCGTCCGGGGCGATCTTCGACGTCGTCATCGACCTCCGGCCGGGCACTCCGACCTACCGGAACCAGGAGTTCTTCGAGCTGTCCGGCGACACCCAGGTCACGTTGTACGTGCCGGCCGGCTGCGCGCACGGCTTCCAGGCGCTGACCGAACTAGCCGACGTGTCCTACCGGATCGACCGGCCGCACGATCCGACCGAGGACATCGTGATCGCTTTCGACGACCCCGAGCTGGCCATCCCCTGGCCCCTTCCCGTCACGCTGATGTCCGCGCGAGATAGGGAGGCGCCGTCCTTCGCTGACGTGACGAGGTTGCTGACATGACGAGCATCGAACCGTTGCTGCCACGCTCGGTCGAGCTGAGCGCGCGGCTGCATCGCATGGTCCCGGGCGGCGCCCACACCTATGCCAAGGGTGATGATCAGTACCCCGAAGACCTGGCCCCGGTGATCTCGCACGGGCGCGGCGGCCACGTGTGGGACGTGGACGGCAACGAGTACATCGAGTACGGCTCCGGGCTGCGCTCGGTCAGTCTCGGACACGCGCATCCGCGGGTGCTCCAGGCCGCTCGCCGTGAGCTTGATCGTGGTGCCAACTTCGTGCGACCGAGCGCCGTCGAGGTGGACGCGGCACAGCGCTTCCTGGAGACCGTGCCCACCGCCGAGATGGTGAAGTTCGCGAAGAACGGCTCGGACGTCACCACGGCCGCCGTCCGGCTGGCGCGGGCCGTCACCAATCGCCCGCTGGTCGCCATCTGTGGCAACCAGCCGTTCTTCGCCACCGACGACTGGTTCATCGCGACCACACCGATGTCGGCCGGCATACCCGAACCGATCGCCGAGCTCACGGTGTCATTCCCATATGGCGATCTCGACGCCACCGACGAGGTGCTCCGCCGCCACCACGGCCAGGTCGCGTGCCTGATCCTGGAGGCGGCCACGCAGCACGAGCCGCCACCTGGATATCTCGCCGGTCTGCGCGAGCTCGCGGACAAGCATGGTTGCCTGCTCGTGTTCGACGAAATGATCACGGGGTTTCGCTGGTCCGAGGCAGGCGCGCAGGGCTTGTACGGGGTCGTGCCGGACCTGTCGACGTTCGGCAAGGCGCTGGGCAACGGGTTCGCCGTCTCGGCATTGGCCGGGCGGCGGGAGGTGATGGAGCGCGGCGGCCTGCATCACTCCCGGGACCGGGTCTTCCTTCTCTCCACCACCCATGGGGCCGAGACCCACTCCCTGGCCGCCGCCATGGCGGTGCTGGAGACCTATGTGGCGGAAGGAATCACCGCTCGGCTGCACGCCCTCGGCGAGCGTCTCGCCGCCGGCATCCGTGATGCGGCGACGGGTATGGGTGTGGCGGATCATGTCGTCGTCCGCGGCCGGGCGAGCAATCTCGTCTTCGTCACCCTGGACGAGGACGGGCAGCCCTCGCAGGCCTACCGGACCCTCTTTCTGCGCCAGCTCATCGCCGGGGGAGTGCTGGCCCCGTCGTTCGTCGTCAGCAGTGCGCTCACCGAGGAGGACATCGACCGGACCGTCGACGTGGTCGCGCAGGCCTGCGCCGTGTACCGCAAGGCGCTCGATGCGGCAGACCCGACGGTGTGGATGGGGGGAAGAGCGGTGAAGCCGGTCTTTCGTCGATTCGCCTGAGCTCGTTTATCGAGCAATCCGAAATGAGGACCCAATGTTGGATACCGTTCGTCTCATCTCTGCGAAGGACACTGTCCGTCGGACCGGCGCGAGAGCGGAGGCGCTGTTGCAGAGGGTGCTGGCCGGCGCAGGCCTGCGACAGTCCGAAGCCAAGATCTCCGCCGACTCCCACGCCTACTGGACCGAGGCTGGTGGCGCACGCTGGAAGGCCGACTCCCATTGGCGCGACGCCAGCGTGTTCGCGGGTACCGACCTCTGGTCGGAGATCGGCCACCGGCATCTGGGAATGTTCGACCGCGGCGCGCGAATGGTGGAGTTCAACCGCCCGTGGAAGCGAGTGATCGAATGGGGCTGCGGAGGCGGAGCGAATGCCATCCATTTCGCACCTCGCGCCGGTGAGTTCGTGGGTGTCGACATCTCCCCGGACACCCTGGATGAATGCCGCCGCCAGGTCGCCGCTGCTTGTGACACGACCTTCCGTCCTGTCCTGGCCGACGTCGCGGCACCTGAGAGGGTGCTCGACGAGGTTGGTGGACCCTGCGATGTCTTCCTCTCCTTCTATGTTTTCGAACTGATACCCACCCCGGAGTACGGTGCGCGCCTGCTTCGCATCGCTCACGAACTTCTCGTGCCGGGCGGACTCGCCCTGATCCAGATCAAGTACGACGACGGCCGCTGGCGGACGAAGCCGCGTCGGCGCGCCTACCGATCTGGGCTGGCGGAGATGACGACCTACCCCATCGCGTCGTTCTGGCAGCTCGCGGTCCAGTGCGGGCTCAAGCCGGAGTCCGTCGAGCTCGTCCCGAAAAATGAGCTCGATGAACGATACGCCTACTTCCTGCTCTCCAAGGATGTCGATCCGGACGGATGAGTAGGCGCAGGGGAGCCGCAGCAGACCAGCCCAGCATGCGACACGACGCCCTCACCCTCGGCACTGACGTCCAGTCCCCTTGACCAACCAGTAACGTTCACTGTCAAGGTGCTCCTCAAACTGGCATCGATAAGGGCTTCAGTACTCTCATCGTTCCAGCTCAAGAGCACCTTTCACGCTCAACGCGCCGATCAGCCCCATACGCCGAGCAGCAGCTGCGTCAAGACGAGCTGAGCAAGGGCCTGGACCTGGCGATTACGCTGAACGAGCGGGGCATCCCGGTCGGGGACCGCGAGCAGGCGATCAGCGAGGCCCGGTTGGTGTGCGCGAACATGGCCCCGGGTGATGCCAACAGGGACCGGACCGCCGAGCTCGTGCGGGTGGACCGGGTCGACCCCGAGCGTCGGCGGGAGTTCGTGGACGTGGCGATCGCAGTGTGGTGCCCCGAGCTCGGGGAGCCCATCATGGCCCACCCCGGGGGGTACTGGGTGGACGGGTGCCGCATCCCGGGTGATACTCGAACCCGTGTTCGAATCAGTCCAGCCTATCGGTGTTCTTCCCCCCGCCACCCCACGCCCCTAGGATCGCCCGATGCCCTCCGCCCACGACATCGCCACGGCCCTGCGCCAACGCCAACCCGGGATGCCGGTCAAGAAGCTGCACAAACTGCTGTACTACTGCCAGGGCCACCACCTGGCCGTCCACGGCAAACCCCTGTTCGACGAGACCATCGAAGCCTGGGACATGGGGCCGGTGGTGGCTGAACTGTGGCGTGACGAGAAGTACGGCGCCCCCACCCCGCCCACCGGGCACCTCGGGGAGGCCGAACTGAACACCATCGGCTACACCCTGAGCCGCTACGGCAACCTCACCGGTCGCGACCTGGAGAACCTCAGCCACAATGAGGACCCCTGGCTGATCGCCAACCGCGGCCGGCCACCTGGTGGTCACACCCCCATCGACCCCGACGTGATCACCGGCTACTTCCGTGACGCTGGCCGCGAGGAAGGCGGTGGGGTGTGCAGCGAAACCGTGGCGGCGTGGTTGGCCAAGACGGCGACAGTGCCCGCCGGACCCGGCCGCCCACTGACCCGCGAGGAACTCGCGGCCGAGTTCGAGGCGAGTGAAGCCCGGCTCGGTGGATAGGTGAGCGACAGGGGCGAACCATGGAAGCTTGACCAGTTCTCCGAGCGGCTGGACGTCTGGATCGAGGTTTGCGATCCCAGCCCGCGACTGCGTCGAGTCGTCCGGACCTGGGTTCTGACCCGCTTCGACAATCCCTATGAGGGAGTCAGGCAGGCACCCGGCTTCGATAACCTGTGGTCGGGCAAGGTGCCCAACTCCGAGGACGGGATCGGCAACGCCGTCCTGTGCGCATACTTCATCGAAACGGCCACCCATACCCTGCGCTGCGACCAGTTCGCCACGCTGCGTGAACCATTCCTCTGAATTGATGCGCTTCACGAACTCTTCGTGCAGCAGTGAACCGCCCCGGCTCTGGTGGAGGCATGGTTGGTATCGCTCGGGATACCTTGCCGCTACAAACAGGCGGGTCTCAAGAGCCGCAACGTGGTAATGACCTTCCATACCAGGCTGCGCTATGCATGTCCTACCTCTAGCCTTGATCATTCGCCTTGATCGGTGGCTGGTCTGGGACGGGCGTTGAACCTCGTTTAGGATCTTGATTTTGGAGTCCGGGTATGACAGTTACCCGGCTGGTGGGCCGGGGTGGCCGGGGTTCCCTGGTTTGTTCCTTCCTGATCGCAGGGGTTTCTTTGTGCTGGTCAGAGGGCTTGGGGCAGGGCGCTGAGGTGGGCCCAGGCCGTGGTGATCGCCTTGGCCCGGGGCTAGGTTCGAGAGATTTCAGCCAGCGTCGTCGGCCGCAGTGGGTCAGCCGGGCGGCGGTGTGCAAGATCTTGTAGCGCAGGGTTTCGGTTCGGCGCGGGCCAAGTCGCCCTCCACGGCCAACAGCCGTAGCCATGCCAGCAGGGTGGCTGCGATCAGGGCAGCGGCTAGCCAGGCGGAGTTGGTCGCGAAGTCGTGGGAGGGAAAGTGGCCGATGCCGCAGTCCTTGCCGGTGCGGATGCCGTCTTCGACCCGGGCATGGACCTGGTGAGTCGCGTCTATGTAGGCGGGATTGGCGCCCTGATCCTGAACTACTTCTCAAAGCGGCCCCGCGCTAACAAAATACTACGTACAATGACCTTACCGGCCCGGTCAGCCACAGCAGGCTCTCGAACTGCTCGCGACCGCGTGCTGGATATATCTTGGGCATATTCCTTTTAGCTGCTTGTAGCCACGGGGTCGATTGCTTCATGAATTACTGACATTAATTCGTGTTCTAGTGCGGGCGTGACGGCTATAGTCGCCAATGAGTCAAGTGAATGATCCGAGCCATCCAAATCGAGGACACGGGCTCCGGCTTCTTGTGCAATGAGAACCCCTGCGCTTGTGTCCCATGGCTTATTTCCTAATAGTACGCATGCGTCGAAGCGGCCGTGCGCAGTCCAAGCGAGATCGACGCCTGATGCACCGATCATTCGGAGGCGCTGAACTTGTGTCGCGAGTTTTCCGGCGAGGTGATGGCGAACCTTGTTTCTCTGTGTCGAATTTTCGTCGAATGTGTACTGGTCAATCGACACGAGTGCATTGCGGAGCGTTGCCGTGTTGCTGACATGAATCCGCTGATCGTTGACGTAGGAGCCACAGCCTTTAACTGCGCTATATCGAGCGTCAAGGAAGGGTAGATCGATCACCGAGGTAAGTGTTGTGCCGTCATGGATCAGACTTAGGGATATTGCGCACAGCGGCACACCGTGAAGAAAATTGATAGTTCCGTCGATCGGGTCAAGTATCCACTGATAACCATCGCCGAGCTTGCTTCCCCCTTCCTCTTCACCCAGAAATCCGACGCTGGGCGTATGAGTGCGCAAGAAATCTCGAATAACCCTCTCGACGGCCACATCTGTATCTGAGGTGATGTCGCGATCACCTTTCCAAGTCAACGTTCGTGGCGCACCCGAGCGCACTAGTTTACGCGCCATGTCAGCGGCTTCTTTTGCTGTGGCGAGAAGATGTGTCGCGGTGTTAAGATCGGGCACATTATGAGTGTGGCCGCTAGCTGGCAAGGTCGTTCTCCTCTAACGGGCGAATAACGAGACCCTTACTGGTCCACGGCTCACGAGGATTGTTGGCGAGTCTTTCTAACCACTCGATCTGATCAGTGAAGTATTTCCAGTACGGGGTATCGTCCTCAAAGACCATTATTGGGCTTTCGGTACCTCGCTTACCGTGTCCGTAAAGCATGACACGGCAGCTTCTGTCGATCTTTTCTATAGCGAACGAGCAGGGAAAGTTGAAAGTAAATATTCGCATTCCCGCGGATGGCGTCGTCGGCTTTATTCTATGCGAGGCCGCCAAGAGTGGACGTAGTATTTCCCGAACATAACGTGTAGGATCTTCCATCGCTGCTTCGACTGGCTCCAGCCGGTATCGATCCTGACGAGACTTGCAGTGTGGGTCCATGACATAAAAAGTTACAGGTATCTCGGACGCCTTCGCCTCGAACAATGGAAGCATATCGTCCTTAGCGTAATAGTTCCGGCTCAATCCAAAAACTGAGATTTCTTGGTGGGCCTTGGTGACACGTCTCACCAGGTCATCAAGAACTTCCGGGTTGGTTCGCGGCCAGATACCAGAAACGCGAGCTTCTTCGAGAGGAGTCTGATGGCTGGGGGTCGCAATTACCTTGCCGTTGCTGTTCAGTAGTTCATCGACCTTGTCGGACGGGCATGATTCGAACAAGGATTTCAAACTGTATCCAGGAAACATCGATTCGAGTACTCGGCAGGAATCCGGGTATGGCAGTTCGCGTATTTCGCCACGCAACCATCGGTAGAACTGTGCATGACGGGGCCATGTGTCTACTAGCGTGGGATCGATACTTTTGGCGACCTTTTCCCATTCTCTCACAAAAGTGGAGTGCTTCTGCCAATGGCGAGCCCGTAGGAGCACTTTGAGCAGGGTTGGTTCATGACTGGGTACTGCCGGCAGGTTCATGCGACCAAGAATATCATGTGATAGAGACAGAGAAGATAGGCGGGGCATAAGGCGATAAAAAGGGGTATATAGACGCGATACCGATGACAGATTCTCATTGGCATCTTGGTCGTGCACACCGTGTTGGAGTGCAGGTCATTGTGAACCTCCAGGGAGGGGAGCTGTGCCATGAAGCTCATGGTGGAAGCGCCCAGTGTTCAGTTCAGGATTCGACTGTGGCTGGCGTGATGGTCGCGAACCAGGTCGCGGTGTTGGCTGCCGCTTGCGGGATCGTGCTGGGTGTTGTGGTGCTGGTCACCGGGTGGCGGTGGTTGCGTAACCGCACGGATGGCGGGTTTGGGCGGGGTGTGCGGGTCCCTCGGGTGGGCGTCATCGGGTGGGTTCCCGGAGGCGCCTGGTGACTGCTGCCGCGCCCGTCTTGTCCGTGGTGGACACCTGTACTGAGGAACTGCATCTCGTTCTTGTCGCGGCGGTCGCGTTGCATCGGCGCTCGGGGTGTTATCCCGCTTTGTGCGGGGCCGTGGTGCCTGCGGCCAGTCTGCTGACCGCGCCTGTCCGGTATTGCCAGGATTGTGCCAAACAGGCCCGGGAGCGTGGCGGAAGCGCAGCCTTATCGCGAAAGCCGGTCCGGGGCGGTGCTCGCGTTGCGTGGCCTGGAAGGGGAGGCCGTCACCGTGAGTCTCGTGGGTGATCGCGGGCGGCCCAGCCCTGGGACGACCCAGCACACTGCTGCCGCACAGTCCCCGGCCGTCTCACGCCCGCCGCTGCCCGGCGGTGGCGCCCCTCGGGTGAGATGGCCGGTCCCCGAGCACGG
>JBOHHE010000091.1:0-7661 GCA_050700355.1 Pseudonocardiaceae bacterium
ACCCACTACAACAAAGACTGTCAGCCATTCAACTGGACCAAGCCCGCCGAAGTCATCATCAGCAAGGCAACCAGCAAACGCCGGACCACCTTCATAAAAAAAGGAACTTCAATTACGCGATACTAGCTTGGTGCGGCTAGAGGTTCGGGAGGACCGGATCTTGGCGCCTGAAGAGGTAGCTGAGCTGGTGGAGGCGTACCGACGTGGTGCTGGGGTACGAGAGCTAGCAAGACGATATGGCGTTCATCGTCATACGGTAGATCGACATTTAGAGCGAGTCGGTGTTGTGAAACGGCTGATGGTCAAGATGACTCCAGCAGTGATAGCACGAGCACGAGAGCTTCAGGCGCAGGGCTGGAGTACGCAGCGGATTGGACGAGAGTTGGGGGTAAGTGGGAGTACGGTGTGGAAGGGGTTGAGACGGGAGACACTCAACAATATGAGCCACTCGTAATTTCTAGCTACCGGAGTACTACTTCGAGTGCTTTGTCTTGTCTACAAGTTTGTAGACCTGATCCGGTTTCGGCGTAGGCGGAAGTGGTTCGCCTTTGACGGATGTCACTTCTTTGCCAGTCTGACCACCTCGTGGGCCTTGTAGCCCGTATTGACCAGTACTGGTGCCTTTTGGCCTGGTTTCAGCATTTTGCTGCCATATGCTCTATACACCTCCCATTAGACTGATTCGACCACGTCAGCCAACTGCACTTCGGCAGTCAGTCGTCACCTGCATAGGCAGTGGCTTAATAAGATCATCTCCGCCCGGACACCCCCATCACGTCCGTGGCCACCGTCGCGAGTTTGACCCCGGCGTCCTCGAGGACTTTGTGCAGCCGGTTCACCTCCGTGGTGCGGGGCCCGGATCAACGCCTTGCGATACCGGGTCAGATGCCGCAGTTCGCGTATCGGTCGCGGCGGCACGAAGCTGGGCCGTAGGAGAGCACCTCGGCGATCCACTGGGGCGTCGATCACATCGGTCTTGCGGCCCGGGACGTGCTTGAGGTGCGCGGCGTTGACCAGCAATACCTCGAACGCGTCTTCCAGCAGGTCCGGGGTCGTGGTCCCGAGCGACCGCACCTGTTCGCGCACCGTCCCGCCGTCGTCGTCGACCCGCAGGCATACCACCAGCAGCGCCTGCCCGACATCGATCCCCGCGCACTGATTGATCAACCCGCGCATCGCCCGCACCTCTCCGTCCGCTCCTGCAGGATGTGCGCTCGCAAAGGCTGCCGAATCAGACGAATCTGCTCCACGTGCTCGAGGGCAACAGTCCAGGGTGCCGACCAACCCCCGCGACCAGACTTCAGAACGGGCTCACCAGGCACCAAGGGACGGCCGGCGTCGTCGCGAGCGCACCACCCGATTTTCATCCGCCATGGGTGGACCGGAGGACTATGGCGACTTCAGGGATGACCTGCAGCAACGCCGTGATGTCGCGGACGGTCTGGCCCTGGCCGGACATCATCACCACGATCGCACGCCGCAGCCGCACCGGGTCCTTGGCCGGGCGGGTGATCCGCTGCACCTTCCGGCCCTCGTCCATCGACAACGGCCGGACGAACAAGCTCGGTCGACGAACCACCCCACCTCCCGCGCTTGAGATGCGGGCAGCCTCCCGGGTTCAACGACCGGGATCAATTACCCGGTCAACGTCGCCTGCCGAGCCACTAGACGGAGGCTTCCCGGCCGCCCCAACCACTACACCACCTTTTGACAACTCGAAAGATGGCAGGTCAAAGACTTGTCTTGTGAATGCCGACCAGCTGGTAGAGCTTGCAGCGTTGCTCCACCGGCAGACCGACGATCTCACAGACGACGAGCTCATTAGGGCTGTCCGTCTGGCCGACGAGGACCGCGACGCGGCCACAGAACGGCTAGGGCGCTTGTTGGCCGCCCTCTATCTCCGTGGTCGCCTGTCCTGGCCCAGGTTGGGCGAGTTGACCGGCATTCCCTATGGAACTGCTCACGGACTAGCGCGACCGTACATCTCGCGCGACGACGCTCGCTGACAGATGTCCGTCCACGCTCAGACACGCCACGACGGATCAGCTTGGGGAGGTGGCGATGCGCGGGCAGGCTGAGGACGAACCGACCGTGTACATCTCGTCAACAGCACGAGACCTCGGCCCTTATCGTAGCGCTGTGCTCGACGCGCTCCGGCGACTTGGATGCCGCTGCGTGGCGATGGAGGACTACGGCGCCGATTCCGTTCCTCCCTTGGATCGCTGCATCACCGACGTCCTCTCCTGCGACGTCTACGTCGGAATCGTGGCGTGGTCCTACGGGTTCACACCGCCCGGTGGCGGGAAGTCCTTCGTCATGGCCGAGTACGAGGCGGCCAAGCGTGCGAAGATCCCGACGCTGATCTTCCTCGTGAGGGAGGACCACCCCTGGTCGCCGGCGTACATCGACCGAGGCCCGCGTGGCGAGAAACTCGACGCGTTTCGCGCGACGTTGAAGAACACCGAGCTGGTCGACTTCTTCACCACTCCCGACGATCTCGCCGTCCGGGTGTCAGCCGCCGTGGGCCGGCTCGCGCTGCGCAGGAGGCTGACGTCCACGCTGCCGGAGATCGGGCTGACCACTGAACTGCTTGAGGCGTACCAGGAATGGGTGATCGACCAGTACGGGTACGTCGAGCTGGTCGGGGTCGGCGCCAAGGAGATCTTCTTCCCACTGTCCGACATCTTCGTGACCCCGGAGCTGCGGCGTTTTCACTCCCGTCAGTCGTCGCCCGCACAGAGGAAAGCCCGCACCACAATGAGGGACCTGCTGGCGTACGCAGCCGGCACCCAGGGCGTGGTGATCGTCGGCGAGCCCGGGTCCGGAAAGACCACGCTACTGCTCCACCTCCTGGAGTCTATTCTCCAGGTGGGTGGGGCGTCTCTCGGACTGGAGGCCGACACCCTGCCAGTCTTCGCCTCCCTCCGAAAGCTGAGCACGGCCGGTCTCCAGCAGTCGTTACCAGTCTTCCTCCAGAGCGAGCTGGACGCGTTGGCGCCCAGCCGGTTTCCCGACGACTTCGTCCAGCGGCTCTGGCAGCGGGGACGGATCGTCCTGCTGCTGGACGGGCTTGACGAGGTCGGCCAGTCGGCAGACCGCACCGCCGTGGTGGACTACCTGCGTGGTCAGGCCCAGGGACTGCGTAAGCGCGGGATCAAGGTCGTGCTGTCCTGCCGCTCGGCGGCGTACGCGGAAGCCGTGAAACTCGGCCCCCGATTTCACTTCGTCGAGGTCCTGCCATTGGACGCGGTCAGGACGGAGCACTTCGTCCAGCGGTGGTTCGACGCCGCCGACCGCCTTATCGGCTCGGCCGATGGACAGACCGGAACCAGCAACCAGGCGCTGCGGGAGGAGCTGATCGGGAGCCTGCGACCGCGCGCCGCGGCCAGCCAGAACCTCGCGGTCCTCACCTCTTCCCCGCTCATGCTCAGCCTGCTCTGCGTGATCGCGTTACGCGGCGGCGAGGTCCCACAGGACGCCGTGGACTTCTACCGCGAATGCCTCCGCACCTTGCTCGGCCGCTGGTCGCGGACCAAGGGCATTGAGCCGCCGCTCTCCGCGTCAAACGCCAACGAGGTGCTGCGGTACCTGGCATTCAACGTGCACAACGCCAAGCGGCGTGACTTCGACTCTGCCGAGTTCGCCAACATGCTCGCCGAGCCGTTGCGCGAGCTTATGGCCGCCAGCCAGGACCGGATCACTCCGCAGGAGCTGCTCGAGTGGTTCTGGCTCGGGGCCGGCGTGCTGACCCGGCTGGCTCCCGACACGTACGGCTTCACGCACCTGACCCTTCAAGAATTCCTGACCGCCTCCTACCTGGCCGACGACGTGGAGGCGCTTCAGCGTGTCGCGTTCAACATCGGCGATAAGTGGTGGCGTGAGGTCTTCATTTTCACCGTTCAGCTGGCGTCGCGGGACACGGCCGCGGAACTCTTCACCGCGGTCCTCCGGCCCGACCTGCTGAGCACGGCGTGCGCCACGATCCGCGACTGCATTGAGCACGTCGACTTCATCCAGCCCAAGCCGTTCGTCCGCTTTTTAGAGGACCCAGTCACCTCCGCCTGGTCGAAGGCCGACGTGCTCCGCATGTTCGTCAACCGGCGGGACAGCGAGATCATCCGCGTGGCCCGCTCGCTCGCGCACCATCGTGATCCCCAGGTCGCCTCGCTGGCGGCGCGGATCGTGGAACAGTCGGCGGGCGATCACACCCCGGTCGGTCAGGTGCAGCTGATGGCGGACCAGCCAGTGATCGACGAGCTGACCGGGATCGTCATGCTGCCGATCCCACCTGGCGAGTTCATCATGGGCTCGCTAGACGTCAGCGCGGCGGAGCGGCCCCCCCACACCGTCAGGATCAGTCGGTTTTGGTTGGCCGAGACGTCGGTGACGAACCGCCAGTACGAGATATTCCTGCAGGAGACGCATCACGCCGAGCCAGCTTTCTGGCGGGAGCCGCGGTTCGCCGGACCGGAACTCCCGATCGTCGGGGTTAACTGGTATGACGCCCTGGAGTTCTGCCGCTGGCTCTCCACGCGCACCGGCCTGCCGTACACGCTGCCCAGCGAGGCCCAGTGGGAGTACGCGGCTAGGTCGACCGATGGCCGTCGCTATCCGTGGGGCAACGAAGAGCCCGACCGCACCCGGGCCTGCTACTTGCACGGCGACACGGACAGCCACCCAGAACCGGTCGGCTCCTTCCCGCTCGGCCGAGGACCCTTCGGCTGCCTCGATCAGGCCGGGAACGTCTGGGAGTGGTGCCTCGACATGTGGGATCCGGAGGTCTACGGCCGGCGAGTCGACGAGACCCCAATCGACCCCATCGTGAGCACCGGTCTGGCGGCCATGCGTGTTTTGCGCGGCGGCAACTGGTGGTTCACGGTCGAAGGGCTCGACGCGTCCTACCGCTTCCGCAATCCCGTCGATAATCGAAATGACGACATTGGGTTCAGGGTGGCGTTGAATGAGCCCTAGCGTGGAGGCGATAATGCATGCCGGAACATTCCGTGACATTTCTTTCTATCCGATAAGCCGTCGCCGCTTATTGGTGTTCGCCCGCGATGCCGCCGGCGGTATCGGTGCAAAGCCGGACGATTTTGAGCAAGCCTCCCCTGCTAGCGTCGGATATTTCTGTACGCGTGTAGTACTATTTGAAGTATTGACGGTTAATGCTGTGCCGTGTAGCATTTCGTGCACGCTGAGTGTCGAGCGCGAGCCTACTGCCCGGTGCCTACTGGACGGAATAAATCAGCAACTCAATGAGGAGAATCTGATTAATTCAATTGCATTGACGATAAGTTCTGAAAACAATTTTCCGACGCTTCAGACCTCGCTCGGAGTCACGGCGGCGGGGCTGGCCAGTCGACGTGGCTTCTCCCGGGAGCGCATTGGGGAAGGAGATCAAGTGGTGCAGCTGGGTGAATGCCTCGTCGGGAGCGACGCACGAATGGATCATCCGGGAATGGTCGATCTGCGGACCGTCCGATCCTTAATGCGCGATAGGCTCGTGCACGAGGTGATTCCCATTGGATCCGGCGGCGTCGAGGGTGAAACCGCCCAGTTGGCCGCGCGCGGAGTCACCGTCGTCATGGAGCACGGGCCAGAGCTTCGCCGCAGCGGCGGCCCGGCGACAGCCGCGCTGGTCGTGGCGTCCCCACGGCTGGACGTCGCGCGGTTCGCGAACCAGCCCCGCGGGACCCTTCCGATCCGGTCAATCGGCCGCGTAACATCGGTCAAATGGGGCCGGCGTTGACCGCCGAACCCCGTCCCGTAGCCCTTGTCAGCGGCGGTGCGACCGGCATCGGCCGGGCCACCGCGCTCAGCCTCGCGGAGTCAGGTGTGCGGGTTGTCGTGGGCTACCTGACGAGCGCCGACGCGGCGAAGGATCTAGTCGGTCAGATCGGTCAGGGCAGCAGCCTGGCGGTCGCCGCCGACCTAGCCGAGGAGAGCGGCGCCAGCCACCTCGTTGACCAGGCGATGAATCGATTTGGGCGTCTCGACCTCGTCGTGAACAATGCGGGTGCCACCGTGGCCCGAGCGCCGGTGGAGTCGCTGCCGATGGCGACCTGGAATCGCGCTCTCGCCATTAACCTCACCAGTGCCTTCGCCGTCTGCCGGGCCGCGATACCGCATCTGCGGCCGGACAGTTCCGCCATTGTCAACGTGTCCTCGTCGTCCGCATTTACCGGTGGTAGCAATGGTGCCGTTCACTACGCTGCCGCCAAAGCCGGACTCATCGGATTCACACGCGGACTGGCCGCCGAGTTAGCCAGCCGCCGTATCCGAGTGAACGCGGTAGCGCCCGCCTCGATCGAGACCGATTTTCACCTTCGGTGGCCGTCGGCCACATCTGCGGACTCGTGGGTGAAGGACATACCGTTGAGCAGGCTCGGATCACCCCAGGACGTCGCAGAAACGATATGTTTTCTCCTATCCGAAGCCGCCTCTTTCATAACAGGACAGACTATTCACCTGAACGGCGGTTCGCGGATGCACTAGTGTAGCGTAATAGAATATAGTTTATGGTTCAATCTTCTTTGTGGCATACCGGTCATCATGGTGCTAACGGATAAAGATCGCATCGGTCTTGAGTCTCTGCTTCGCGAGGATGGTTATGACGGATCGGTGTCCGCGCGCGCACAGATCGTGTTGTGGCGGGCGGATGGATACTCGGCTCAGGTCATAGCAGAGATGGCGGGCACGACGAAGCCGACGGTGTACAAATGGGTCACTCGGTATGAGGAACTGGGCCTCGACGGTCCGGTCGATCGTAAGTCCACGGGACGACCTCGGGAAGTTTCGGGTCGGGTGCGGGCGAGAATACTGGCGTTGACTCGCCGGTCACCGCCGGGGAGAACAGGCCTCTCTCATTGGTCGAGCAGGGCGACGGTGCGCTACCTTAAACGTGAGGAGAAGATAGTGGTCTCCCATAATTTTGTGGCGGACCTGTGGCGTGAACATGGCCTTCAACCGCATCGCCAAGGTACGTTCAAGCTCTCGACCGACTCCCACTTCGAGGAGAAAGTGATCGATGTCGTTGGTCTCTCTCTGGACCCTCCGGCGGATGCCGTCGTCCTGTCGATCGACGAGAAACCACAGGTCCAAGCCCTGGACCGCACCCAGCCACCACGGCCCACCGATGGTGACAGGACCGCGAAACGCACTCATGACTATGTACGGAACGGGACCACGACCCTGTTCGCGGCCCTGAACACAGCTACCGGTGAGGTGCTGGGTCACTGTTTCGACCAGCACCGCACGAAGGAATTCCTGGCGTTTATGGACCAGGTGGCCGCCCGACACCACGACCGAGAGATCCACGTCGTCACCGACAATCTGTCCACCCCTTCCGTGCCCGACGTCGATGCCTGGCTCGCCGAACACCCAAAAATCACGTTCCACGTCACCCGACCGGCGGTTCGTGGCTCAACCAAGTGGAGATCTGGTTCGGCATCATCACCGAACAAGCCATCAGACGAGGCACCTTCGGATCGGTACGTCAACTCATCGACACCATCAACGCCTACATCGACAACTGGAACAGCAACGCAAAACCTTTCACCTGGACCGCCACAGCCGACGACATCATCACCAAAGTCAGAATTCTTCACCGGGACTTCAAGAAACTACTTGCCAACAACTCAAAGTAAACCACATTCTATTAC
>JBOHHE010000092.1:0-3105 GCA_050700355.1 Pseudonocardiaceae bacterium
GGGCGGTGGCCCGACCGATACCGGTGCCACCGCCGGTGACGATCACGCCGCGCGAAGCGGTGCTGTCCCTCGACTTGGTCACGTCCGGAAAGCTAAATACCGTCGCTAGAGCCGGAGTCGACTTCAGAGCCAGTCGTCACGGGTCACCACACGCTCGCGCACCTTGAGTTCACCGTCCTCACGCACCAGCACGTCCTGGCACACGCACATCGCGTGCAGGGTCGGCTCGCCACCGCGCTGGGTCCGGACGACCTGCACGTATGCCCGGACGGACAACTGGCCTTCCGGCCGCGGCTCCACCGCTATCATCGTGTGGCAGCGCCGATAGCGCACGCCTTCCGCGGCCAGCGCGTCCGCCGCCTTGCGCAGACCGGCGAGCAGGTCGGCACGCCCGTGGATCGGTTCGGCGATCTTGGGTGGGGACACCATGGAGGCGTCCTCGGTGAACGTCAGCGCCACCTCATCCGCCTTGCCTTCATCCATCAGCTGGATGTGCCGGGCGTAGAACTGCTGCACCTCCGCGTAGATCTTCTCGAACGTCTGATGGTCAGTCGTCACGGACATGGCTCTCCTACTTTCTGCTCACCGACGGCGCGGTACGCAGGGTGATGGATCTTTCTGGGTGGCACGCTGTCACACCTGGTTCGAACTCCGCTTGAGGCGTCGCTACAGCGAAGCTCCAACGCCTCTCTATCGACGGCAGAAAGCATTCCGGGCAGCTGCGCGCCCAGCCGAGAGATCCGGAGGTAGCTGTGCGAATCATCGACCTGTCCTCGCCCGTGGATGCCGGGGTCTACGAGGCCGACCCGGTGGTCCACGAAGTGCTCACCCCGCGGGAGGGCGCGCTGCACATGAGTGCGGAGATGCGCGAGCACTTCGGGATCGAATTCGACCCGGATGTGCTTCCCGATGGTGAGTTCCTCTCTTTAGACCGGGTCAGCCTCACTACGCACACCGGCACCCATGTCGATGCCCCCTCGCACTACGGGTCGAGAACCACATACGGGACCGGGATTCCCCGGCATATCGACGAGATGCCGTTGTCCTGGTTCCACAATCCCGGCGTCGTACTTGAGTTGACCGACGCCGAACCCGGGGTGATCGGGGCCGCGCGGCTGGAGAAGGAGTTCGCGAGGATCGGCTACACGCCGTCCCCGCAGGACATCGTCCTGCTGCACACTGGAACCGACCAACGGGTGGGCACTCCGGAGTACTTCACGACCTTCGCCGGACTCGACGGCCCGGCCGTGCACCTGCTGCTCGATCTGGGGGTGAAGGTGATCGGCACGGATGCGTTCAGCCTGGACGCGCCGTTCGGCGACATCATCAGCCGGTACCACGACACCGGGGATCGATCGGTCCTCTGGCCTGCCCACTTCGCGGGCCGCGACCGAGAGTACTGCCAGCTCGAACGCCTCGCCAACCTCGGCGCGCTGCCCGCGTCGCATGGTTTCCTGGTGTCCTGTTTCCCGGTGAAGATCGCGGGCGCGGGCGCGGGCTGGACCAGGGCGGTCGCGATCGTCGAGGACTGACCGCAAGTGATCGTCACCGACATAGCCGTTGTGAAACATGAATGCGGAGGTATCTCAGCCGTGCCTACCCGGAACAAGGACACCGTCCGGCACACCGGGATCGTGACCGCGCCGCCAGGTCTGGTGTATGACCTGGTCGCCGGGCTCCAGGACTGGTCGCAGTTCCACGGTCCTTCCGTGCATGCCGAACCGCTCGGCCACCAGGACGGAGCGGAGCTCTTCCGGCACTGGTGGGTGATCGACGACCGCACCGTGCGCACCTGGCAGGCGTGTTGGCGGTTCGACCGGGAGCGGTTGCGGATCGGCTACGAGTTCGACTCGGACGAGCCCGCGGTGGCCGGTTCGCGCGGTGAATGGACTTTCGTCAAGATCTCCGATTCGTCCACCGAGGTGCGGGTGGCGCAGGCGGCGGCCGGCGATGGCGACCACGACGCAGCTCGTGCCGAGCGCGACCTGCGGGAACTGCTCGACAGCGTCGTCAACGCCGCTGAGCGCGACGCGGAGCGCCAGGACCTGGTGGTCGATTTCGAGGATCCGCTGTTCGTGGCGGGATCGATCGACGACGCGTACGCCTACCTGTACGAGGCCGACAAGTGGCCGGAGCGTATCCCGCACGTTTCGCGGCTGGTTTTGGAGGAGAACGTTCCGAACATCCAGTTCTTCGACATGGACACCAAGACTCCGGACGGTTCGGCGCACACCACCCGCTCCGTGCGGATCTGCCTGCCCGGCAACAAGATCGTGTACAAGCAGATCCACCTGCCGAAGCTGCTGGACGGCCACACCGGTCACTGGAAGTTCACCCCGACCCGCGAGGGCTTCATCCTCGGCGCCCGGCACACCGCGACGATCAAGCCCGCTGCCTTGCCGATCCTCGGGCCGGGAACCTCGGTTCTCGACGCGCGCAAGTACCTGCGCCGGGTGCTCAGCGCGAACAGCATGAGTAATCTGCGGCTGGCGAAGGCTCATGCCGAGGAGATCGCTGGTGTCTGACCAGCCGGACACCGGTCCGTCCTGGGATGCGGTCCTCGCCGGCACGGCGGTCTACACTCCGCGGTGGTTGTCCGAGTACGACGTCGACGTACTCGACAAGATCTGCGGACAGGTGTGGTGCTGCGATCGGGCGGAGATGCTGGCCTCGTACGATCGCAATATCGGCGAACGGCATCTCGATCTCGGTCCGGGCACCGGTTTCTTCCTCGATCACTGCGGGCACCGGTCGCCGCGGCCGCGGATCGCGCTGGTGGATCTCAATCCGGCGGTGCTGGCCGAGGCGGCTGCCCGGTTGCGGCGATTCCAACCCATCACCTTCGAACGTGATGTGCTCTCCCCGTTCGACCTTGATGGGGAGCGGTTCGATTCGGCAGGGCTGAACTTCCTGCTCCATTGCCTGCCTGGTGGGATGGTGCACAAGGCCAGGGTGTTCGACCACGCCCACGCCCATGTCGTGCCGGGCGGCCGGATCTTCGGCAGCACCGTGCTGGCCGAGGGCGTTTCGCACAGCAATGAGGCGCGTGAATTGCTGGACGAGCTCAACGAAAGGGGCACGTTCGACAACCGGGGTGACTCACCG
>JBOHHE010000093.1:0-7243 GCA_050700355.1 Pseudonocardiaceae bacterium
ACTCCTTAGGTTGCTGGGCAAAACGACCGGCACCATCGCCATCTCACCCGCAGTGACCAGCCTGGACACCGACGAACAAGAACGCCTCGCGCAGGCTGTCATCTCACCAAACCGGATAGACGAGAAGATCGTCAACCACTTCAAGGCCATACTCGAGCATTCCAAACGACAAGAGGACACCTTCGGTGCGCGGGCAGTACTGCCTACGGCGCTCGGGCAGCGAAACCTGGTTCACGACCTCCTCGGAGAATGCCCAACACCTCTTCTGCCGAGCCTGCTCTCGGTCTACAGTGATATGTCCACTTCCATCGGATTCTACTTCTTCGATCTCAATGACCCCACTAGAGCCGCACACTACTGGGACCAAGGACGGGCGGCAGCCCAGAAGGCGGGCAACACCGAACTCAGCATCTATGCACTGATCGAGATGAGCTACGCCGCGTGCTGGCAAGGCAAGGCTCACACGGCGATCGACACGGCAGCCGCCGCGCAGCATCTACTCAGCAAGACCGACGATCCGCTCATGCAAGTCTGCGTAGCGGACAAGGCCGCTCAGGCGTACGCGATCGACGGCCAGCACAAGGCGAGCATGGCCGAGTGCGAGAAGGCTCAGAACAGCCTGGCAGCAGCCGGTCACGTGCCTGCTGAATCGCCAGCTTATTGGTATCACGAGGGATTGCTCGCCAGTGAAAGGAGCGGCTGCCTGCTGCGGCTGGGGAAGCCGCAGGAAGCAGCGGCCAGCGCCAACAACGGACTCGCGCTCTTCGATAATTCCTATGTGAATAGTCGAGCATTCTGCATGCTGTTCCTCGGTAACGCCCGCCTGCAATCCGGCGAGATCGACGAAGCAGCCCGGGTCATCGGTGACGCAGCCGGCCTCGCCACCCAGACCCGCTCGGCCCGCCTGGTGCGGGAACTGCGCACGACGCGCGCCGGGATGCAACCCTGGCAGGACACCCCAGCCGTCAAGGAATTAGACAATCGGCTGTTCGCTTACGGCTTGGCGTCGAGTTCCGCCGCGTACACGTAACAGTCGAGATGCGGTAATGGCTGCCGAACGTCAGACGCTCGCCATACTCTGGGGCCATAGCTAGGTAACACAGGAAAGCTGTATGTGAGTCCTATTCATAAGCCTGAATACGTAAAGAGCCTCGTCGCGAGCTGTTCGGTATTCGGTCTCGTGCACGATCCGCCGTCACCGGGCCGGGTGGCTCCGCTGAGGGCGAACAGGGTGGGTGACGTCAGTGTCCGCACATGACGTCAGCGGTCCGGCGTTGCAAGGATCTTGAAGAGCATGTTGTTGACATCGGTGAGGGTCTGGACGTCGATGGATCGTCGGCGTTCACTCAGCCGCGCCTTCCGCAGACTGGCGACCAAACCCGGCGCTGCCCAGCCGTCACCGAGGTCCACCCCGAATCCGGTGTCGGGCTCACTGGCGAACACCGGCACCACGACGACGGTCGGTTCAGTCGCGATCTCGTTGTAGACGGTCGGCCGCCAGGGCGCCGGCTGGTACGTGGCCGAAGAGAAGATGAAGTACTGGGCCTCGCAAACCGGCTCCCGCGCCAAACGCCTCGAAGCCGACCGACGTCGAGACACCTTCGCCCAACAAGTCGAGGCGCAGGGCAAGACAGCGCGCCAAGAAAGCACCGTTGAGCAGGTCCCGGCCGACCAAGAGATCGCCGCGCACCTCAACGTCCCGGTCGGGGAGCCGGTAGCCGTGCGACGCCGGGTCATGTTCGCCGACGACGAACCCTTGCAGCTCGGCGACAGCTACTACCCACTGAACGTCGTCATCTACTCCAAGATCATGGACCCAGCCGACATCCCCGGGGGGACTGATCAGGTACTCGAAGACCTCGGGCACACCCCGACCCGATACGAGGACGAGATCACCGCCCGAATGCCCACCGAGGACGAGATAGCAGCTCTGCGCCTACTCATCGGCACCCCTGTGCATCGGCTGCTGCGGACCACGTTCGACCAGAGCGACCAGCCGATCGAGGTTTACGTGGTGATCCTGCCCGGAGATCGGCATGTGCTGCTCTATGACGTGTCCGCCGAGCAGGTCTACGCCACCCGAGAAGTTCCGGCACTCCGTGTCGCGAACTGGTGGCGCGCAGCCACCCGAGATCGTGAGATGGTCACGACATAGTTAGCCCCCGCGTGGTCAGCCAACCACCGGGGGCTTTGGGCGAACAGACCTGGAAGGACTTCGCCGTGGTTGACGGTAACACCTGCCTTGACGTGTCCGCAGCCGGGCGTCGGACATGAGCGAGGCCGGGAAGAGCGAGGACGAGAGCGAAGAGGGCAAGAAGCCCACGTGCTTCGTCATCATACCGATGACTACCCCGCCGGATATGGCGAAAAAGCATGAGTTCTCCGGCGGTCCCGATCATTTCGAGCACGTCCTGCATCTGCTGTTCAAACCCGCCATCGAAGCGGCTGGCTACGCCATGGTGGGACCGGCGATGATGAATGGCACCGTCATACATGCGGGGATAATCAACAATCTGCTCAACGCGGAACTAGTCCTGTGCGACATGACCACCTCAAACCCGAGCGTATTCCTTGAGCTCGGCGTTTGCATCGCACTCGACAAGCCGGTTGTACTCGTCGTCGACGACATAAAGGCAGACGTTCCCTTCGATAGCATAGTGCTGAGCCGTCATCCCTACGACGGCCATCTCCAAAGTTGGACACTGAAAGATCAAATCAAAAAATTAGCCGAAGTCATCGACGAGGTTCCCAAAGAACATAATGAATTGTGGCAGTACTTCGGTTTGACACGCGAGCAAGCTGGGGACGCGCCGCCGATGGTTGAATTACAAGAGTTTGCCCGTATGCTCATCAACGCTTTGCAGCGACAGACCGAGATCTTGTTGCAGGACAGGGATGGATACAACTCGCGCGCTCCCTCGTTGACAAGACGACCTCTACCCCCGAGATTTTCACCAACCCCTCCCGAGGGGTTGAGCAAACTCACTCAAATTGAATACGAACTCTACGTGTGGACCGCAAGCGGGAAGAGTCAGGAGTACATAGCCGAGGCCATGAACCTATCTTCGTCTGAAGTGAACCGTTATATCGAAAGCGCTTTCTCCAAGCTGGGCATCAGAGATACCGACAGGGCACGAGTGGTTGCGTTTGGCAAGAGCTTGAATTACCTGATGGAGAAGTATCTCGACTGACGTGCCCACCGTACGTTCCGCCCCTGATCTGGGAGCGCTCGACCGAAAGGTAGGAACCCACCATGCGACGAGTAGTTTTCGCCATCTTCCTGGCCGCGATTACAGGGATGGCTTTCACTCCGGGAGCCGCCTTCGCGGGCCCGGGAGCAATGTGGCCCGTCAACTCTTTGGACGGTGGAGCCCAATCGCAGTTCCGGGATGCTGATGAGCTGCTCTCGGCGTGCGACCTCAAAGCGGATGGAAAGCGCGCCATCGCCACTGCGGTATGGACGGGGTCCGCTGGCGTGGTAAACAGGGTCGAAACAGCGGACTCCGACGGGGCCAACGGAAATTGTGCGCCGGCTCTAGACCTGGACATCAACGACGGCATCGAGGTACGGATCGGGGCTTGCGTTCAGGACGGCCCCAACGGCTTCCGGAAGCATTGTAACTACATTAAAGCCAAGGCCTAACATCGGGGCGAATTTTTCCGCTGCTAACGCCCCTGGCCGCTCAATTCGGGAAGGATTTGGCGGCCAGGGGCGTTGTGCATGTTAGCACTGTTCGTTGCTTCCGCCACCGGTCAGGTATTCGTCCCAGATCCAACCGTTGATACGGGGATTGTTGGAGCCGACGACGTAAACATGTGTCCAGGTGTTTGATCCGTTCCAAATGTAGCAGTGAAAATCCAGCCCTTGCGATGGGTTGACGTGATCAATGACTTGGCAGTTGGCGTGTGGGCCGGTGTGGATCGCGGCTGATGGCACGGTGACGTGACCGTTAACGGGGTCCAGTGGTCCCCAGTTGTGTGAACAGCTCATGGTCTGTGGGGAATCCGCGAACGCGGGGGTTGCCAAAGCTGCCCAGGTGATCATCGTGACGATAATCGCTAGGAAGGTTCTTAATCGACTCCTCATTGGCTGCCGCCTTGCGTGTAGTGATTTGGTCGCTGACCGCACCTCAGCGTAGGACTGTTCCGTAAAACGCCAATCATGTAATTCACGGAAGTGGTTGAGGATTTACCTGCCGGGAGTGGACTACCCGCGCACCTGAACATGCTGCGATACCAGGAGTAACCCACTGGCCACTTCCGGCGATGGTCCGGGCATGAAGCCGTCCGCGTTCGCAGCCCTCACCGGCCCTGGGTGATGCCACCAGTGCCCAGACCGCCGAGCTCGTGCGGGCCCGACCGGATCGCCCCCGGGCGCCAGCGGGAGTGGATGTGGCGATAGCGGCGTGGTGCCCCGAGCTCGGGTAGGTGGACTCCGTGTCGCGTGAGGGCTGGACGGGGGCCGCATCCCGGGTGATACTCGAACCTCTGTTCGAGACTTGCCAGCCTATCGAGAGCCTTCCCTCGCCCCACCCATGCCCCTAGGATCGCCCGATGCCGCCACCCGTCTCCGCTCACGACATCGCCACCGAGCTCCGGGCCCAACGGCCCGGCATGCTGATCAAAAAGCTGCACAAGCTGCTCTACTACTGCCAGGGTCACCACCTGGCTTGGTTCGGTCAGCCCCTGTTTGTTGAGGCCATCGAAGCCTGGGATATGGGTCCGGTCGTCGCTGAGCTGTGGCGGGATGAGAACCGGGGAAACCCCACCCCACCATGCCGTGAGCTAGGAAACCAGGAGCTCAACACGGTCGGCTACGTCCTGTCCCGGTATGGGAAGCTCAGCGGCCGGGACCTGGAGCACCTCAGCCACAGCGAAGACCCCTGGCGCGACGCCAATGAGCACCGCCGGCCCCGCGGCGCGGTGCTCATCGAGCACGACGCTTTGGTCACGTACTTCACCGCTGACCACGAAGAGAACGCCATACCCCGGTCGGTGATCGCCGAAATCAAGCGCAGAATGGCCGATCAGCCACCCCTCCCACCCCCCTCCGGGAGGGATGGCGGGGAAGCGCTGCGCGCCTTCCGGGACGCCGCGCTGAACGAAATCACCGCCCGGTGACCAACGAACTACCATGGCGGATCGAGCAGGTCGACATCTGCTTGGACCGCTGGCACCACATCGACAATCCCGATCCCGACCTGCAAGTCCTTGTCGCGGACTGGCTCATGACTCGTATGGCCGACCCCTACGAGGGCGCGACCCCCGATGCCGATCAGCCCGATTTGTGGTTCGCCGCCGTCCCGGACTCCGGTGACGGATACGGCAATGTGGTCACCTGCTCCTACCGGGTCAACAAGGTCAATCACACCGTGACCTGCGACATCATCGTCAAATTGGCCTGGCCGGTGTAGACCTTGACGGAACCTCGTTGACAACGCGGGCACCAGGTGGCGCGAAACCCCGTGCGGCTAGACGGGATCAGGCCGTCGAGCCCTGGGGCTCTTTCGCCGTACGGGGTCGCTGAGGCACAGGGTATGCCAGTTGAAGACAGGGTGTGGCGCGGTGGCCACGTCCGGGGTCGTGGTCAAGTACCTGCTCTCAGCGGACGCCGCTCCGCGCTGACAGCGCTGCGCATGTCGAACGCCGTTGTAGGATCGCACCCATGGCACAGGTGGACATGGCGTTGCTCTACGCCGCGCTGGACGCGCACCGGGTCGCGCGTGGCCTGAGCTGGCGCCAGGCTGAGCTGGCGCCAGGTGGCCACCGAGACCGGACTGAGCCCCAGCACCATGTCACGCATGGCCAGCGGTCACCGACCTGATGTGGACGGCGCCGTCACCCTGTGCCGGTGGATGGGCATGCCGGTCGAGACCTTCGTTCAGCCACGCGTACCGGGTGAGATGCCGGAGTTGCTCACCGAGCTGGCCGTGCTCCTGCGACGCTACGGGCTCGATGAAGCCGGACAACGGTTCGTGCTCGCCGCCGTGGCCGCGCTGGACTACCGGCCGACGGCCGCCTGACCGTGGTCCATCACGTCCATCACGTCCGCCGCAGTAGTCGCGCTACCGTCTCTTTGGCTTCGGCTACCCGCTCGGCGCGGACCCGCGCGTAGTACCCGACCGGATCCGCTTTCATGGCCGCTGAGACTGAGGAGATCACCCAAGCATGACCAGACTCAACCAGATCATCGCGGTGGAGAAGGGCACCAAAAACACCTCCTACGCGCAGGTGACCGCACTGCATCACGACGCGCAGAAAACCGCTCCCCTCGCGGGAATCTCCCGCGTCTACCGTCCACGAGATGAGGAAGGCGAGCAACTCCCCCCTGAAGCGGTTCGGGTGCAGATCAAAGCTGACGATCTGATCGGTCGGCTCACGACTACCCTCACCCGCCTGTTCGACGTGACCGCCACGAAGGACTGGGCGAATCGTGAGGCCACCGCCGACGTCGTCGTGGACGGTGAGGTACTGGTGGTCGACGCCCCAGTGACCTGGTTGTTGTTCCTGGAGAAGCAGCTCACCGACCTGCACACCTTCGTGACGAAGTTGCCCACTTTGGACCCTTCCGAGCAGTGGGTCGAGGAGATCACGAGCACGCTGACACCGGCGTCGGTGGACCAGATCTCGCCCCGCCGCGGGGAGTTGCTCAACGCCCTGCCAGCTCGTCTAGGTTGCGATCAGCCCAGGCTTCAGCGAACGCAACGGCCTCGGGGTGCGCCGCCATCCACCGGCCGTGCGCCGCGCAACGCCGCCGCATGTCCTCGACGTCGAGAATGCCTTCGATCCAGGAGTTCATGGACTTCCGGTCGGCGTCGGCATAGCGCTTGACCGCCTCGTACGCCTCATCGGACAGTCGCAACGTAATCATCCGTGCCACGGTCCAATGCTAGCAGCCATTGCTGTCTACCTTCGCTGTCGCGATCTCGGGTAGCGGTTCGCCATCGACTCTACGAGGGGACTCGACTCGTCTCATCGAGCGCTGCTCGCTACTCGACGTCCCGGGTTCGCTGGTAGGCCGACACGTCAGCCAAGCGGCAGCGAAGGCATGAAACAAGTGATGACATCGTGTGCATGGCGCGGCGCACATCGTTGTCACAGGGTTGGGTGATCGGGCGGCTACCCTGAGCCGGTCAGGGCGGCAAGGAGTGCTGGGGAGTGTCATGGCCCGGGAACCGGAAGAGCTCGTCGAGATGCGCCGCGCGCTCGGTGCGCAGCTGGCCGCCTGCCGCGAGGCGGCGCA
>JBOHHE010000094.1:0-6969 GCA_050700355.1 Pseudonocardiaceae bacterium
CTCGGCGCGTGGTTGATAACCCCGCGTGGTTGATAACCCGCAGTGCCCGGCCCATCCCGACCGGGCACTGCGGGTCCCCCCTCGAGGAGCACGACGGGCAGCGATAACGCCCCCGGGCTTTCCGACGTGATCCTCGCGCATGCGGACTGGTAATCCAGGAGGAACAGCTCCAGTGCCGTGGTGATAATGACCTGAACCGCACGAACAGTCGTCTGCCCTGGAGCGGATCTTCCAGGTACGACCAGCGGAGTACTAGGTTGCTTCTGACCGCCATAGGCCGACTTTTAGTGCACACTTATCCTAGGCGCGGAATCTGACACCAGCCGCGGCGCCAGGAGGACCCTGGAGGCGGCCAGCAGCGCTGACCAGTCGCGATCAAGGGTGGTGGGTGGGATGCGCGGAGTGGAGAGTACGCACCAGCGAACCAACGGAGGAGGGACTCCACATGAGGAGCGCACTGCGTAGCACCATCAGGAGGAGCGTCACGGTGCTCATCGGCTCAGCTGTCGTTGCGTTGGTCGCCGCAGGGCCGGTCAGCGCCACGGCCGCAGCCGCCCATAGCGTCGGCACGGCACACGCTGCGGCCGCGGCCGTGAGCAAGACCGCATACTCGATCGGGCTGCTCGGGGCAAGCGATTTCTGCGATTTCACCCCGGCCTGCTGACGCCCACCCGACCACGTTGAGCATCACGTTGACCGGCAGAACCAGCGCTATAAATCGGTTGCCCGAGCGCCGACGGAACATCGTGCTCGCCGCGACATGCTGCGTGCTCGACCTCCTGGTGTTCTCACGCGTCGAGCTGGGACTCGGCTATCTCGCCATCGTGGCGTACGCAGTTATCGGCTACTTCTTCCTCGCCTGGCGGGATCGGATTCCGGTAACCGTCTTCGCCGCGATGTGGGTGCACAGCGTGGTAGCGACCATCGCGATCCCTGATTACCGACCCGTTGTCGGCATTGTCGTCGCACTGTATACCGTCACAGCACTGAAAAGTCGTCGCGTCGGGCTGACCGCCCTGGCTTTGACTTTCGTTCCCATTGGTTTCGGGTCAGCCCAGGAGTCCAGTACCGCATCCCCGGACCGGGCACTGCAGGCCCTCATGGTAGCCGTGACCGTATGGTCACTGTTCAATGTCGGTGCCTGGCTGCTCGGACTGCGGGTACAAGCCAATCACCGAAAGGTTCTCCTGCTTGAGCAGAAACGTGAGGCGGCGGCCCGTGAAGCGGTTGCGGCGGAACGCGGTCGCCTCGCCAGGGAATTGCACGACATCATCGCGCACTGTGTGAGCGTCATGCTTCTGCAAGCCGCAGGCGCCCGGCGGATGCTGGCCATCGATCCGGACCGGGCGGCCAATGCGTTGGCGAACATCGAGCACAGCGGTATGCAGGCAGCGGGGGAACTGCGCAGGCTGCTGGGTGTCATTCGGACGGGCGGCCAGGTGCAGGCCGAGGAAGAACCTCCCGAGCAGTACGGGCTGAGTGACCTGGAGCCGCTCCTGGCTCAGTTGGCGGCAGTCGGGATACCGGTGCGCCTACTCACCCATGGCGAGCCAGGGCAGCTGGATGCCAGCGTCGACCTTTCGGCCTACCGGATCGCGCAGGAGGCGTTGACGAACGTGACGAAGTACGCGGGGTGCGGCGCCGACACCATCCTGGAATTGCAATGGGAGGATGGCGCACTGCATCTGACCGTCACCAACGACGGATGCGGGCAGCTCGATCGCGCACCGGCCCAGCTCTCCACCGGACACGGCCTGCTCGGATTGCGTGAGCGCGCCGCAGCGGTGGGCGGGCAGCTGCATGCGGGGCCGTTGCTGGGCGGTGGTTTCCGGGTCGCGGCTACCTTGCCGGCCACCCGGCGACGCGATGGGGAGCAGGACGGGCGATCAATGCTGACCCATACCGGTTCCAGTACCGACTGAAACATCCAGCCAGGAACGGGGACTTCCGCCGACGCCAGGCTCAGCGAGAGGTTCGGCAATTAGCGGAGGCGCTCATGGCAATACGCGTCATGGTGGCTGACGACCAGCCACTGGTACGGGCCGGCATCGTCATGTTGCTCGACGCCGAGCCAGACATCGCGGTCGTGGCGGAAGCCGGCGACGGGGAGCAGGCATTGACGGAAGCGAACCGGCACCAGCCGGATGTCGTGGTGATGGATGTGCGTATGCCCGGAGTGGACGGCGTGCAGGCAACCCGCCAGATCACCGCTGACGATTTTTGCACCGACGCCGACGCATCGATCAAGGTGCTCATCCTCACCAGCTTCCACGCCGATGACACTGTCTACGGTGCCCTGCGGGCAGGAGCCTCCGGGTTCCTGCTCAAAGACGCCGCGCCCGCCGACCTCGCGGCCGCGGTGCGCGCTGTCTCCTCCGGCGGGGCGTGGCTGCAACCGGCCGTGGCACGGGGATTGCTCACCGAGTTCGCCGCCCGTCCCGAGCCGCGCGCCCCCAGCCCGGAGGTCCTGCGGCGGCTCACCGCACGGGAACGAGAGGTGCTCATCCTCGTGGCGAGCGGGCTGTCCAATGCCGAGATCGCCGCGCGCCTCGTCGTCGGGCAGGTAACTGTCAAGACCCATCTCGGTCGCATACTTCTGAAGCTGGGACTGCGGGACCGTGCACAGGCCGTCGTGGCCGCCTACGAGAGCGGCCTGGTCACGCCGGGGACGCCCTAGCTCAGACGGCAGGTGATTCACCGTCGATCACACATGGCAGGCTGAGCTCCTGACACACGGTCGGCAACACGGCATCGGAAGAGGTGACGGACGGTGAATCGCATCATGATCCTGTTGGGCGCACTGGCGGTGGCCGGTGTGCTCGTTGGATGCGGGCAGGAGTCGGCGGCCAACGGACCGGCCCCGGTCTCCACCACGGCCGCACCCAGCACGGCGGAGCACGGCGCCGGGCACAACTCCAGCACCCCCGAAGCGTCGCCGACGCCGGCTGGTCCGACCAGCCGGACCATCACCGTCATCGTGAGCGGCGGACAGATCACCGGAGAGGCCGGCCGGGTGGAGGTGGCCCTGGGTACCCCGGTCACCGTCTCGGTCACCAGCGATGTGGCCGACGAGATTCACGTACATGGCTACGACCTCACGGCCGACGTTCCGGCTGGTGGGACCAACTCGGTCAGCTTTACCACGACGATCCCCGGTGTTTTCGAGGTCGAACTGGAGGGGGCGGGCCTCCAACTGTTCGAGCTGCAAGTGAGCTGATGGTCTTCGCCCACGGGGTCGGGACCCGCAGTGACCTGCCACTGCCGGTCTGGCTGGCCGCCCTCGGCGCCGGAATGGCACTGACGATCTCGTTCGTGGTGCTCGCCGTGCTGTGGCGCGGCCCTCGTCTGCGCCGTAACGCAGGTACCGCGTTGCCCCGCGCGCTGGCCGGCGGGCTCGACGCCACCGCCACCCGGATCCTGCTGCAGGGGCTGACGCTGGGCGCTGTGGTTGGCGTCTGCCTGGTCGGCTTCATCGGCCCGGACGAACTGGGGCGCAACCTCGCACCGTGGGTCTTCTTCGTCACCTTCTGGGTGGGACTGGTGCCGGCGTCTCTGCTGCTCGGCCCGATCTGGCGGGTGCTCAACCCGCTGCGCCTGCTGCACACCGCACTCAGCACGGTGCTGCGCATCGACCGGGAGCGCGGCGTGACGCCGTTGCCGCAGGAGGTCGGATACTGGCCCGCGGCGGCGTCGCTGGCCATCTTCGGATGGTTCGAGCTGGTGTACCCGAGCCGGACCGAGCCCGCCTCGGTCGCCTGGTTCATCACGGTCTACGCGGTAGTGCACACCGGGGCGGCTGTGGTGTTCGGACGGCGCTGGTTCACCCGCGGCGACGGCTTCGAGGTGTACTCGACGCTGCTCGGTGCGCTGTCCCCGCTGGGCAGGCGGACAACCGATCGGGCCTTGGTGCTGCGCAACCCCCTACACGGGATGCAGGACGTACCGTCCGGGCCCGGTCTGGTGGGTGTGGTGGTGGTGCTGATCGGCACGACGGCCTATGACGGGATGTCCCGCACGTCGTGGTGGCAGAGCAACGTGCCCGACAGCATCCTCAACGCCACCTTGGGGCTGAGCTGCGCAACCCTACTGATCGCGCTGGTGTTTCTGATCGGCACGGGAAGTCTGGTGACACCGCGAGGTGCTGCCGGGCAAGCTCCTCGGCCGGGGGACTTCGCGCACACCCTGGTGCCGATCGCCGCCGGCTACGCCATCGCGCACTACTTCTCGTTGCTGATCTTTGACGGTCAGCTGACGCTGATCCTGGCCAGCGACCCGTTCGCCCGTGGCGATGATCTGCTCGGCTTGGCGGGGCGCACCATCGACTACACAGTGATCAGCACGTCGACGATCGCGTCGGTGCAGATCACCGCGATCGTGCTCGGACACCTGGTGGCGGCGGTCGCCGCGCACGATCGGGCGGTCCGGCTGCTGCCTCCCGCAGCCGCGGTGCGTACCCAATATCCACTGCTCGTGGCGATGGTCGCCCTCACCATGGGCGCGGTCGGGCTGGTCTTCGCCGGCTGAGCGCCGGTCCATTTGGTGCGCTGAGCACGTGATGACGGGGTATGCTGCCGGCTGCGCGGAAAGTGATGAGAGGGACGAGTAACGGCGCGAGCAGCCTTGCAGCGAGCTGGGGATGGTGTGAGCCCGGCGGCCAGCGCGACGTGAAGATCACCCTGGAGCCGCCGGAAGAACGGCACCGTTTCGGTGCTCAGTAGATCCGGTCCGTGGCAGCGAAGTTGAGGGGTCGGGCCGATTGGCTCGGCAAGGAGGGTGGTACCGCGGCGCTGCGGCGTCGTCCCTTCGGAAGGCTGTTTCCACGTCTGACGGAGAGATCACGTGAGTACCCCGCCGCGCCACCCCTCGTTTCCGCCGCTGTCCGCCGAAGTCGACCTGCCCACTGTCGAGCGAGAGGTCCTCCAGCGGTGGCGGGCCACGAAGGTCTTCCAGCGGTCGTTGGAGCAGACGGCATCGGCGCCCCGCTGGATCTTCTACGAGGGTCCCCCGACCGCCAACGGCAAGCCGGGTGTGCACCACGTCGAGGCGCGGGTGTTCAAGGACCTGTTTCCCCGGTTCCGGACGATGAAGGGCTACCACGTGCCGCGCCGGGCGGGCTGGGACTGCCACGGCCTGCCGGTGGAACTGCTGGTCGAGAAGCAGCTCGGGTTCACCAAGAAACAGGACATCGAGGAATACGGCATCGCCGAGTTCAACGCGCTGTGCCGGGAGTCGGCGCTGCGCTACGTGGCCGACTTCGCCACGATGACCGAGCGAATGGGTCACTGGGTCGACCTCGACAACGCCTACCTGACGATGGACACCGAGTACATCGAAAGCGTCTGGTGGTCGCTACAAAAGATCTTCCAGGCCGGGCTGCTGGTGGAGGACTATCGGGTTGCCCCGTACTGCCCCCGCGACGAAACACCGCTGTCCGACCATGAGGTCGCGCAGGGCTACACCGAAGTCGTCGACCCGTCGGTGTACGTCCGATTCCCCATCATCAGCGGCCCACTGGCCGACCGAGGGGCGTCGCTGCTGGTGTGGACGACCACCCCGTGGACCCTGGTGTCCAACACCGCGGTGGCGGTCAACGCCGACGTGGACTATGTCCTGGCCCGGGTGGGCCAGGAGTCGTTCGTCGTGGCCGAAGCGCTGCTGACGGACGTCATCGGCGACGATGCCGAGATCGTGGCGCGGATGCCCGGTGCGGCCCTGGCAGGCACCCGGTACACCCGCCCATTCGACCTGGTGCCTCTCGCCGAATTCGGTGAGTCCGCGCACGTGGTCGTCACGGCTGAGTATGTGACCACGACCAGCGGCACCGGCCTGGTGCACCTCGCTCCGGCCTTCGGCGCCGAAGACCTCGCCGCCGCGCGCGAGCACGGCCTACCGCTGGTCAACCCGATCGACGCATCCGGACGCTTCACCGCTGACGTCCCCCTGGTCGGCGGTCAGTTCTTCAAGGAGGCCGACGAGGCGCTGGTGGCCGACCTGCGGGCGCGGGGGGTGCTCTGGCGCTTCGAGCCGTACCAGCACACCTATCCGCAGTGCTGGCGGTGTGACACGAAGCTGATCTATTACGCGCTGCCGTCCTGGTACATCCGTACGACAGCGATCAAGGACCGGTTGGTCGCCGAGAACGAGCGGACCAACTGGTACCCAAGTCACATCAAGCACGGCCGTTACGGTGAGTGGCTGAACAACAACGTCGACTGGGCGCTGTCCCGCAACCGCTACTGGGGTACGCCACTGCCGATCTGGCGCTGCACGCAGGACCGGACCCATCTGGTGTGCGTCTCCTCGCTCGCCGAGCTGTCCACACTCACCGGTACGGATCTGTCCCAGCTCGACCCGCACCGCCCCTACGTCGACGAGATCACGCTGCCCTGCCCGACCTGCGGAGCGACCGCTCGGCGGGTCGCCGAAGTGATCGACGTCTGGTACGACAGCGGTGCGATGCCGTTCGCCCAGTGGGGGGCGCCGCACCGCAACCAGGAAGCGTTCGAGGCGTCCTACCCGGCGCAGTACATCTGCGAGGGGATCGATCAGACCCGCGGCTGGTTCTACTCGCTGATGGCCGAGGGGACCCTGCTGTTCGACAGGTCGTCCTATGAAACCGTGCTCTGTCTGGGGCTCATCCTCGACGCCGAGGGCCGCAAGATGAGCAAGCACCTCGGCAACGTCGTCGACCCGTTCACCCTCTTCGATCAGTACGGCGCGGACGCCGTGCGGTGGCTGATGCTCGCGGGCGGATCTCCGTGGGTCGACCGACGCATCGGCACCGAGGCTCTCGATGAGGTGGTCCGCAAGGTACTGCTGACCTACTGGCACACCGCGTCCTTCCTGGTCCTGTACGCCAACGCCGCCGGCTGGACGCCCGCCGCGCAACCGGCGCCCGCTCCCGCCGACCGGCCACTGCTGGACCGGTGGATCCTCGCCGACCTGCATGCCACGATCCGTGACGTCGAC
>JBOHHE010000095.1:0-5690 GCA_050700355.1 Pseudonocardiaceae bacterium
GAGCTTGGATACGGCGGCCACGGAAGAAACGCGGCGTCCCGGACGAGCTGCGCCAGCGTGCAAGAGACCGGGCCGTGTAGCCCTTGGCCACGATCAGTCGTTTTCAGCGGCAAGCGCTGTCGACCACAGGGCGCAGATCGGTAACGCCCAGATCCGGTCGCCGAGTTCGAACGGCGTCGGCCCGGTGTGGAACACGATCCCCCGCACGAAACGCTCACCGAGCTGTTCGGCCAGCCAGAAGAGATGCTGCGCGTCCCGCGGACCCGGCGCGGAAGCGGCCTTGATCTCGATGCCTACGACACGCCCACCACCGAGATCGATAATCAGGTCCACTTCCTGGGGGCCCGATTCCGTGCGCAGGTGATGCAGCCTGGCCCGAGGTTGCCGCAAGGCCACCTCGGGTCGCAGCTGCGCCGTGACGAAGGTGTCGAGAACACGGCCGAGCAGCTCACCGTCGCTCAGCACGGCAGCCATGTCGATTCGGGCGGCGCTCACCGCGAGGGCGGGATCGGTCAGGTATCGCTTCGGCCGCTTCACCAGCCGGGTGAGCCGGTTCGACGACCATGCGGGCAACCGATCAAGCAGGTAGAGGCTTTCAAGCAGCCGGTCGTAGGCGTCGGCGGTACGCCGGTCGATGTCGGCAGCCTGGTACAACGTGGCTTCGGTAGGCAGCCCCGCTGTGGACAGCCCCAGCACTTCCAGGTATCGCCGCAGCCGCACAGGGCCGCGAACCTGCCCGGCCGCCCGCACGTCCCGGAAGACGACGTGGTCGAGGTAAGCATCCAGCCATGCGTCACAGGTGGCCGACCGCAACCGGAGAGCCGGCTCGGGAAAACCGCTGCGCAGCGCGAGAGCGACGTATCCGTCGATGTCCGGGACCTCGGAAGGCAGCCGGATCTGGTCGAGGTCGCCATCAATCACCGCCGGCAGCAGCCCAGGCGCAGCCGCCGCACCAGTGATTTCCCGCTCGGTGAGACTGTGCAGGGCCAGCCGCACAATCCGCCCGGTGCCGGGCCAGACGCGTTGCGTGAGTTCGGCTTCGACACTGCCGGTGAGCAGGTACCGGCCCGGCCGCGAGTCGTCGTCGACGGCCCGTTTCACCGCGCCGAGCACTGCGGGCACTTCCTGCCACTCGTCTAGGAGCACCGGTTCACGGGACCGGCGCAACGCCGCGTCGGGGTTGGCGGCCACTGCTGCGGCGACGGCCGGGTCGTCCAACCGCAGGATGTCGGCAGCCAGACGGCGCGCCGAGGTCGTCTTCCCGGCGGCGCGAGGGCCGGTCACCATGACCGCCGGAAGGTCGCTGAGCAAGGCGACCAGCTGCGGATCAGCGAGACGAGGACGGTACCCAGCAGCTGACACTGGTTCGGGCTACCATTTCCCGCGCCCACCAGTACACATTTTCCGCATCGAAACTCCCGGTTTCCTACAGCCGAACGGCTTGTCACGCAGCGTATCGATGGTCGCGGCGCTCCCGCCGCTGGCGCTGCGGCTCATCCTCGCGCGCCGAACGATGAACACCAGCGGCATTATGATAACTTGAAGTCATCTTCGGGATGAGGTGACTTCAAGACATGGCGATCGAGCGCATCGGTGTAGCGGACGCCAAGCGGAGGTTCTCTGAGCTGGCTGAACGGGTCGGCCGCGGCGAGTCCTTCGTGATCGTGAGCCGGGGCCGGCCCGTGGTCGCCCTCGTTCCTCCCCAGCGGGTCGCCGATGAGGAGTCTCAGCCGTCGATCGGGCTCGCCGCCTTCGCCGGAGCCCTGGCTGGCACCTGGGACACCGTTGAGGAGGACATGGCAGAAATCCTCGCCGCGCGAGCGCAGGTGCCTGACCGGCCGGCTCCCGAACTCACGTGAGCGGGTACTGCTTCGACACCGACATCCTCAGTGCGACGATCAGACCCAACCCCCCGCTGCACCTCATCCGCCGCTTGGCCACCGTGCCGCCGCAGGAGCAGTTCACCACGTCAATCACGGTCGGTGAGCTGATCTACGGTGCGCGCCGCGCCGGACGCGCGGAGCTGTCCGCGCGGGTCGAGCAGGTTGTTCGCCGCGCCCAGACCGTGCTTGCGTTCGACACGCCCGCCGCCCGGACGTTCGGTGCGCTGAAGGCAACACTCGAACGCAGCGGTACCCCGCTGGCCGAACCCGACCTGCGGATCTTTAGGCTCTCCACCTCATCGAGTCAGGACTGATCACTGTCCTGGACTTGAGGTTTGTGCGGTGTGACGATCCTGCGGTAGTCGGGGTGTGGGCGGCTCATCTCCTCGACGAGTCCATGCCGGTGGCACAGCACGATGCTTCGCTGGTTGTCCTCGTGGACCAGCGCGAATACGCGGGCATCGCGCGGCGGTACCCGAGCGCAGACGTCGGTCATGACCGCAGACATGAGTACGTCGCTGGCGCGTTCGCCAGTGTGAAAGCGGCGGCCTTGCCAGGGTAGGGCGATGGCGAGCACTTCCAGCTTGGTGGCGTGGAACTGGGCACCATCACCGCCCTGAAGGACCACCCGCTCATGCGCGGCCACCCCGAACAGCTCACGAGTCGCCCTGACGAAGGCCAGCAACAACCGGGGATCGCCGCTGACGGCATGCGGGTCGAAGCTCCACTCGAGCAGCTGGGTACGGATAAACTGCTCCACTTCGACCTGCCAGCTCACTGCGGGGTCCGCGCAAGCGAAAGAGGCGAGCAAGGCACAATCTGCGGGTTGTCCGGAGCGGATGTGCCACTCGGGCCGGCTCATGCCTCGATCAGTACTGGCACCACAATACGCAGCGGTCGGGGTTCACCGGCCAACACATGTTCGTCGGCTTGGGTGAGGCTGTATACCCGCGTATCACCGCGCCCGAACGGGCTGAACACACCTGCGTTAACGTCGTCGTCGACCTCGATGGCCGGCACCGCCTCGACGACGGCGCTGGCCTCGTCGAGCTTGTCCATCACCACGGCGAGAAGCCCACCGACCTTGTCCCGCCCGGCGGCGACCGCCATCCACCGGGGGAGTATCGCCGCCGGGCCGCTCACCCGAACCAGCACCACGTACCCCTCGTGCACTTCCGCGATCCGGCCCGCGATCACCTCAGCCAATCTCGCCAGAATCAACTCCCCTGCGCGCAGCTGCTCGGTGCGACGAGCGACCGCCTGGAGCGCCTCCCACAGCGCAGCCGGAGCGTCCTCGGGCAGCACCCCCTCCACGACCCGCTCCGCGTCGTGAACAGACAAGTCAGACAGGATACGCTGCAGCCGGACGAACTCAACTCCGGCCTCCACCTGCGCCGCCGCGCGCGCCACCCGCTCGGCGGCATCGGGATTCCCCTGGCGCGCCAACCGAGCGGATTCAACGTTCAACGAGCTGAAGACCGTCAGCTGACCAACCAGACGTCCCCCCGCACGGCGGGTCACGCGTACTCCCGAGCTTGCCCACTCATGCCCCCGAAGCGTCCGGAAGGGACCCTCCGCAACAGAAGCCTCGCCAGGCTTGTAGGCGTGCACAACGCGCCGCCTACCCACCACCGGCCACCTGGCGATCATCACCTGGCCGAGCCTAGCCCGCCTGAGACGTTGAAACAACGCCTCGTCCCAGCTGTGGCTGCTGGAACCGGTGCCGGGATGGTTGCCAACCGGTAACCTCTTCGCGCGGCTCGCCCAGGCCCCCAAACCACCACTTGGCCGACCCCGCCCTCGCCGCCCGGCTACTGGGCACGAACGCCGCCGCCCTGCTGGCCGGTCGAGATCCGGCCCGGGTGGCGGGGTTCGAGGGCAGCCTGTTCGGGGCGCTATTCGAGTCGCTGGTCACGCTCAGCATCCGCAGCTACGCTCAGGTGGCCGAAGCCACCTTAGGTGTCATAGGGTGAGTGCACCACCTGCGCACTCGCAACGGCGATCACGAGGTCGACCTCATCGTGGAACGCGATGACGGGCGGGTGCTGGCCATCGAGGTCACACTCAGCCCGTCGGTCAGCGATACCGATGTCAAACATCTGCGCTGGTTGCGTGAACGGCTCGGGGACCACCTGCTGGATTCCGTCGTGATCACCACAGGACGGCATGCCTACCGCCGAACCGACGGTATCGCGGTGGTCCCGGCCGCCCTGCTCGGTGCCTGATGAGTGACAGTGCCGGAGCGGTACCCGCAGGCTCGTCCTCGCGCCCCGGACGATCGTTCGACTACTGTCACGTCTCGGATCAGGCTGGACGCGGAGTGCAACAGGATTCTGGGGTCGACCATGGCGCGACGGAAGCGTGGTTTTTTCGCCGAGCTGCAGCATCAGCGGTTGCAGCAGGACCGCGAACAGCGGCGCTTTCAAGCTGAACAGCAGCGGTTGGCGACGCAAGCTGCATGGGAGCAGGAACGCGCCGAACGGGCGCAACAGCGAGCCGACACACAAGCGGCGCGTGAGCAGCGGGAGCGGCACATCCAGCAGCAGCAGGTCAGTACCACGGAGATGACCAGTGCGGTTCAGGCTCGGGTCGCCGAGTTGGATACGGTGCTCCTGGACGGCTTGACCCGGCCCGGTGTGTTCTCGTCCGGTCAGCTGCGGGAGACCTATCAGCAGCGGCCGTTCATACCGGATCGCGGTGTGGCCACCCCGAGCCAGGAGCCGCAATGGGAGCGATTCGCCCCGCCACCCGCGACGGGGATCGGACGGCTGTTCAAGAGTGGTCACGAACGAGCGACTGCGCAGGCACGGTCGCGGTTCGAGCAGGCAATGGCGCTTTACCAGGCGCGGGAACGGGACCGTATGGCGGCGCTGGCGGATGCCGAGTCCCGGCACGCCGAGGCCGAGGGAGCACGGCGACAGCAGGTCGAGCAGCACAACGCGCAGGTGGACCAACTGGAGCAAGGAGTCACGGCGGGCTCGCCGGAGGCGGTCGAGGACTACTTCGAACTGCTCATCGAGGAGTCGCCGCTGCCGGAGGATCTCCCGGTCGATGTGGAGGTCGCCTACCAGCCTGACTCGCGCAAGCTGCTGGTGATTCGCGAGCTACCCGGGGTCGAGATAATCCCGGAAGTACGCGAGTACAGCTATGTCCGGGTCCGGGACGAGATCACCGCGAAACCACGACCGCCCAAGGAGATCAGGCAGCGCTATGCCGGTCTGGTGGCTCAACTGGTGCTGCGCACGATGCGTGACGTATTCGAGGTGCGGCCGACCAAGCTCGTCGACGAGGTCGCCGTGAACGGCCACGTGTCCACCCGCAACAAGGCCACGGGTCAGCCCGAACATCCCTGTCTGATCAGCGTGTCCGCCACCCGCGAGCAGTTCACCGAGCTCGTCCTGACCGAGCTGGATCCCGGCGAATGTCTGCGGCACCTCAATGCTTTGGTCTCGCCCCACCCGTGGGATCTGGAAGCCGTCCGCCCGATCTTCGACCCGGACCTGTCCAAGTACCGGTTCGTCGACGCGCACGACGCGGCCGCCGGCCTGGACGCGCGACCGGTCCTGCTCCAGATGCAGCCCGTGGAGTTCGAGCACCTGGTGAGGCAACTGTTCGAGGCCATGGGGATGAAGTCCTGGATCACCCAGGCATCCCGCGACGACGGCGTCGATGCGGTCGCCGTCAACGAAGACCCCATCATGGGTGGCCTGTGCGTCATCCAGGCCAAACGCTACAGCGGCGTCGTGCCCGCCGACGCGGTCCGCGCTCTCGCCGGAGTCATGGACGACAAGCGAGCCAGCCGCGGCG
>JBOHHE010000096.1:0-39825 GCA_050700355.1 Pseudonocardiaceae bacterium
CGGGCGCGTATGGGTGGAAAAAAGCCTTGAATACTCTGGCTGTCCTCTTCCCAGGACGACTCCCCCTGTGATAGACTAATTGTATTAGCCATTCCGTGGCTTACACGGAAAACGTGACAGGCTCGACCTTCACCAGTTCGGATTTGGCTACTGCCGCACTCATCTCGGCATCGAGCGCGTCGGGCCACAGATAGCCCTCGGCTTCTTCGTTGACGCGATCACGAGGACCGTCACCACGCCGGGTAGTTTCGGAGCAGGCCGACCGGCCCACCCTGCGGGCAACGCGGACACCACGCCGCGACGCACGGTGAAATGACGCTCGGTGTGTCCGCCCGTTGTGCACCGGATCCGCTTATCGGATCACCAGGTAAACCGACACCGTCAGGCCCAGCACGACTACCGCGACCCGTAATACCGGCGCGGGGAGGCGTCCCGCGAGCTTGGCGCCGAGAAAGCCGCCCACCAGGGTGGTCGGGGCGAGCAACAGCACGGCCAGCCAGTCCACCGGAGCGCCGAGTGCGAACACCACCAAGCTGACCACACCGATGATCAGCGAGAGGACGCCCTTGACGGCGTTGAGCCGACGCAGTTCATCGTGCGTGGTCAGCGCGAGCACCGCGATGAGAATCACCCCGAGCGCCCCGCCGAAGTAACCGCCGTAGATCGCGGCGATGAACACCACTGGAAGCAGGATCGCCCGACGGTCCGCAGCGCCGGGGCGGGACTCACCGATCCACCGGGTGAGCACCGGCTGAACCCCGAGCAGCACGCTGGCCGCCGCCACCAGCGCGGGCACCACCGCGTTGAACACCTCGGCAGGCAGCACCAACAACAGCAGGCTGCCCACCAGTGAGCCCAGCATCGCGACGCCGGTGGTGGACAACACCCGGCTGCGCTGGCCCCGCAACTGGCGTCGGCTGCCCAGTGCCATGCCGACGTAGCCGGGGCACTGGGCGATCGAGTTCGTCACATTCGCCACGAGTGGGGGAAAGCCGACCGCCAGCAACGCCGGGAACAGCAGTAATGACCCCCCACCCGCCACCGCGTTGACCACGCCTGCCAGTACACCCGCGACGATCAGCAGGGCCAGTTCGCCGGACAGCACGAGGCGCCACGCTAACCCTGCCCGGCGCGATCTATGCTGACGGGGCGGACGAGCTGGCCGGGCGGTCGCGGCGGGCTCGGAAGGCGGGCCCGCCGAGGAAAGTCCGGACTCCGCAGGGCAAGGTGGTTGCTAACGGCAACCCGGGGTGACCCGCGGGACAGTGCCACAGAAAACAGACCGCCTCGCCCCATGAGATCGACGGGGCCGGGGTAAGGGTGAAACGGTGGTGTAAGAGACCACCAGCGTCCCGGGTGACCGGGACGGCTCGGTAAACCCCACCCGGAGCAAGGCCAAGAGGCGCGCCGGCCTCCGGCGCGCTGCGCAGGCGTTAGAGGGTGGCCCGCCCGATGCCTGCGGGTAGGCCGCACGAGCCTGTCGGCAACGGCAGGCCTAGATGGATGACCGCCGCCCGGGAAGCCGCAAGGCCCCCGGGCACAGGATCCGGCTTACAGGCCAGCTCGTCCGCCCAGCACTACCGCCACACTTCCACATCGTGGAAGTTTCTCGTCGCCAGGCGCCATTCGCAGCCAAATCGCTGTTCTGGAGGCCCAGAAACCGCCATTCGGAGCCGAATGGCGATTCCTACTTCCTGTGATGGCTTGACTCTCGTGCCATTTCTCGACCTGGCGTATCCCGACTACGCCGGATCAAGGGTACACCTTTCGGCTTGCTGGTTGCCGCCCGACTTCCGTCAGGCAAGGGTCGCGCGGGTCTCTTATTCCCCCGCGTGCGCCTTCTTGAGTGTGGTGATGTCGAGCTTGGTCATCGTGAGCATCGCCTCGGTGGTGCGCTTCGCTTTCTCCGGGTCCGGGTCGCTGATCATGTCGATGAGCACGGTGGGGATGACCTGCCAGGACAGCCCGTACTTGTCCTTCAGCCAGCCACAGGCGACTTCCCCGCCACCCTCGGAGAGCTTGGTCCAGTAGTAATCCACCTCGTCCTGGTCATGGCAGTGGATCTGGAACGAGATGGCCTCGTTGAACGTGAACTGCGGCCCGCCGTTCAGGGCGACGAACTTCTGGCCGTTAAGCTCGAATTCGACGGTCAGAACCGTGCCGACGGGACTCGGCCCGGCCTCGGTGTAGCGGCTGACCCTTCCGAGCTGGGCATCCTTGAAGATCGAGATATAGTAGTTCGCCGCCTCTTCGGCTTGCCCGTCGAACCACAGGCACGTAGAAAATCCGTCGGTGGTCATCAGTACCTCCTTGCAGGTGAGAGTGTGTACCCGTACTGACCGATCTCGCGCCGCAAACTCATCGGTGATCAGTAAACGGGCAGCCGTAGTCAGTCGGCGCGTGCTCGAACAGTCGCCTAGATTTGTAGACAGTTGCGCAAGGCGGAAATCAGCGAGCAGCGCCCACTGATGATGCTGCCGGGATTGATGACCAGCCTTGCCTCGGAACCTGCTCGGCCCCGGTGGTTATGCTGTCCACCAGGCGTTCTGTCGAGTCAGCAGGCGATCTGAGTCTTGACAGCAGCCACTCCACCACCCAGCGTGCTCAGTCACAGAATCAGGGTAGGACGTGGACAACCCATTTCCACTATATATCCGATTTCCACAGTATGGTCAATAGTTCTATAGGGGCTACCTCGACTCCCTGAGGGCGCGGACTTCATCATCGAGACCTGGGTCGAACATGCCATGACCACACTCGAAGCTCTTAAGTGCTGTACCACGCTTCGTATCCAGCCGGTCGGCATAGCAGATCTGCCGCTTACGGCAGGTATCACAATAACGCATCACCAAAAACGGCGAGAGATCAATCGGGTTTTGTTGATCCAGTAAATAGATGCTCTCATCTGCGAGCGGCACCGCAGAAGTCAAGTCCTGCCTCTCAAATTCAGGATGGTCGCCCATCACGCGAAAGGCGATCACATGGAACTCTCTGGAACGCGGTTGGTACGAACTCGACCGTGTAAGCACCCAGGGCATCTCTGCCAAGAAGACGGATCCACTCAGCGCGGCCTCCAGTATTTGCTGAAGCTCCACAACACGGCGCGCCGCCTCTGCTGAGTTGCGCGGCCTGGAGCCATGCGCCCAACGGTTACGCTCCTGTACAAGTGCCCCAAGGTGAGTAAGTAAATTGCCACGCTTGGTCCGATTAGAAGCGATGCAAAACCCAGACGGAAACCCTCCGTCCACGTCCAACCGTATCGCCTGACTAAGCATCTGATGCCAACTACCTTGGGAGACGCCCCTGGCTAAGTACGCTTCGCGCAGCGAATCAAGCGCCTCCTGCCCAGCACCGAGGGACCGCATCCAGGCAGAGGCCGTCGTGCCGAGGGTGACGCTTAGCGCATCAGCTACATCGAGGAGTGCCTCGTATTGATCCTTCGAGTCAGTGGCCAGCTGGAGTGCTCTCACAGCACGAGCGACAGGAAACTGCAGCTGCCGCGACTCCCTTAGCTCGACAGATGCGGTGAGTGATTCATCAGTCGTCTTGTGAACCGCTGTCATGCTTCGCAATGGACGAATCGGTGATCGGTCACCAGCCTTCGACTCCTGTGGGATGGACATCGGTACTGGATAAAAACCGACTGCTGGCCGCTTCGCGATTGCGTCTTGCTTGGCCACATCGATACGCACGTTGGGGTCTTGTCCCGAGCGATCGCTGCCGTTGATAACCATCGGCTCGGCCTGTGTTTGATTTGCGCAACGTCGGCGCCACAGCAAGCGTCGGATCTGCCGCCGCAGGAATGACGGCAGGACGCCGAATATGAAGGTCAGCACTATGGTCGCGAGCGGAACGTCCAACCACACGGGAATCTGTCGCGGCTCAGTGCTCGTTGAAATCGCCGCAAAGGTGATAACCGCACAACTGACCGTCAACCAAGCACACCAGTCCCTATACACCGGTGCGTCATAGATCCCAAAGTAGACATTGCGCTGCTTCGGCCGAGGCGGCGGCGGTGTCCACTGGTGATCAGCGCGGCTGGTCATACGTGCACCGTGTCGCATACGGGATGGCCCTTACCCCCCGGGGTATCCCTCCACCCGTAGGCACGCACTCCAGCAGCCGCACCGCTGGTTAGTGCGTCCGTACCTGTAATCACGGCGCCCATCGTAGGTGGCTACTTGCCGATCGCCCACGCCGCGTGGACGCCACCGGCAGAAGCGGGTGAGCCCTACGTTAACCGAGGTTGCGGAGCAACCCCGGTGATCGGCTGTGATTGATGCGCGGCTGGGCATGGATCCGGTGATCAGCAGGGTGATATGACCTCACAGCCGAGCAGATCGATCAGATGGTGAGCTACTTTCGCCACCGTCTCAGCATCGTGCGATCGAGCGCGTGTCGAGTCTGGATGAGGCGCGGGTTGTCGTCGATGAGGACCTCAGCGGACTCGGGGTCGCGCTCACGGCTGCCCAAGCAAGGGACACAGGGCTTCTGTGCGTGTGTCACTGCCCTGTCTGGTCTCTCCGAAGTGGTACCGGATTTGGGCGAAGCCCAGTTCGCTCGCCGTGCGTCGCTCGGCCGGGGCTGACCTCACGCGCACGGTGGTGGGGCTCCGCAGCGGGGAGCTGCCTAGCTCGCGACGCTTGGCTCTCGGGCCGGAGACTGCTGCTGAGAATGTCATGTCTGCATCGTCTGACTTCAACTATTGTTGAAATCAACCCCACAGCTCGCGGGTTGGTCCGATGCCACGTTGGGGCCGACTCTGGTGATGAAATCCCGTAGGAGCGCCTGGGTATGACGGGGTTGCTCCTGCCAAGGCCAATGTCCGGCCCCGCGAATAACCTTCAGATCGGCGTCGGGAATGGCCTCTACCAGGGTATGGGCGCCATCGAGGGGGCGCGGATCCGCGCTGCCGTGGATCACCAGTACAGGTGCGGTGACACGGTCGCACTCAGCTCGTTCCTCAGCCAGGCTTCGCCGTCTGGTCTCGGCGTTGATGGCCGTGTTGCAGTCCAGGTTCAGCGGCAGAGCGGTCGCGGCGACCTGGCGGGCGAGCGTCGGCGCCTGCGCCCGGTCGGCATAGCCCGGCAGCCAGCAGAGGACGCGCCACTCCACTTCCTCCTCCCACGACCGATCACGCTCCTGAAGCTCGTCACGCCGAGCCGCCTGCGCATCGGTCAGCCGGGCCCGCACCCGGGCTCGATAGGTCGCGCGGTGGGAAGACCAGTCAAGCCCAACACCACTGCAATAGATCAGGCCGGTGACCCGGACGGGATGAGCACTGGCGTAGGCCAGGCTCAGCGCAGCCCCGAAGGAGTGGCCGAACACGTACCACTGCTCATAGCCGAAATGCTCGCGAAGCTCGTCGAGATCGGCGACGAAGCGAGCCAAGCGGTAATCCGTGTTCGGAGCCGACCGGCCACAGCCTCGTTGGTCGTAGCGGTGGGTGCTGACCGCGCCGTTGAGCATCGTGGCCACTGGGTGTAGGTAGTCCCACATACCTGGGCCACCGTGGACCAACACGAGCCCGGTACCGCCCGGCTCGACCGTTGACTCAGTCCACAGCACCGCGCCGTCGCTCAGCACGACACGCTGCGAAACCGACATGTCCATAGATTAACTCGTAAGCGCGTTCCACATAGTCGAGAGTGATGGGCGCTTCGAAGGCTATCGGATCGGTCATGCGGCCGTGGCAACGGCGGTAGAACTCGGACAGGTGGTCTCTGAGCTCCCAGAGAGATGGTGCATCAGTGGCCATGGTGAAGTGCCCCACACTGATGAACCAGACCTACTCAGCCTCACTGGACTTGTCACTTGGTGCGGGCCGACGAGAGCCGAGCGAAAGCGGATCCGTCGCTGACGCGATGACACCAAGGGAGCTGTAGTGGGGTCGCCCAAGGGTGAGATTTCCCTCGGCGACCCCACTACAGCTACTAACCGTAACGAAGCCAAGGACCGCAGCTGCCGGTCGAACTGCCGTGCTCAACGGGCGGACAGCCAGATGATCGCTGGATATCGGTTGTAAGGACTGCGGGTGCTCATTGTTGACAGATTCGATGTTGGCGCCGTCGATGAGCCCACCACACACTGCGGCTACGGGACAGAACAACTCCGATGAGGACGAGTGCGGCTCCGGCGACGAGCGACGCGGAGAGCGGCTCAGCGGCGACGGCGGTGCCGAGGGTGAGGGCGACTATCGGCACGAGATAGGTAACGACGGACGCGCCGCTGGCGCCTTCGGAGCGGATCAGCGCGTAGTTGATGACGTAGGCAATACCGGTTCCGAGTAGGCCGAGGATGAGCAACGCCGTCCAAGGCAGGAGTCCGGGAGCAGTGGTGTCCGGTGCGGGAGCAAAGGGCAGGGCGGGGGCAATCCATGCCGTCGCGGTGAGCAGTTGGCTTGCCGAGAGTGTGAGGGGGGAGAGGTTGCGCGGGGTGAGATAGCGGCGCATGTAGACGTAGCTGATCGCGTAGCTCAGGGCCGCAGCGAGGCAGTAGGCACCGCCGAGGACGTCAAGACCACCGCCTTGCCACGGGGAAAACATGACCAGACAACCGAAGAACCCGAGCAGAAAACCCGCAGTCTGAGCGGGGGTCGGGCGGAGTTCTTGGCGCAGTGCGACGGCGAGCGCGAGGGTCCACAGTGGCGTGGTGACATTGAGTGTCCCGGCGGCACCGGAGCTGATCCGGGTCTCTGCGAGTGCGAAAAGCAGATAGGGTGCCGAGCTGGCGACCAGCCCCGCGACGGCCAGATGCGCCCATGTCCCGACGTCACGGGGAAGGTGGTCGCGCCGCAGCACGACGATCGGCAGCAGCACAGCGGCACCGAGGATCATCCGTCCGAAGGTGAGCTGCACCGGAGTAAAGCCGCGTAGAGCAAGCGCGATCCACAGGAAATTGGCGCCCCAGAACAATGCAAGAGCGACGATGACCAGGGAACTGCGGATAGGCGTCATGCGATGGCTCAGTCAATCGGGAACCGGTAGAGCAGGCCAGCCAAGTCACCGCGATGGACGAACCGGGATACCTCGAACGGCTCGCCGTCCTGGTCGATGCTGGTGTGCAGCAGATCGAGCACTGGAACGCCGGGTGGCGTCCCAAGGGAGCGGGATTCCTCATAGCTGGGCATTCGCGCGGTGATCTCGTCGGCGCCTTCGGTAAGGATGTGACCGCGTTTCTCCAGACGCCCGTAAATGCCACCGGGGCCGGTGTTGGGCTCGAGCAGCGCCGTGCCCTCGGCCTCCGACCAGCGCAGATAGGTGGTGACGATCTGGATGGGTTCGTCATCGGCGAAGTAGTGGTTGATACGCCGCAGGACTGAGGACTCGTCACCGGGAACACCCAGTCGTTCGGCAACCTCGTACGGCGGAGTCACGCGGTCGATGCCGATCACGTCTACGCGGGCAGTTTTGTCCTGGCGTGCCATCTCCAGCCGGAATGGCGTGAGACCGGTCTCACGATAGGCCGTGCGTGAGTAGCGGTCGCTGCCCCACCGGAATATTCGGTCTTGATGCCGCACGAACACGCCACGTCCATGCTGGGCGGTGACCAGGCCCTCCTCGACCAACAAGCGCACACCCTCCCGGGCGGTGTTGCGTGCCGTCTGGAAACGCTGGGCCAGCTCGCGCTCGGACGGCAGCTTGTCGCCTGGAGCCAACTCACCTGTGTTGATCAATGCGCGCACGGCGTCCGCGATGCGCCGGCTCGGAAGCTGCGCGGGCTCGTCCTGGCTCACGCCAGTCACCCTACTACTGGTTTAAGCCAGCCACTTGACGTAGTGATTAGCACTTGCTTCACTGGCTCACGCCAGCCTGGCTCAAGCCAGTTGACTCGATCGTCTGGAACGGTATGGACCCGATCACAGCGACGCATAGAGGGGGTGCCCGCCATGACGGCGGACCGGCCGGTGTTCACGGTGACCTGCTCGCCGGGGCGCGATGCGACCCGTGAGCGTGCGGCGGATCGGACCGGGTTGGTTGTCCCTGGTGTTGTCGATGGACCCCGGCAGGGTCGTGGTCGACGTCCCCGGAATCCGCGGGGGAGCTGAAGTACTCGCACGTTTTTGCCGTCAACTCGCGCACGAAGCGGCCTACCTCGCCGCGACGCTCGAACCTGGGGGTCAGCCATCGATCGCGCGGCTCGCTCCTAGTGCACAGCGAACCCGGTATCCGGGCGAACCGAGGGGATGAGCGATCAGTCGCCAAAGCTCTGACGTGCTGTATGTGCTGCTAAGCGTCGGGTTGCTGCGCAAGGCCGAGTTCATTCCGGCCGAGCAGCGGGTGGTGTTCCGCTTCGGGCAGGTCAGCCACGACGAGACGGTGGCCATCGCGGTCGGTCTGCTCGACCTCGACCGGCTGGTCCGGCTGTTTCAGGCCACCCAAGCCGACGCGAAGGCTCACGGCTACCTCGCTGATGCGATCACCAGGACAGTCATCACGCCGGGTGGTAAGCCACCACTGTGACGTAACGTATCAATCCCCGGAGTCGATGCTCCTCAAGTCGGGAGCTGCGCACATTCGGGAGGAATCGTGATCGAGCCGATCCAGATCATGTGGTCACCTGCGGGAGTGACCTTGCAGTCCGTCGGGGCTCGCGCGCTGGTCGATGTGACGGACGGGGACACCCCGAACATTCGCATGCCGATTCGGATGCTGTCAGTCGACACCCCGGAGGTGACAGCGCGCAGCGCGGCACGGGCCAGCGAGATCGACGAGGAGTTCCGGCAGCTCGCGGAGTGGATCGGACAGGGTCGCGCGCCGATCTCGGTGCGGCTGGGCGAGATCATGGCCCCGAAGCTTGCGACCGGCCGCGCGGGCACCTTGCAGTTCCAGCAGGGCAACGAGGCGTCGGCGTTCGCGAAGACCAACGTGGAGCAGCGGCTCACCCGCCCGAACGGCAGCAAGCGCAACATTTTCACCCGCATCGAGGCGCGTCCCTTCGACGACAACGGGCGACTGCTCGCCTACGTTGCGCCGAACTACTCGGCCACTGAACGGAGCACCCTGACCCGTCGTGAGCGGGCCACCTTCAACCTCGATCTGGTGGCGGCGGGGTGGGCCGCACCGTTCGTCATCTACCCCTCGATACCCGGCGAGCTCGATCTGCCGTTGCTCATCGAAGCCGCCGTGGACGCTACGGCGGCTCGGCGGGGCATCTGGGCGAATGATGAGACGCTGCCTGCCTACGAGTACCGGGCGATGGAAAAGCTCTACCGCATCACCAAGAAAATCGTCGAAGGCGGAGAGTTGCGCGCCGGCGAAGCACAGTCCTGGCGTGAGCGTTACTGCGCCGATATGCGCACCCGCACGCTGCACGGCCCCGAGGACTACTCCGATATCCCGCCGCCGTACCGGTTGTGGTTCTGGCCCGATGACGTCGCCGAGGCCGTCGGCCGGCTGAACCTTGTCCCGGCCCCACGCCTGGTGGGTGCCGCATAGCACCTCGCAACTTTTCCTACGGTTTGGCTTCGGTGCCGGCGAGGTAAGGTGCCCAGGTGTCGAGGAGATCGCTCATGGCGGGCGTTATGTTGCCCCTGAGCGTCCCGCTGCTGATGGTCACCACCGCACCGGACGCACTCGCGTGCAGCTGCGCCACAATAGGATTTCCGTCTCAAATAGAACGCGCTGACGTTGTGTTCACTGGTCAGGCGATTGAGCGGGATGAAGCGGTCGGCATCCTTGCCGGCAGCGGTGATCCGGTGACCTGGACATTCGCGGTGGACCGTCTCCACAAGGGGGCCGCTCAGGATGAGCAAGAGGTGGTCAGTGCTCGATCTGAAGCGACATGTGGAATCGAATTCGAGGTGGGAACGACGTATCTGGTTTTCGCCTCCGGACAATCATCCGATGACGCCGACTCGATGGCGACGGGTCTGTGCGATGGCACAAGACGGCTGTCCGAGGTATCGGCCAACGACATGAAGGCCCTTGGCGTGATCGAGTCGCCTCGTGGGGTGACCGAGCCCGCAGCCGAGGCGGACCGGTGGGTGCCTTTGCTCGTCGCCGGCCTCGGCGCGGTGATCGTCGGCGGCTTTCTCAGTGTCGTGGCGCTGCGGCGTTGGCGGAATCGGTCCTCTGGAGGGTAGCGATGCCCGAAGGCGACACCGTATACTTGGCGGCCAAGCGTATGACAGCTGCGCTGAGCGGAAAGCGACTCAGCCGTGGGGAACTGTGCCATCCACGGCTCGCCGAGCATGATCTCTCAGGGCGAACCGTGCTGGGCGTACGCAGTGTCGGCAAGCATCTGTTCACCCGGTTCGACGACGGACGAAGTCTGCATACGCATTTCCGGATGGACGGCTCCTGGCACCTTTACCGGCCCGGAGAGCGTTGGCGACGGCCAAGTCACCAAGCCCGCGCAGTGTTGACCGCACCGGAGCGAGTAGCAGTGGGTTTCCTCCTGCATGACATGGCGCTCCTGGCCACGCAGGATGAATATCGGCTCGTAGGGCACCTCGGGCCCGACCTGCTCGACCCCTGTTGGAACGAGAACGACGCCGCGACGGCGGCACAGCGACTACGCGACCATCCTGACCTCCGACTCGGTCTTGCCCTGCTCGATCAGCGGATCATGGCTGGGGTAGGGAATCTGTACAAGACGGAGATGTGCTTCCTGTTGGGCGTATCACCTTGGGTCCCCGTCCGGGAAATCGACGCCGACGCTGCGGTGGCCCTGGCTCGGCGGCTACTTTTGGTGAACGCCGACCGTCCCGAACAATCCACCACCGGAGAACTGGCTCGCGAAAAGCAGCACTGGGTGTACGAGCGAGGCGGTAAACCGTGCCGCCGCTGCGGCGAGCGAATAATCCGCGCTGTACAAGGAACTGGGGTCTATGCCAGGCCCACCTATTACTGCCCTCGCTGCCAGCCAGGACCACTCCCGCAGCCATGATCCCTATCCCCACTCTCAACATGAGTGCACGCTACGGCCGTCAGCAGCCAGGGTCGGCTGTATCTACCGATACCGGAGCTCCGGCCGGGATCACATACGTGACGTAGAGCTCCAATGGCACGATGCCTTGATTGCGACCCAAGTGTCGCTTTCCGGCAGGCTCGACAAACGACTGACCGGCCGGAGTGGTCACAACCGTACAGTCCTGGAGCGTCCGGCTCAGTGTCCCCTTGTGCACAACAGTGATCAGCTCACCTGGGTGCGAATGCCACCCGAGAGAGCCACCCGGTTCGATGATGATGTGACGAACAATGACATCGGTCAATCCGCGGTTCTTGACCTCTATCGTGCCGATGGAAGTGCCCTTGCCCAACACCTTGCCAGTCACCCCTGAGACGGGGGTTGCCCACGCAGCACCAGGGATCGTACCCACGATCACAGCGCACATCAATGCCATAAGCAACCTACGCATGACGGAACTCCCCCTCTTCCGGATACTCACTTCCCCTTGACACGGTGCTACCGCAGATTACGTGATGCACCGGCCGAGTCAACCATCACGTTACCCGCTTCGGGTAACTATTTGTGTGCAACAGGACCATCGGCGCGGACCGAGAGGGGGAGGGTACTCGAAACGGAGCACTCGGGCCCACGCCAGCTTCCCACCCTACCCAGGACGGCGAAAAATGTGTGTTGAGCGGACCGGGGCGAGGTCGTCTTCGTCGGCGAACGCGATCGCTTACACCCGGTCACCCGGTCCCGGGTTGGTGAGCCGCTCCAGGTTCTGCGCCCGTGACCGGCATGGCGAGGGAACTCCGGGAACAGCCGACGAGTGCCTGACGGCGACCACAGATCGTCATGATCGCCCGCACCATCAGCAATGAGCCTGCTGCCGTTTCATGGTTCCCTGACCGGGTACACCATTGCGTGGCACAGGTGTGAAAACTCGATGAGAAGAACGCTGTATAGCGCATCGCGACGAGCTCACCGGGTGTCATCCGCCATTACTGTGGGTTGCCCGAGATCAGCCCGCTGACGCGCTCGGTTCGAACAGCGTGCCGCTGGCAGCCTTTCGGCGCTATCACCTCGGCCTGACACCGCCACCGGGCCAGCCGGTCTGGACGGCCCGTTTATCCACAACCACCCCCTCTATCCACAGATCGGAACCACACGCTGTGGACCGCATCACCGTGGCGCGGCAGCCTCGTCCCGAGGATTGCCGAGGAAACGGAGAGATCGGGATGGAGACGACGGCGCAGTCAGCCGAGCACCGCAGCGCGCTGGGCAGGCAAGGTGAGGATCTTGCGGCCGACTACCTGACGGGCAGCGGCCTCGTCGTGCTCTCGCGCAACTGGCGCTGCCGGCACGGGGAGATCGACATCGTCGCCACCGACGGCGACCGGCTCATCGTGTGTGAAGTCAAAACCCGGTCCAGCACCGGGTACGGGGAGCCCTCGGAAGCAGTGACCCCGGCCAAGGCGGCCCGGATCCGGCGGGTCACCGCCTCGTGGTTGCGGACCTATCGGGTCAACTGGTGCGAGATCCGGTTCGACGTGCTTGCGGTGCTGTGCCCGCAAGATGGGCCTGCGACCGTCGAACATCTGCGGGGTGCGTTCTGATGTCGCTGGCCAGCGCGTGGGCAGTGGCCCTGCACGGGGTCGATGGGGTGTTGGTGGAGATCGAGGCTCACATCGGGCCGGGGCTACCAGGGCTGCAGATGGTCGGGCTGCCCGACACGGCACTGTCCGAGGCCCGAGATCGGGTGCGAGCCGCTGTGCTGAACTCGGGCGAGCGGTGGCCTCCGCGTCGGATGACCCTCGCCTTGTCACCCGCGACCCTGCCGAAGGGAGGCAGCAGTTACGACGTCGCGCTGGCCTGTGCGTTATTGGCCGCTGACGGACGCATTCCGGCTGACCGGCTGCGCGGGACGGTGCTGATCGGGGAACTGGCGCTGGACGGTCGACTGCGGGCCGTGCGCGGCGTGCTTCCCGCCGTACTGGCTGCCCGTCGGGTGGGGATCAGGCAAGTCGTGGTGCCTACGTCGTCACTCGCCGAGGCCGCGCTCGTGGACGGAGTACAGGTGTACGGCGCCTCCCGGCTCAAGGAAGTGGTCGGCTGGCTGCGAGAACCCGCGTTACGGCTGGCGCGCCCAGGCCTGCAACGTCCGGCAGCACCGGTAGCGATCCCGGACCTGGCCGACGTGCTGGAGCAGGGCGACGCACGATGGGCGGTGGAGGTGGCCGCCGCAGGCGGTCATCATCTGTTCCTCACCGGCCCTCCCGGAACCGGCAAGACCATGCTGGCCCAGCGAATGGTGGGGCTGCTACCCCAGCTGACCGACGCCGAGGCGCTGGAGGTGACCGCAGTGCACTCGGTGGCTGGTCTCCTGACACCGGAAACCCCGTTGATCACCCTGCCCCCGTTCATCGCTCCGCATCACACCAGCTCGGTGGCCGCGTTGGTCGGCGGCGGCTCGGGGCTTGCCCGGCCAGGGGCGGTGAGTCGGGCTCATCGCGGCGTGTTGTTCCTCGACGAGGTCGCCGAGTTCGGACCACGTTCACTGGAGGCATTGCGCACCCCGCTGGAGGAGGGTGAGGTCAGGTTGGCCCGTCGCGACGGAGCGGTCTGCTACCCGGCCCGCTGCCTGCTTGTCCTGGCGGCCAACCCGTGCCCGTGCGCTCCACCCAACGATCGGGATTGCACCTGCGCTCCAGCGGCCCGCAGGCGGTACCTGGGCAGGCTGTCAGGTCCTCTGTTGGACCGGGTGGACCTGCGGGTGGCGATGCGTCCGGTACGGGACATGGGCCAGGCGCAGACAGAGCCGGAGAGCACCGAGATCGTGCGCCAGCGGGTGCTCCTGGCCCGCGAAGCCGCCCGGGCCCGATGGGCGGGCTCCGGGTGGAGCACCAACGCCGAGGTGCCCGGTCCGGTGTTGCGTCGGCGCTTCCGGCTACCGAGGGCGGTGACCGAACCGATCGAGGCGGCTCTGCATCGCGGCATGGTCACCGCCAGAGGAGCCGATCGTGCGTTGCGGTTGGCGTGGACGATCGCTGACCTGGCAGGGCGAGACCGACCGCTGTTCGAGGACGTCTCGTCGGCGATGGGACTGCGGGACCGGAGGGCGGCGTGACGCCGGGGGAACGCGAGCTGAGGCGGGCCCGAGCTTATCTCAGCCGGGTCGCCGAGCCGCCGGCTCCCGCGCTCGCCGAACTGATCATCGAAGTCGGACCGGTGGGGGCAGCCCGGTTGGTGGCTGCTGGGCAGGTATCCGACCGGGTGGCGGCCGAGACCGATGCCCGCCGGGCGGACCAACGAGCTGAGGCTGATCTGTCCGCGATCGCCGCGCTGGGGGGTCGTCTGGTGGTTCCTGAGGACGACGAATGGCCTGCCGACGCGTTGACCTGCTTCACCACCCCCACCGCGCAGGCCGACGAACGCTGGCGCGTACCGATAGCGCTGTGGGTGCGGGGCGCCACCCGCCTCGACGAGCTCGACGACCGGGCTGTGGCGGTGGTCGGCGCCCGGGCCGCGACCAGCTACGGAGAACACGTCGCTGCGGACTTCGGCTACGGGCTGGCAGAGGCCGGCGCCGTAGTGGTCTCCGGCGCCGCATTCGGGATCGACGGCGCCGCGCACCGGGGCGCACTTGCTGCCCAGGGCCGCACTGTCGCGGTTCAGGCATGTGGGTTGGACCGAGCCTATCCCGCTGGGCACCAGCGCCTGCTGGACCAGATCGCCGAGCGCGGTGCGGTGATCAGCGAGTACCCACCGGGAGTGCGGCCCGCGCGCTATCGCTTTCTGGTCCGTAATCGCCTGATCGCCGCGTTGACGGTGGGCACAGTCGTGGTCGAGGCCGGTGTCCGTAGCGGCGCCCGGCGTACTGCGACGGCGGCGGCGGCACTGGGCCGGATCGTGATGGCAGTGCCAGGACCGATCACTTCGGCGCTGTCGGTCGGCTGCCATCTGCTGGTGCGCGATGAGCAGGCCGTGCTGGTCACCCGGGTGGCGGAAGTGCTCGAAGCGGTCGGGCCGATCGGAACGGATCTCGCGCCGACATTGAGCACTCCCGTTCGTCCCACCGACGGGTTGAGTTCCGAGCTGCTCGCGGTGTATGAGGCGCTGCCCGCTCGCGCTCCCCGGCATCCCGAACAGCTGACTCGAGATTCGGGAGTGTCCCTGAATCGAGTGCGGTCCGCGCTGCCTTTGCTGGAGCTGCGGGGATTGGTCGCGTGTGGGGTGACCGGCTGGTACCGACTAACCCCAGCGCGTGGCGGTCCTTGACCTGGTCCGATCGATAGCGCACCGTCCTGGGCGTGAGCGATGAGCCACCAGCGAGAGAGGCGCCGCCAACCGACATCCTGGTCCACCGGGACCGCTTCGCTGCTCATTTGCGATCCGTGCGCGGCCTGTCGCCGCACACCGTGCGGGCCTACCACGGCGATATCAGCGCGTTACTGACGTACCTGGCCCATTCGGGTTGCGACGACCTCGCTAAGTTAGACCTCACCCTGCTGCGGGGCTGGTTGAGTTCCCAGCACCGCCACGGGTGCAGTCGCAGCACACTGGCGCGGCGCACCGCTGCCGCTCGCGCCTTCACCACGTGGGCCACCAAGGCCGGTTTGCTCGCCAGCGATGTGGGCTCACGACTGGTCGGCCCGAGGCCGCAACGAGCCTTGCCCGCAGTGCTGCATTCGGCAGAAGTTGCCGCAGCGCTCCGGGCTGCAGAACAAGGTGCAACCGAAGGTGATCCTGTCACCCTACGTAACCATGCGGTGGTGGAACTGTTGTACGCAACCGGCATCCGTGTCGCCGAATTGTGTGGACTTGACCTGGATGATGTCGACCAGAACCGACGCCTGGTCCGGGTGTTGGGCAAGGGCGCGAAGGAACGAGCGGTGCCTTACGGCGTGCCCGCCGAACGAGCCCTTCTCCGCTGGCTCGCCGACGGCCGATCCTTCCTCTTACACCCTACTTCACCAGCGGCGTTGTTCCTCGGCGCGCGTGGAGGGCGGCTGGATCAGCGCATCGTCCGAACCGTCGTGCACGAGGTCGTGGCAACGGTTCCCGGCGCTGCGGACATCGGCCCACACGGGTTGCGGCACAGCGCGGCTACGCACCTCCTGGAAGGAGGAGCAGACCTTCGCACGGTCCAGGAGCTGCTCGGTCACGCTACGCTCGCAACCACTCAGATCTATACGCACGTGACCGTCGAGAGGTTAAAGGCAATCCATGATCGGAGCCACCCCCGTTCCTGAGCCTTCCGGGGGTCGCGTCACACTTACTGCTATCCCGTCTAAGGGTCCTGGATCTCCAGGCGGGCTTCCGGAGGCCAGGGATCCGGAAGCCAGGGGCGATGAGGTCGAAGCCGGCATCGTCGCGCTGTGGCGGGCCTACGGGCAAGATCGCGACGCTGCGCTAAGGGACCGACTGGTCCTGCACTACGCACCTCTGGTGAAGTACGTGGCCGGGCGAGTGGGTACCGGGCTGCCGCCCCACGTCGACGTCGCCGACCTGGTCCAGTCAGGTGTCTTCGGCTTGGTCGACGCCATTGAGCGCTTCGAGCAAGAGCGGGGTCTGAAGTTCGAGACGTACGCGATGCAGCGGATCCGAGGAGCCATCCTCGACGAGCTGCGCGCCCAGGACTGGGTACCCCGCTCCGTGCGGACCCGCGCGCGCGAAGTGGAACGAGCATTGGAACGTCTGGAAGGGCGATTGCAACGTTCCGCCACCGATGCCGAGGTAGCCCAGGAGCTTGGCATAGCCTTATCCGATCTGCGCGATGTCTACGCGCAGCTGCAGCTGACCAGTGTGGTCGCGCTGGACGAGCTGGTCGCGGTCGGGCGTGGCGGCACCTCGCTCGCCGAGACATTGCCCGATGACAAGGTCGCCGAGCCAGGCGCGGTCCTCGACTCGGCCGAGAGTAGGCGTTTGCTCGCCCAAGCGGTCTCTCAACTCACCGATCGGGACCGTGTCGTGGTCACCCTCTACTACTTCGAGAACCTCACCCTTGCGGAGATCGGCCGGGTGCTCGGTGTCACCGAGTCACGGGTGTGCCAGCTGCATACTCGGGCAGTTCTGCGGTTGCGGAGCAAGATGCTCGAAGCCACCGCGGGCTGAGCCGGCGTGCCCTCAGCCGCCGGCGGAGCTATCCTCCCAGGGCAGCAGGCGTACCCGGCCCAGCCCAAGCAGACGGAGGGGGTCGAGGTAGTCCGCCCCCCGCCGGACGCCCCAATGCAGGCAGGCCACCGCCGCGCACTCGAGGTGCCCAGGTGCCACCGTGCCGATCTGCTGGCCTCTGGTCACCACGTCTCCAGCCGCGACGGTGGGCGAGATCGGCTCGTAGGTCGTGCGGATCCCACCGGGGTGATCGACTGACACCACCCCACGGCCAGCCACCTGGCCAGCGAATACCACGGTGCCCGCGCCCGCGGCGAGCACTGGAGTTCCGCTCACCCCGGCTAGATCCACCCCTCGATGCCCTGGTCCGTAGGGGTGCGCCGGCGCCTGGAACGCCCGAACGACCGCCGGGGAACCGGGTAATGGCCAGTCGAATTTCCTGGCAGGCTCGGAGACGTCATCGCCAGGATGATCCGATCCCCCCGGACCTGCGACGAGTGAGCTCGCGACACTCGCTGCCGCGTTCGTTCCATCGGACAGCAGGACTGTGGCCGATCCACCGGACAGCAGCGCCCCGAGCATGGCGCACATCAAGAGTCGAGACACGTTGGGAAGCGTGCCCGAACCCACGGGAACTTACGTGGTGAAGACGATCGAGACTGTGGATGGTGGGGGTAGATGTGGACAACCAGGGGATGGCTTCCCCATCGGGGACATCCGAGTGAACCTCGGGGGTAAAGTGGGTGGCGGGGGTAGATGTAGACAACCGGGGATGACGTGCCTACCTGGGCTGAGTGCTGTTCGGTGCAGGCCGTATACTTTAAAACGCGGCCCGGTACGTACGGGTCGACTTCGCGCGTCAGCGCTCGTCCCTTTCGGGGCTACGGCGCTCGGCGGTCCTCGTGTGGTCTCCAGGCCGCACGGGGTCCGGTCGCCCAGCTGGCGCCAGGGCGGTGGGCCGACCCGGCCCTCCGCGACAACCGCACCAGCGCGCCGGCTGCAGAGGCCGACGCGCCCGACACATCGAGGTGTGCACCGGCCATGGCCGTCGTCACCATGCGGAATCTGCTCGATTCCGGCGTGCATTTCGGGCACCAGACCCGCCGCTGGAACCCGAAGATGAAACGTTATATCTTCACCGAGCGTAACGGCATCTATATCATCGATCTGCAGCAGACGCTGACCTACATCGACCGGGCTTACGAGTTCATCAAACAAACTGTGGCCCACGGCGGTTCGATTCTGTTCATCGGCACGAAGAAGCAGGCTCAGGAAGCGATCTCCCATCACGCGAAGCGCGTGGGTATGCCTTATGTGAACCATCGCTGGCTGGGTGGCATGCTCACCAACTTCTCCACCGTACACAAGCGCCTCCAGCGCCTGAAGGAACTCGAATCCATGGAACAGACCGGCGGTTTTGTCGGCCTGACCAAAAAGGAGATCCTGATGCGCACCAGGGAGAAGGACAAGCTGGAGCGAACCCTGGGCGGTATCCGGGATATGCAGCGTGTACCCAGCGCAGTGTGGGTGGTCGACACCAAGAAGGAGCAGATCGCCGTCGGTGAGGCTCGAAAGCTTGGCATCCCGGTCGTCGCAATCCTGGACACCAACTGCGACCCCGACGAGGTCGACTATCCGATTCCGGGCAACGATGACGCGATTCGCTCAGCGGCGTTGCTCACTCGGGTCGTTGCCGACGCCGCAGCCGCCGGCTTGATGTCGAGGTCTGGACGTTCGGGCGGAGCCGACGGCACAGACAAGCCTGAGGGCGGCGCCAGCGAACCATTGGCTGAATGGGAGCAGGAGTTGCTGGCTTCCGGCCAGTCCGACCAGGACAGCGGGCTGCAGCAGACCGAACCGGTGGCCGCCGCTAACAATGGCATGCCGCAGACCTGAACGGGCGCGGGCCTGTTTGATATCGTCGACAGCCGAAGGACGGGTGCGGGTGAGTCGGCCTGATCTTCCCGCACCGTTCCAGGCAGCTGTGCAGATCCCCAAAGTAACAACAATGAGAACGGAAAAGGCACGATGGCGAACTATTCCGCCGCCGAGGTCAAGCGAATCCGGGACATGACCGGTGCTGGGATGATGGACTGTAAAAAGGCTCTGGAGGAATCCGGAGGTGACTTCGACCAGGCGGTCGAAATCCTGCGCATCAAGGGTGCCAAGGACGTCGGCAAACGGACCGAGCGGACCACGACCAACGGACTGGTCGCCGCAGAGCACGGCGTGATGATCGAACTTAACTGTGAGACCGACTTCGTGGCCAAGGGCGCGGACTTCCAGGAGCTCGCAGGCAAGATCGTCGCTGAAGCGAACCGAATCCGGCCCACCGATGTGGAAACGCTCGCCCAGGCCGAGTTGGACGGCGCCACGGTGGCCGATGCTGTGCACGCCCTCTCCGCGAAGATCGGTGAGAAGCTGCAGCTACGGCGGGTGGTGTCGTTTGACGGTACGGTGGCCACCTACCTGCACCGTCGTTCCTCCGACCTGCCGCCGGCGGTGGGCGTGCTGGTCGAGTACCAGGGGAGCTCGCCCGACATGGCCCGCGCGGTAGCGATGCAGGTGGCCGCCATGCGGCCCCGTTACGTCTCCCGGGACGAGGTGCCTCACGAGGTGGTCGCCCATGAGCGGCGCATCGCTGAGGAGACCGCCCGCGAGGAGGGCAAGCCGGAGCAGGCTCTGTCGAAGATCATCGAAGGTCGCCTTAATGGCTTCTTCAAAGACACCGTGCTGCTGGAGCAGTCTTCTGTGCAGGACTCCAAGAGGGCCGTCCAGGCGGTTCTGAAGGAGGCCGGGGTGACCGTGCTGCGGTTCGCTCGCTTCGAGGTCGGCCAGGCCTGAGATCGACTCGAGGGCGCGGGCTGGGAGTACCGGGAGGATCGTGACTCCGATGTCGGACTCAAGCCAAGATCGCAAGATATCTACTGGCACGAATCCTGCCGGAATGGCTCGTCCTGAGCAGGGTCGAGCGACCGATGCTGATCGGCTGGTGGGGCCGGGGTACCACAGAGTGCTCCTCAAACTCGGCGGTGAGATGTTCGGGGGTGGCGCCGTCGGAGTGGATCCGGACGTGGTACGTGCTGTCGCACGACAGATCGCCGAGGTGGTGGCGACTGGAGTGCAGATGGCCGTGGTGATCGGTGGAGGCAACTTCTTTCGCGGTGAGCAATTGCAGCAAGGTGGCATGGAACGCTCCCGCGCCGACTACATGGGCATGCTCGGCACAGTGATGAACTGCTTGGCTCTGCAGGACTTTCTGGAGCGGGAGCACAAGCTCGACACCCGGGTACAGACGGCCATCACCATGGGGCAGGTAGCGGAGCCCTACATTCCCCGGCGCGCGATCCGACACCTGGAGAAGGGCCGCGTGGTGATCTTCGGAGCCGGGGTGGGGATGCCGTACTTCTCAACCGACACCACCAGCGCACAACGGGCGCTGGAGATCAGTTGTGAGGTCGTGCTAATGGGCAAGGCGGTTAACGGGGTGTACACCGCAGATCCCAGAACCGATCTCACGGCAACGATGTTTCGCCACATTACCCATCGTGAGGTCCTTGAGCGGGGGCTCAAGGTGGCGGATGCAACCGCCTTCAGCCTGTGCATGGACAACAGACTGCCGATCATCGTGTTCAATCTGCTCACCGAAGGCAACATTGCCCGTGCAGTGCGTGGTGAACCGATCGGTACCCTGGTCAGCTCCCCGGCCTGAACAGTGCGCGGGAGGCCGCGCGGACAAGGAGCAGCAGTGATCGACGACAGCCTCCTCGACGCCGAGGAGAAGATGGAGAAGGCAGTGTCGGTGGCGAAGGAGGACCTCGCCACGCTACGGACCGGTCGAGCCAGTCCAACGATGTTCGCCAAGATCGTGGTCGACTACTACGGCGCCGCCACCCCCCTGACCCAGATCGCCAGCGTCTCGGTTCCAGAGGCCAGGATGGCGGTGATCAAGCCATACGACCCGAGTCAGCTCCAGTCGATGGAGAAAGCGATCCGCAATTCTGATCTGGGTGTCAACCCCACCAACGACGGCATGATCATCCGTGTTGTCATCCCTCAGCTGTCCGAGGAACGCCGAAAAGACCTGGTCAAAGTGGCGCATTCCAAGGGCGAGGATGCCAAGGTGTCCATCCGTAACATTCGCCGCAAGGCCAAGGACGAGCTCGGCCGGATCGCGCGTGATGGCGATGCCGGAGAGGACGATGTGGGCCGGGCCGAGAAAGAGCTCGACGGCATCACCCACCGTTACGTGGGACAGGTCGATGAGCTCGTCAAGCACAAGGAATCCGAGCTGCTCGAGATCTGAGGCTGCCCCTCAGACTCGCCGAGCACTCATCCGCCACCGTGGCCTCGACGTCGCGAGCCGGTCGTGATCTCCGTGCGGCGATCATCGTCGCGCTGCTCTTGGGCGCCAGCGCTCTGATTGCCCTGTTCACCGTTCGGCAGGTTTTCATCGGCATCGCGGCCGCTGCGGTGGCGATGTCCACCTGGGAGCTTGCGGGGGCGCTGAACCGGGGAGCTGCTATCCGGGTTTCGCTACCTCCGGTGCTGCTTGGTGGGCAAGCGATGGTGTGGATGTCATGGCCGTTCGGCCGTGACGGGTTACTCGTGGCGTTCATGATCACGGTGTTGGCGTGCCTGGTGTGGCGCTTCGCGGAGGGCGCGGACGGTTATGTTCGCGACGTCAGCGCATCGCTGTTCACTGTGGCGTATGTACCCGGATTCGCCGCATTCGGCACCCTACTGGTGGTGCCTGAGGACGGGGCGGCGCGGGTGACGTGTTTTCTACTCGGTGTGGTGGCCTCGGATATAGGAGGCTACGCGGCGGGTGTACTCGGCGGTCGCCATCCGATGGCGCCCTCGATCAGTCCCAAAAAGTCTTGGGAGGGCTTTGTCGGGTCTTTAATGGCCGGCGTACTGGTCAGCGGCCTGGCTGTGACCTACCTGCTTGATGGGCAGCTGTGGCAGGGCGTGCTCTTCGGAATTGCGATCGTGATCACGTCCACCGGCGGGGATCTGGTCGAGTCACTGATCAAACGTGACCTCGGTGTGAAGGACATGGGCACCCTGCTCCCCGGCCACGGTGGACTGATGGATCGGATGGACTCCCTGTTACCGTCGGCGGTCGGCTCCTGGCTGTTGCTGACCCTGCTTCTCCCACCCGGCAGCTGACGACCCATGAGCAGCCACCGGGCGTTGAACAGCTTTGGGCTGGCCGCCGCGCCGCGGCCAGCGGGGTGAGGCTACGACTTCAGCGAATACTGCGCCAGCCACCGAGAGGCTGGTGACGTTCAGTGTTCGCATGGCGTGCAATCATGCCGAATGCCCGATCGTGGGGTGCTGCCGAGCCCGAACATCTGGAACTGGCCCGACGTCTACGAGCGGGAGAACAAGGCTATCGACGCGGAGGGGGCGCTGTGGCAGGCACTGGCGCAGCGGGTGGACTGGACTGGCTTCGACGTAGTCGACGTGGGTTGCGGGGACGGATTTCATCTGAGCTACTTCGCACAGCGGGCCCGCAGCGTCATCGGCGTGGAGCCGCATCCCCCGCTGATCGCCCGAGCGCGGCGGCGGCTACGCGGGCTGGACCTGCCCAGCCGGGGCGGCGACAGGGTGCGGGTGCTTGCCGGCACTGCGGGACGGCTGCCGCTGCCCGATTCCAGCGCCGACCTGGTGCATGCCCGCATTGCCTACTTCTTCGGCCCCGGATGTGAACCCGGGCTGGCCGAGGCGAGGCGAGTGCTACGTCCAGGCGGAACGCTTGTGGTGATTGACCTGGACGGAACCCACCCTCCTTATGGTCAATGGCTGTGCGCAGCGGCTCCCCGCTATCGCCCCGCGGTGGTCGAGGAGTTCTTCAGCCGACAGGGTTTCGACTGCCACCGGGTGGACACGGTGTGGCGGTTCACCGACCGCAGTGACCTGGAGGACGCCCTGCGCATCGAGTTCACTCCGGAGGTAGCGGCGCGGGCGATCGCACAGACCCCGGGACTGACGATCCCCGTTCGCTACCGTCTGCACGTCCGCGCCGAACCCATCGTCCGCTGATCGGGGAGTGCTCAGGGGCATGGAAGACTGGCTCTTGACATGACTGCGCTTCCCTTGGTGTTCGATGCCCCCCGCCGGGGCATGCCTCCACGCCACCTCGCTGACCTCGACCGTGATCAGCGCCGCGCGGCGGTGATCGAGCTGGGTGAGCCGGCGTTCCGCGCCGACCAACTGGCTCACCACTACTTCGCCCGGCTGACCGTCGACCCGGCCGCGATGACCGATCTGCCCGCGCCACGCCGGTCACAGCTCCTGGCGGCGCTGCTTCCACAGCTGGCCACACCGGTGCGTCACATCGCCTGTGACGATGGCACCACCCGCAAGACGCTCTGGCGCGCGGCGGACGGTTCGCTGACCGAGAGCGTGCTAATGCGCTACCGCGACCGCGCCACAGTGTGTATCTCCAGCCAGGCCGGCTGCGGGATGGCCTGTCCGTTCTGCGCCACCGGGCAGGGCGGACTGACCCGCAACCTATCCACCGCCGAGATCGTCGACCAGGTGCGCGCCGCTGCCGCCGCAATGCGGGACGGGGAGATCTCCGGTGGCCCAGGCCGGCTGTCCAACGTGGTGTTCATGGGCATGGGGGAGCCGCTGGCGAACTACCGGCGGGTACTCGCCGCCGTCCGCCGGATCACCGACCCCGCGCCGAACGGACTGGGGTTGTCCCAGCGATCGGTGACCGTGTCCACCGTCGGCCTGGTGCCCGCGATCCACCGGCTGGCGCAGGAGGGTCTGCAGGTCACGTTGGCAGTGTCGCTGCATGCCCCCGACGACAGCTTGCGGGACACCCTCGTGCCGGTCAACAACCGGTGGAAGGTAGGCGCGGTGCTCGATGCGGCGCGACACTACGCGGAGATCACCGGGCGGCGGATATCGATCGAGTACGCGCTGATCCGCGACATCAACGACCACCTGTGGCGGGCTGATCTGCTCGGGCAGTTGCTCCATGAAAGCCTCGGCGCGCTGGTGCACGTCAATCTCATCCCGCTGAATCCCACCCCCGGTGGCGTCTGGGACGCCAGCCCGCGTGACGTGCAGGAAGCGTTTGTCGAGCGGGTACGCGCAACCGGGGTGGCCTGCACTGTCCGGGACACCCGGGGCCGCGAGATCGCCGCCGCCTGCGGCCAGCTGGCCGGGAGAGCGAAGCGCAATAATCAGTGAATCACCGAAGCTGACAGGAGTGGCCTGGCGGGCAGGGGTGGCGTCGCCAGTGCCCTTTCATCCAACACCGGTGACGGTGGGTTAGATGGCGGAGGAGATACTGATCCCGTGCATCTCCCTGTCATGCCACCTGTCGCGCCAATGCTGGCCAAGCCTGTCACGAGTATTCCTGCTGGTCAGCACTATGAGCCGAAATGGGATGGCTTCAGGTCCATCGTTTTCCGCGACGGGAACGAGGTCGAGATCGGTAGCCGCAACGAGCGGCCGATGACCCGGTACTTCCCCGAGGTCGTCGAGGCCGTCCTGGCGAACTTTCCGCCCCGCGCGGTGATCGACGGTGAGATCATCATCGCCGCCCAGGAACGCAATACCCTGGACTTCGAGGCCCTGCAGCAACGCATCCACCCAGCCGCCAGCCGGATCAAGCTCCTTTCCGAGCAGACGCCTGCCAGCTTTGTCGCCTTCGACCTGCTCGCGCTCGACGACATCGACCTCACCGGTCAACCGCTCACCGAGCGACGGGTCGCCCTTGAACAGGCCCTCGCCGATGCCACGGCCCCGATCCATCTCACCCCGGCTACCCAAGACCAGGACCTCGCCCGACAGTGGTTCGGCCAGTTCGAGGGTGCCGGGCTCGATGGCCTGATCGCCAAGCGGCTGGACTTACACTACCTGCCGGACAAGCGGGTCATGAGCAAGATCAAGCATGAGCGGACAGCCGACTGCGTGGTCGCCGGCTACCGAGTACACAAATCCGGTCCGGACGCCCTCGGGTCATTGCTGCTCGGACTCTACGACGACCGGGGCGTCCTCGTGTCCGTCGGTGTGGTCGGCGCGTTCCCGATGGCGCGCCGCCGCCAGCTGCTCACCGAGCTGCAGCCATTGGTCGCCACCTTCGACGACCACCCGTGGGCATGGGCCAAACAGGAAGAGGGGGAGCGCACCCCACGCAAATCAGAGGCCAGCCGCTGGAACGTTGGCAGGGACCTGAGCTTCGTCCCGCTGCGACCGGAGTGCGTCGTCGAGGTTCGCTATGACTACATGGAAGGGGTCCGCTTCCGGCACACCACCCAGTTCGTCCGCTGGCGGCCCGATCGTGACCCTCGCTCGTGCACCTACGATCAGCTCGAGCGACCTATCCGCTTCAACATCGCTGACGTCCTTACGAACACCTGAGCATCGGACACCAGGGCTGGACATACCGAGTGGGGGGTGGGGTCAATGATGTTTGGAGCGTCGCTGGTTAATGTGGCCACCGATCAGCATGATCACCAGCAGGGTACCGAGGGCGATCAGCCAGACGTCCTCGACGTAGCTCGTGTGATTACCGATGAGCATCGCGAACATCGCGATAGCGGTGAACCATCCCGCGATGGCGGTGGCTTTCGGGAACGTGCCGTGCCAGCCCCACTCCGCCGACGGTTCCTGCGCGCTATCACGGGGCGCCACATCGGTCGAATGCTCGTCGGAGGGGTGCTGACTTGTCGCGGCCACGCCTGTCATCGTCGCACAGCCCGGGTGGGCGAGTAGACGGGACCTTCGTCCGCAGATCCCGCCCACCCTCCTGGGTGGGTCAGCTACGAACTTCCCTGCGCCCGGCGACCACCCGATATATCGCCAGAACGACGATCGACCCGATGATCGCGATGAGCCAGGTCTGGATACTCCAGAACTCTCTGAGCCCGACCCCGAAGATGCGGCTGCCGATGAAACCTCCTAGCAGCGCTCCGGCTACACCCAGCAACATAGTGATGATGATGCCGCCGGGGTCCCTGCCCGGCATGATCACCTTCGCAATGGCCCCAGCGATCAGGCCGAGCACGATCCATCCGATGATGCCCATGCCTACTCCCTTTCCGTGACGGAGGGCCGGCCCCGCTCCGCCAACCCCAAGTACGCATCTCAAGGAGCCCGTCGCACCGGTCCTGCACAAGCAGTGTGATCCCGCTTGGTGGGCCACGCACCCGGTGGGGCGGTGCGGTCCGGGAGAATGACCGAGATGGACCTGTCCGATCGTCCGCGTTCCGTACTGCTGCTCGGCAGTACCGGCTCCATCGGTCTGCAAGCCCTCGACGTCGTACGCCGCAACCCGAAGCGCTTCGAGGTGGTCGGGCTTGCCGCCGGCGGGGCCGATCCGCAGGCTTTGGCCGCGCAGGTGCTGCAGACCGGAGCCTGTGCCGTCGCCGTCGCTCGTGGACGGTCGGCTCAGGACCTGCAGTTGGCATTGTTCGCCGAGGCACAGCGACGGGGGTACGACCGCGGCGAGTACCGGATGCCGCGGATTCTGGCCGGCCCCGACGCGGTGGTCGAGCTGGTCAGCACGGAGCCCGCCGACGTGGTGCTCAACGGCGTGACCGGTTCCCGGGGCCTGGCTCCGACCCTGGCCGCCCTGCGCAGTGGGGCGCGATTGGCCCTGGCCAACAAGGAGTCCCTGGTAGCCGGCGGCGCTCTGGTCACCAGCGCCGCCGCCCCCGGCCAGATCGTTCCGGTGGATTCAGAGCATTCCGCGCTGGCCCAGTGCTTGCGTGCGGGCAGTCGGGCGGAGGTGGCCCGGCTGGTGCTCACCGCGTCCGGGGGACCGTTCCGTGGGCGGCGACGCGAGGAGCTGGAGGGGGTCACCGCTGAGCAGGCTCTGGCGCATCCGACCTGGCGAATGGGTCCGGTGGTCACCGTGAACTCGGCCACTCTGGTGAACAAGGGGTTGGAGCTGATCGAGACACACTTACTTTTCGGCGTCCCTTACGACCGCATCGACGTGGTGGTGCACCCGCAGTCCACGATCCACTCAATGGTCACCTTCACCGACGGTTCCACAATGGCTCAAGCCAGTCCTCCGGACATGCGGCTGCCGATCGCGCTGGCGCTGGGCTGGCCGGACCGGGTAGCCGAAGCGGCGCAGCCCTGCGACTTCGGCTGCCCCACGAGCTGGACGTTCGAGCCGGTGGACACCGCGACGTTCCCGGCTATTGAGCTGGCCAGAGCAGCAGGCGAAGTGGGTGGCTGCGTGCCCGCAGTGTTCAATGCGGCGAACGAGGAGGCCGTGGCCGCGTTCCTGGAAGGTGGCGTCGCCTTCCAGGGCATTGTCGACACGGTGGAGGCGGTGGTGGGCGAGGCGCACGGTTGGCAGCAGGACCCGACTACGGTAGAGGACGTACTGGCCGCTGAGAGTTGGGCCCGGAGCAGGGCCAGAGAGCTACTTGGCGGCAGGCCCGGCCGGGTCGAGAGGAGCGAAGTGTGACGTTCGTGCTGGGTGTGGTGCTTTTCGCGGTGGGGATCGGAATCTCGGTAGCGTTGCACGAAGCTGGCCACATGTGCAGCGCCAAGGCATTCGGGATGAAGGTGCGCCGCTACTTCATCGGCTTCGGCCCCACTGTGTTCTCCTTTCGCCGGGGGGAGACCGAGTACGGACTCAAGGTGATCCCTGCCGGTGGCTTCTGCGACATCGCCGGGATGACCGCCCAGGAGGAACTGTTCGATCCCGATGACCGCAGGCGCGCGTTCTTCCGTTTTCCCACCTGGAAGCGGGTGGTGGTGCTCTCGGCGGGCTCACTGACCCACTTCGCCCTGGGAATCATGCTGATCTACGTGATGGCGCTGTCCACGGGTTTGCCGAATCTGACCCCGCGACCAGCGGTGCTGGCCGAGGTCGATCCGTGCATCAGCATGAGTGCCAACGGAGGCTGCCAGCCGGGCTTGCCCGCCCCGGCCAGGGATGCGGGCCTGCGGCCGGGCGATCACGTGCTGGCAGTTGCCGGTACTCCGGTGCAGAACTGGAACGACCTGGTCGCCGCCACCCAGAATCGCTCCGGCCCGACCGAGTATCTGTTGGAACGGAACGGCACGCAACGCACCGTGACAGTCGATGTCGCACAGGTTCCAGTCTCGTCGTCGAGCAACAACACGGTGGGTGCTATCGGAGTGCGCTCCCAGGAGATAGACGCGTGGCTGCGGTACGGTCCGGTGGAGGCGTTGGGCGAGACCGTCCTGTTCACTGGCACGATGTTCGCCAATACCTGGGAAGGGCTCAAGCAATTCCCCGAAAAGATCCCCCTGTTGTTCGACCGGATCGGTGGAGAGGACCGCACGGATACCCCGATCAGCGTGGTGGGGGCCAGCGTGCTGGGCGGTGATGCCGTGGACCTCGGCGCCTGGGCGTTCTTTCTGTTCCTGTTGGCCGCGCTGAATTTCTTCATCGGGGTGTTCAACCTGCTCCCACTGCTCCCACTGGATGGTGGACACATCGCGGTCAACCTCTACGAGCGCGCCCGCAACCTCGTCCGGCAGGCTCGCGGTCGTCCGGCAGGCCCACCGGTGGACTACAACCGGCTGATGCCGCTCACCTATGTCGTGATGCTCGTGTTCATCGGGGTGAGTGCGCTGACTCTCATCGCCGACATCGTCAATCCCATGCGGTTCGAGCGCCCATGATGACCCAGGAGATCAGGAGATGATGACCCGTGTCCCAAGGCAGCGGTGTCGTGCTCGGCATCCCCGCGTTGCCGCCGCCCACGCTTGCCAGGCGTAGGAAGACCCGCCAGTTACGGGTCGGCCCCGTGGGAGTGGGCAGTGACCATCAGGTATCCGTGCAGTCGATGACCACCACGCTCACCGCTGACATCGACGCCACGCTGCAGCAGATCGCGGAGCTGACCGCGGCGGGCTGCGACATCGTTCGGGTGGCCGTTCCCAGCGCCGACGATGCCGAAGCGCTGGGAACCATCGCGCGGAAATCGAAGATCCCGGTGATCGCGGACATTCATTTCCAGCCCAAGTACGTCTTCGCGGCCATCGATGCAGGTTGCGCCGCGGTGCGGGTCAACCCAGGCAACATCAAGAAATTCGACGACCGGGTGGGTGAGATCGCCCGCGCGGCGAAAGATGCGGGCATACCGATCAGGATCGGCGTCAATGCCGGATCCCTTGATCCCAAGATCCTGACCAAGTACGGCAAGGCGACTCCGGAGGCGCTCGTCGAGTCGGCGCTGTGGGAGGCGAGCCTGTTCGCCGAGCACGACTTCGACGACATCAAGATCTCGGTCAAACACCACGATCCCGTGATCATGGTGCGGGCCTATGAGCTGCTCGCCCAGCAGTGTGACTATCCGCTGCACCTCGGAGTCACCGAGGCCGGCCCGGCGTTCCAAGGCACCATCAAGTCGGCTACCGCATTCGGGGCGTTGCTGAGCCAGGGGATCGGTGACACCATCCGGGTCTCGCTGTCCGCTCCTCCGGTCGAGGAGATTAAGGTCGGCCTGCAGATCTTGGAGTCGCTGAACCTGCGGCAACGTCGGCTGGAGATCGTATCCTGCCCGTCCTGTGGGCGGGCTCAGGTGGACGTCTACAAGTTGGCCGACGAGGTAACGGCGGGTTTGACGGGTATGGAGGTCCCGCTGCGGGTGGCCGTCATGGGCTGCGTGGTCAACGGGCCTGGTGAGGCGCGGGAGGCCGACCTCGGTGTCGCGTCGGGCAACGGCAAGGGGCAGATCTTCGTGCGCGGCCAGGTGATCAAGACTGTGTCCGAGGCTCAGATCGTTGAAACATTGATCGAGGAAGCGTTGCGGTTGGCCGAGACGATGGGTGAAGCAGAAGGTACACCGAGTGTGATCATTGCCTGACACTGGAGAGCATCGGTGCTGGTGCAGGTCGCTGGCATGGCTCACCCACTCGCGTACACAGTTCTGGCACGCTAGGGCATGTGCTGAAGCTCGCGGGGGTCCGGCTTCTCGACGACCGCGATGCGCGCGGCGTGCGGGAGGTTCTCGCTGTCGACCCGGTGATGTCGTGCATGGTCGCGGCCCGGGTCGAGGCGACCGGGTTGGAGCCGTGGCGACTCGGCGGGGAGCTGTGGGGGTTCGGCAATCAGCTCGACGGGCTGTGTTTCTCCGGACCCAACCTGGTCCCGCTACGTGGGGGACGTACCGCGATCCGCGCCTTCGCCGATCGGGCGGCAAGCCGCGCGCGGTCCTGCTCATCAATGGTGGGACCAGCAGATCAGGTGCTCGAGCTGTGGGCGGAACTGCGCGGATCGTGGGGACCGGCTCGTGAGGAGCGCCCGAACCAGCCACTGATGGAGCTCGCCACGAAGCCCTTGGTGCCGGTCGACACGTTGGTGCGGCCGGTGCGGCCCGACGAACTGGATCGTTATCTGCCTGCCGCGGTGGCGATGTTCACCGAAGAGGTGGGGGTGGACCCCCGGCTGCCTGACGGTGGGGCCGGCTATCGGGCACGGGTCGCTGAGCTGATCGCGGCAGGCCGGGCGTTCGCCCGGTTCGAGGGCGCGGAGGTGGTGTTCAAGGCAGAGATCGGGGCGATGTCATCCACAGTGGGCCAGATACAGGGGGTGTGGGTGCATCCGGCCCGCCGCGGGCAGGGCCTCGCCATCGGAGGAACAGCCGCGGTGGTGGAACGGCTGCAGCGCATGGGCCGAATCGCGAGTCTCTACGTCAATGCCTTCAATCTGCCTGCCCGCGCCGCGTACGACCGGGTCGGCTTCATTCAGGTCGGCTCCTTCGCCACTGTGTTGTTTTAAGGTTGTTCTAAGCCATACTCGCGGCCGTGCGCGTACGACTGCTCCCGGTGAACGTCCCGTTGTTCTTGGCTCCGTTGTTCGTGGCTCCGTTGTTCGTGACACTGTTGCTGGCAGCGCTGTTGCCAGTCGGCTGCGGGGTCTTCGGTTCCGACCCGCGGGACGTCACCGTCGGATTCCTCGACGCGGTGGCAGGTGGGGATGCCGAGGCAGCTGGGCGGCTGACCGATAATCCGGCCGTCGCGACCGGGCTGATCCGGCAGGTCCGCGACGAGCTGAAGCCGCACAGCGTCGCCCTCACCTTGGAGGAGATCCGTTCCGATGAGAACGGCGGAAACACCGCGTCGGCATCCTATTCCGCAGTGTGGGACCTGGGAGAGAACCGGCAGTGGCGTTATCAGGGGCGCCTGGAGCTCGTCCCCGCGGAGACCGAGGAAGGCTGGTCGGTGCGGTGGAGCCCGGCAGCGCTACACCCGCAGCTGGGCGCGCAGCAACGGGTGGAGCTGCGCGTGGTGGAGCCCGATCCAGCGCCGGTGGTGGACCGTACGGGAACACCACTGCTGACTCCACAGACAGTTGTCACCGTCGCGCTGGATAAGGAACAGGCGCCGGATTTATCCGGGGTGGCCGCCGCGCTGGCCGATGCCCTCGGGCAGTTCGACTCCGGTATCACCCCACAGTCGATCATCGAGGGAGCCGAAGCGGCCCCACCGGAGCAACCGAGCGTGGTGGCGGTACTGCGCGAGCCGGACTACCAGTCGGTGCGGGACCGGATCTATGACCTGCCCGGCGTGACGTTTCCCACTCAGCAGCGGCTACTCGGGCCTGATCGGGACTTCGCCGCTCAGGTGCTGCCCGGTATCCGCGACGTGGTGGAGACACAGCGCGCCGGTGCCGCCGGTTGGCGCATCGTCACGGTCGACGCGGTGGGGGCCGAGGTCGCCGAACTGGCCAGCGAGCAGCCACGGTTGGTGCCGACGGTGACCACCACGGTCGACCTCCGTGTGCAGGCCGCTGCGGAAGATGCGCTCGAAGCGGTGCGGCAGCCAGCCATGATCGTGGCGATTCAACCCTCCTCCGGCGAGATCCTGGCGGTTGCGCAGAACTCCGCGGCCGACGCGCAGGGGGCGCTCGCGCTGGTCGGCCGTTATCCGCCGGGATCCACCTTCAAGATCGTCACGGCGGCTGCCGCGCTGCAGGCCGGGACGCTGACCCCCCAGTCGCCGGTGGCCTGCCCAGGGACCGCCACCATTGAGGGCAGGCTGATACCCAATATCGACCGGTTCGACCTGGGTACCGTGCCGCTGCGTACCGCCTTCGCCCGTTCCTGCAACACCACCTTCGCGGCGCTGGCAGCCGGCTTCCAACCCGGGCAGCTCACCGATACGGCGTACCAGATGGGCATCGGGAGGGACTACCAGATCAGTGGCATCACCACCCTCACCGGCCAGGTGCCGCCATCGGAGTCGCTGGTGCAGCGCGCCGAGAACGGATTCGGCCAGGGACGGGTGCTGACCACCCCGTTCGGCATGGCGTTGGTGGCCTCGACGGTCGCTGCGGGCGGGCAGGTTCCTATCCCGGTGTTGATCAGGGGGATGCCGACGGAGACGGCCAGTGCGCCGGCTCAGCCGGTGCCCGGCGAGGTGGCGGAGGGCCTACGGGAAATGATGCGCGAGGTGATCACGGAAGGCACCGGAGAGGCGCTGGTGGATCAGGGCGACGTGCACGGCAAGACCGGCACCGCGGAGTTCAGCTCCACCGGCTCGCACGGCTGGTTCGTCGGGTTCCGCGGTGACCTGGCCTTCGCGACGCTCGTCGTCGAGGCCGGCTCGTCGGCCCCGGCCGTTGACGCCTCTGGTCGCTTTCTCTCGCTGCTGGGCTAGTCAGCGCTGGACGAGGAGTGACACGCGGCGCATAGAGTGGAGTCATGCCCGTGAGAACCTCGCTGCGCCCCGGTAGGCAGACGCCGATGCGTCCCGTACCCGCGACGATCCCGCGCCCGGAGTACGTCGGCAAACGCGGTCCCACTCCCAGTACCGACCCACACACCCAGTCCCCAGAGGTGATCGAGGCGATGCGGGTAGCGGGGCGGATCGCCGCCCAGGCGCTTGCCGAGGGCGGCCGGGCTGTCGCCCCTGGCCGCACGACCGATGAGGTCGACGCGGTGGTGCACGCGTTCCTGCTCGATCACCACGCTTACCCCTCCACGCTGGGTTACAAGGGCTTTCCCAAATCGTGCTGCACCTCGCTGAACGAGGTGATCTGTCACGGTATCCCGGACTCGACGGTGATCGAGGACGGTGACATCGTCAACATCGATGTCACCGCCTATATCGGCGGCGTACACGGCGACACCAACGCTACCTTCTTCGCCGGGGATGTCTCCGAGGAGGACCGGCAGCTTGTCGAGCGCACCCACGAGGCGATGATGCGCGGAATCCGCGCGGTGCGCCCGGGACGCCAGCTCAACGTCGTCGGCCGGGTCATCGAGTCGTATGCGAAGCGCTTCAGCTATGGGGTAGTCCGCGATTTCACCGGTCACGGTATCGGGCGTTCCTTTCACAGCGGTCTGGTCGTACTGCATTACGACGCTCCCGAGGTGTCCACCGTCCTGGAGCCGGGGATGACCTTCACCATCGAACCGATGATCACTCTGGGCATGATTGACTACGACATCTGGTCCGACGGGTGGACGGTGACCACGAAGGACAAGCAGCGCACCGCACAGTTCGAGCACACCCTGGTCGTCACCGCGGACGGTGCGGAGATTCTCACCCTGCCGTGATTTTTGGAGGAGGCGATGGGTGGGCAAGCTCTACGAGTGCATCGATTCCCGGCTGACCGCGTGGATCGAGGCACAGCCGGTGTTCTTCGTGGCCACCGCGCCACTGGCGGCTGATGGGCGGGTAAACGTCTCACCGCGGGGGGTCCGCGGGACCTTCCGGGTGCTCGACGGGCATACCTTCGGCTACGTCGATCTCACCGGCAGTGGGATCGAGACGGTGGCGCATTTGCGGGAGAACGGCCGGATCTGTGTGATGTTCTGCGCCTTCGATGGTCCGCCGAAGATCGTCCGGTTACATGGCGCAGGTAGCGTGGTATGCCGTGGCGAGCCGGGTTTCGATGCCGCGGTCGAACCGTTCGCCGCTGCCATCGCCATCGGAGCACGAGAGCCTGCGGCCCGGGCCGTGATAAAGGTGAAGGTACACCGGATCAGTGACGCGTGTGGCTACGGCGTTCCGCTGCTGGACCTACGCACCGATCGCAAGCTGATCGATTCGTGGTCGGCCAACAAGGGACCCGACGGGTTGGCGCGTTATCGTGCCGAGCGCAATGTGGTCAGCCTCGACGGTCTGCCCGGTCTGGCCTAGCCGGTGCGTGGCGCTTTGCTGATTGCGGGCACCACCTCAGACGCGGGCAAGAGCGTGCTGGTGGCCGGGCTCTGCCGTTGGCTGGCCCGATGTGGCGTTTCAGTAGCGCCGTTCAAGGCGCAGAACATGTCGAACAACTCAGTGGTGACTCCCGATGGCGGGGAGATCGGCCGTGCCCAGGCGCTGCAGGCCCAGGCGTGCGGCATCGAGCCGGGGGTGCGACTCAACCCGGTGCTGCTCAAACCGGGCAGCGACCGCTGCGCCCAGGTGGTGGTGCTCGGGCACGCCGACGGCGCTGTGTCTGCCGCATCCTACCGGGACCGCAAGGCTCAGTTGCTGGGCGTTGTGCTGGACACGCTCGCCGAGTTGCGTGCCGAGTACGACGTCGTGATCTGCGAGGGCGCCGGATCACCCACTGAGATCAATCTGCGGGCCACCGATATCGCCAACATGGGCCTGGCCAGGGCGGCTTGTCTGCCGGTGCTGGTCGTCGGGGACATCGACCGCGGGGGAGTGTTCGCGCATCTGTTCGGCACGCTGGCGCTGCTCGCGCCCGCCGATCAGGCGCTGGTGGCCGGATTCGTGATCAATAAATTCCGTGGTGATCCGGCCCTGCTCGCTCCTGGTCTGACACAGTTACGGGCACTGACTGGCCGTCGCACCTTGGGCGTGCTGCCGTTCAGTGACGACTTGTGGCTGGACGCCGAAGATTCCCTGGCCCATCCCGCCGACGGCGTGGTCGGGCGGGCCGTTGCGCCGCACGGCACCCAGTGGCTGCGGGTGGCCGCGGTGCGGCTGCCGCGGATCTCCAATGGCACCGACCTGGACGCGCTGGCCTGCGAACCCGGCGTTGCGGTCCGCTACGTCACCGAGCCTTCCCGGTTGGCCGATGCCGACCTGGTGGTGCTGCCGGGCTCGAAGTCCACCGTGGCCGATTTATCCTGGCTGCACCGGACCGGGCTGGCCACTGCGGTGACCGCGCACGCCGCCGCAGGACGGCCGGTGTTCGGCATCTGCGGTGGCTACCAGATGCTCGGGCGGCGGATCCTCGACGGTGTCGAGTCGCATGCCGGGGAGGTGGCCGGGTTGGGGTTACTTGACCTGGAGGTGGTTTTCGACGCCGTCAAACACCTCGGGCGCCCAACCGGTACCGCGCTGGGCGAACCCGTCACCGGCTATGAGATCCACCACGGTCGCGTCGTGCACCACGGTGAGCGCCCCCTGATTGCCGACGTTGACGAGGGATCCGACGGTGGGCATGTGCTGGGCACCCACTGGCACGGGCTGTTCGAGAATGACGCCTTCCGCCGCGTCCTGCTACGTCGGGTCGCCTGCCTCACCAGCCGTCCTGGCTTTGCGCCCGCGCCCGACACCAGTTTCGCTGCATTACGGGAGGCGCAGCTCGATCTGCTCGGCGACCTGGTCTCGCAGTACCTGGACACCGCCGCGCTCGTCGAGCTGATCGATCGCGGTGCCCCGGCGGACCTACCCTTCGTTCCACCCGGTGCCCCGAGTTAACGCGACGCAGCAGACGAGCCACCACCGGCGTCCGGTGTCGTCCGATGTCAGAACCTTACGGACAGTTTCGGCCAGCATCGACGTGCTGCTTGTCCGGACTAGTCCGGTTTGCGGACAGCGCCTGGTCTGGGTCGGTTTCAATAGCGATGAATCTCGCTGCATGATTGAAAGGAGGTCCATACCATGGGCATCCGCAACCACCTTCGTCAAGTGATGATCAGGTGGGAAAGCTGGCTCTTCGCTGCGGAGGACGCCGCGGCTCGCGATCGTGGATGGGAGTTCTCCCGCCCACCGAAGGGCTTCGGCCGGGTCTACCGGGATCCGCGGTGGGACTTAATCTCAAGGTGTGAGTCGTGCAGGGGTGGTAGCGGGAACGTGGCCGAGTCGTGCGGAGGCTGTGACCCAGTTCGACGGAGTCTGAAGGACAGTTTTCGCGGCGGTGCGGTGTGAGGCGGGATACCGGGGCCGATCGTTTGCTGAGCATGCTCCACCGGGGGATCGACCTGCCTGCCCGCTCCAACCCGCTCGGTCTGGCCTGGCGGTGGCGCTACGAGATAGTCCTGCTCGCCGGGCTGCCCCTGGGTGTCGTCGCGTTGATCGGGGCCATCGGTGCGAATGGGGCGGTGCTCGTCGTCACCGTGGTGACAACCGTGCTCGTCGGCTGGCCAGGCGCTCGTCGTCGACTCACCGCGCGGGTTTGGTGCGTCATGACCTCGCACCGGCTCCGCGCTGGCTGTGCGCAGGCATGGATCCATAACCGTCTGGGGCGGCTGCCCGTGGCGCTGTGGTGCGCTCCCAAGTCCTACGGCGAGCAGATTCTGGTCTGGTGTCCAGTGGGGGTCACTGTCGAGGACTTCGTGCAGGCGCGTCACGTCCTCGTCAGTGCGTGCTACGCCTCCAACATCGAAGTCGTAGCGCATCCGAAGTACCCGCATCTTCTCACCCTGGGAGTGATCCGCTACAGCCGGTCCGACCAGAATTGACCAAGGTGGCATTGATCGCCTGCTCATCGCGAAAGGAGGGAGGCGAGGGGCTCCCGATCGTCCCGACCGACCGTGCCTTCACCTCTTACGACATGCCGATTCTGTCTGCCTAACTCAGAGTTTCAGACTGTGTCGCAGGTACCCAGAAGGTTAGACATCGGCAGACATCACTACGGGCAGTCATGGCGTTGCTACATAATGATGGAGGACGACAGCCGGACATCGGTGGGGAGTAATGTCCGTGACAGGGGAGGGACGCAAGCGCCTCGTTGTGGAGTTCTGCGCTGGATTGCGACGGTTACAGAAGGGTTCAGGGCTTAACCGCACGGCGCTGGCTCGCCGGGTGAGCTACAGCAGATCCCAGCTGTATGAGATCTTGGACGGTCAGATCCGGCGGCCGCCGGATTGGGACCGGCTGGTCGAGCCCCTGGTCCGAGCCTGCACCGGCAATGACGAGCGCGCAGTCGGGATCTGGCGCCACCATCACAGTGTGCTCCTGGAGGTTTACCACGAGCTCAAACGTCAGGACCGGCAGGACGGCCCCTCTAGGCCGGTGGGAGTGGTATCGGCGGTGCCGGCCCAGCTCCTAGCGGATGTGGACGACTTCACGGGCCGAGCGGAGGAGCTGGCTGAACTCGATCGCCTCCTGATCACCCCCGACCTGGGCGCGGCAGGTGGCGAGCCGACGGCGGTGGTGATCTCCGCGGTATCCGGTACCGCCGGGGTGGGCAAGACCGCGCTGGCGCTGCGGTGGGCACATCGGGTCCGGAACGAATTTCCCCACGGACAGTTGTATGTCAACCTGCGTGGCTACGACCCCGACCAGCCACTGTCGGCGGCCGATACCTTGGCCGGATTTCTTCGTGCGCTGGGTGTAGCCGGGCAGGACATCTCGCAGGATGTGGACGAACGCGCCGCCGCCTACCGCAGCCTATTGGACGGGCGGCGGGTACTCGTGGTGCTGGACAACGCCAGCAGCGTCGAGCAGGTTCGCCCCCTGCTACCCGGGAGCTCGTCCGCAGTGGTGTTAGTGACCAGCCGAGACTCCTTGGTCGGGCTGGTGGCCCGGCACGGTGCCCGGCGCCTGAATCTTGGCCTGCTACCACCGGACGATGCGGTGACACTGCTATGGGCGCTGATCGGCGAACGAGTCGAGGCCGAGCCTGAGGCGACGACGGCGCTTGCCAGGCAGTGCGCCCGGCTACCCCTGGCACTGCGGGTGGCCGCCGAACTCGCTGCCGCCCGCCCTGCCATCAGTCTCGCTGAGCTGGTCGATGAACTGGCTGACCAGCAGCGACGACTGGACCTGTTGGACGCAGGGGGCGACCCGCGCACCGCAGTCCGCGCTACCTTCTCCTGGTCTTATCAACACCTCCCAGCCGACATTGCGGAGACATTCCGGCTGATTGGTTTACATCCCGGATCCGACCTGGATCTCTATGCCGCGGCCGCCCTCCTCGACACCGGTCTTGAACGAGCACAACACTTGCTTGGCGTGCTCGTCCGTGCACACCTGATCGGATACACCGGCGTAGGTCGCTATGGCATGCACGACCTGCTGCGATCCTACGTCACCGAGCTCGCCGTCGCCGAGGACTCCGAGGACGAGCGGCGGGTGGCGCTGACGCGGCTGTTCGATCACTACCTGGCCACTGCTGCGGCCGCGATGACTACTCTCGTTCCAGCCGAGCAACATCGCCGGCCCCCTATCCTTCCGTCGGCCACGCCCATCCCGCCGGTGACCGACCCTGCTGCGGCACGGGCGTGGCTGGACGCTGAGCGGGCGACTCTTCTCGCTGCCTGTGTCCACACCGCAGCTCACGGTTGGCCCGGGCATACCACCCGTCTCGCCAGCACTCTGTTCCGATACCTTGAGATCGGTGGGCACTATCTCGACGCCGTGGCCATCCACACCCACGCCCGTCACGCCGCCCACCACACCCACGATCCTGTTGCCGAAGCCCACATGTTGACTAATCTTGGGATCACTTGCTGGCGGCAGGATCGCTACGAGCAGGCAGTCGAGCACTTCCAGCAGGCATTGGGGTTGTTCCGCAAGATCGGTGACCGGACTGGCGAAGCCCGGGCGGTGGGTAACCTCGGCCTTGTATACGGGCGGCAGGGCCGCTACGAGCAGGCCGTCAAGCACCATCAGGATGCTTTGGCATGGTTTCGCGAAATCGGCTACCGAGCCGGCGAAGCTGGCACGCTGACCAACCTCGGCGCCGTCTACTGGTGGCAGGGCCGCTATGAGAAAGCAGCCGAGCACCTCCGACAGGCCCTGGACTTGTCCCGCGAGATCGGCGATCGGGCCAGCGAAACCGATGCGCTGACCAACCTCGGTCTTGTCGACCCCGAGCAGGGTGGCTACGGGCAGGCCGTCGACCACCTGCAGCAGGCCCTGGACTTGTCCCGCGAGATCGGACACCGCGCCGGCGAAGCTCGTGCGCTGGACACCCTTGGCGGCGTTTACCGGCGGCAGGGCTGCTATGAGGACGCAGCCGAGCATCTTCGACAGGCTCTGGCCCTGCTCCGCAAGATCGGCGACCGCAGTGGTGAGGCGGGGGCACTCAACGGTCTCGGCGAGACCCATCGAGCCACCGGAGAACTTCGTGAAGCCCGCACCCAGCACACCGCCGCCCTCACGGTGGCCACCCAGATCGGAGATCGTTACGAGCAGGCCCGCACTCACAACGGGCTTGCCCACACCCACCACACCACCGGCGACCCTGAGCAAACCCGCCAGCACTGGCGCGAAGCTCTTGCCCTATACGCCGACCTCGGTGTCCCCGACGCCGACGACGTTCGCGCCCACCTGAACGCACTTGATCAAGCAGCCGACGGAGTCGAAGACTGAGCGGCAATGAGGCTTCGCCTCGGACCGCCTAGTGGGGTGGTTCAGAGCCATATTTCTTCACGAGTGCGACCTGCTGATGTACCAGAGCTTTGGATCGCCGAAGAATACCCGGACGATCCAGGGCATTTCTTGAGTCGCTCAAGAGTTTGACAGCGACTCTTTTCAGGTCGTCCCTGGTGAATGGCACGGCCCGCGCGAGCCTGTCGTGCTTGATGTTCTTGTTGCCCCACTCGTCGGAATTCAGCTCGGGTGAGTAGAAGGGGCTGAGGATAGGCTGGTGTGCGCCGGTCGGCGAATGACCCGGCGCCCCGGGCCCACCGCCTTGTGCGCGGTGGGCCTCAGTTGTTGCTGTTG
>JBOHHE010000097.1:0-2135 GCA_050700355.1 Pseudonocardiaceae bacterium
CACCTGCCTGACCGGCATTCTCCAGCGCAGATGGCGCTACCAGGGCGGACAGCACGCCAAGGACGGTGTATACGACCGGATCACCGGGAACTTCGTCCGCTACATCTGGGGCTACCGCAAAACCATGCGCCCCCTGGTTCGTCACCTTCTGGACGAGCACGGCGGCAACCTCCGGCTGATCACCTTGACCAGCCGTCGGCAGGCCACGCGATTCGTTGCTCAGCTCCGGGCGCAGACCGCCAACTCGTAGTCAGCACCGCCATGACCCACGGACGCCTCGACCCGCACGAGATCGAGCAGGCCCTGCGGACCTACAACACGCACACCGCCCAACTCAATGTCGACACGGCCTGCTCGCCCGAGCAGCTGCGGGTTTACGCCGAGTTCCACCACCAACTCACCGCGCGATACCTGCGCCGAAACGGATACCGCCACGCTTGGCCCGACATACGCCCATGGCGGGAACCCGAGGTGTCCCGGTGAGCACTATCTCGTCTGCATCGTCCATCGCCAAGGCGCACACCGGGCTGGACCGAGTCCTGGCCGACATCACCGCCGAGCGGGAAGCCCAGCACGCCGTCCATGGCGTCCAGCACCATCTCCCCGACGGCACCGGCCCGCAATGGACACAGCTTGCCGACCAAGCGCGCCGGGAATGCGAACAAGCCGCCGCTGCCGGACGGCTGAGCTGGCGACACATCCTGCTCGAAGAAGTCGCCGAGGCGCTCGCTGAGAACGACCCAACCCGGCTACGCCATGAACTCGTCCAAGTCGTTGCCGTTGGCGCCCAGTGGCTCCAAGCCATCGACAACCGCGGCCTGCCTGGTGCTATCAGGGCTGACGGAGCCGATGGCGTCGCTGATTGAGGTGTGGCCCGCGCGTCGTACGTGGCGGGCGAGCCCTCGGTGAATACGGCGCGGCCATAACGGGCCGCCGTAGACGAAGCCGGTATACCCCTGCACGAGCGTCGCGCCGGCCTGGATGCGAGCCCAGGCGTCGTCGGGGGTCTGGATCCCCCCGACCGCGACCAGGACCAGCCGGTTCCCGACCCGGCCGCGCAGCCGGCGCAGCACCGCCAGAGAACGGTCCCGCAGCGCGGCGCCGGACACACCACCCGCGCCCAGCTCCTCGACGCGCGCCGCGTCGGTGGACAGCTCGTTACGGGAGATCGTGGTGTTGGTGGCGATGATCCCGTCCCGTCCGAGCTCCAGCGCGAGCTCGGCCACCGCGTCGACATCCTCCTCAGCCAGGTCCGGGGCGATCTTGACCAGCAGCGGTACCCGCCGCGCGCCGGCTGCCCCATCCAGCGCTTCGCGAACACCCGTCAGGAGCGGTCGAAGGTGCTCCACGGCCTGGAGATCGCGCAACCCCGGTGTGTTGGGTGAGCTGACGTTGACCACCAGGTAGTCCGCGACCTCGGCCAGCAGCTTCGCGCTGGCCACGTAGTCGGCGACCGCCTCGTTCTCCGGGACGACCTTGGTCTTGGCGATGTTGACCCCGACCACCACACCATGACCACGAGCGCGAAGGCGAGCCGCAGCCGCCACCGAGCCGGCGTTGTTGAATCCCATCCGGTTGAGCAGCGCCCGATCCTCGGGGAGACGAAACAGCCGTGGCCGCAGGTTGCCAGACTGCGGTTGAGCCGTCACGGTGCCGATCTCTACATAGGCGAACCCCACGGCACCCAGAGCGTCAGCTCCACGGGCATCCTTATCGAACCCCGCCGCCAGACCCAACGGCCCGGGCAAATCGAACCCGAGCGCATGAACACCCAACACCGGGTCACCAGGAGCAAACCAGCGGCCCAGCACCCACCCCCACCCCGGAACCGCGGTCACCCCCCGGAGAAGCGCCAAGCCCAGACGATGAGCCGTCACCGCAGGGACACGCCGGAAGAAAATCAAGAACAGCAGCTTGTACATAAGCCTTCCCCGACAGTCATCATTGCCGTTTGACGATATATCCACAGTCAGTGCGCGGTCGCTGAACCCGCCAGCATCGCCCGCTGCACGCCGCTGTTCCAGATTCCCGATCCCGGCCAGACCGGCGACAGGACGGAGACTGGTGAGCACCGACAACCCTGAGATCCCCCACGTACCGCTGCTGTGGCTGCGCGGCCGGAAAGTGGCGCTCGG
>JBOHHE010000098.1:0-3890 GCA_050700355.1 Pseudonocardiaceae bacterium
CCCCGGATGGCATTGATGGACGACACGTTGATGATGTGACCCCCCGCGCCGTGCCGGCTCATCGCCCGCCCGCAGGCCTGGGCCAACGTGATCGGGGCGACGAGGTTGGTCGTTACCAGTTCGGCGATCTGCCTGGGTGGCATGGTGAGGAATAGTTGCTGGTGTAGTACCGCCGCGTTGTTGACCAGCAGGTCGATGCGGTCGAAGCGACGGGTCACGCCGGTGACGAAATCCCGCAGCGTCTGCGGTTCTGCGAGATCGGCAGCCGCCCAGAAGAAGTCGTCCCCCCGCTCGGCAAGGGTGTCCTTGACGAACGTAGTGGCCGAGCGACTGCAGGTGGCGACCCGCCAGCCGTCCTGCAGCAGGCGTTGCACCAGGACCTGTCCGAGACCACGACTGCCACCGGTGACCACGGCGACCTTGCCGCTGTCAGGCGCGCCCATTTCTCACACCCCCGTCCTGATCTTCTTGAAGCGGTCGGAGTGCTGCGGTGTGGTGGAGACCTCGATGACGGCCGGGACCTTGAAAGGCTCCAGCCGCTGGCGGCAGTACTCCCGTACCCGGCGACTCACGGCGCGTTCGTCCTCGCTCTCGATGAGTTGCACCGTCGCCTTCACCACCATGCCGACGACATGGCTCGGGCGACCGGTGACGGCGGCTTCGGCGATATTGGGAATCTCCAACAGGACGTTCTCGACTTCACTCGGATAGACCTTTTCACCACCGACGTTGATGATTTCCGAGCGGCGGCCCAGGATGCGGACGTACTCGCCATCGGTCTCCACCATGTCCTGGGTGTTGAAGAAACCCTCGTCATCGAATGGAGCCGGGGCGTTGAGGTATCCGAGCATCGCCATCTGGGAACGTACCCAGAGCACTCCGTCGACAATCTTGTGTTCGAACCCCGCATTGTTGCCCAGCTTGACCCAGAGCGTGTCGTCGCTCTTCGACCGAGTGGGCAGGATGCCGAGCTCGGAGAGCCCGTAGGTCTGCTTGAACCGAACCGACGGGAGCGTCGCCTTCAGCCGCTGCAGCGTCTGCAACGGCATCGGCTCGGTACCGTAGGTGATCAATTCCAGCGACCGGGTCGAGTGCCGCTCGTGTGCGCCCGAGATCAGCACCATGTTCAGGAATGTGGGGGTGGTGGGCAGAACCTGGACCCCGTGCGCGGCGATCGCCGCGAAGACCACGTCCGGGGTGCGTTGCGCGACGGTGACGACCGTGCCGCCCTGGCTCAGGGTGTGCAGCAGGGTGTTGACACCACCAATGTGGTCCAGGCTCAGGAACGAGAGGATTCGCTTCGGTCGGGTGGGGTCGCCGTAGCGATTGATCACCTTGTCGAAGTCGAGCACCGAGGCCTTGCTCCGCCCGGTCGTGCCCGAACTGAACAGCACCAGGCCCGGGGTGTTGTCCCTGCGCAGCGAGTTGTACAACTCGTGCGCAGCGCGCCGGCCGGTGCGCTCACCGTGGCGCCGTCCCTGGTCGTCGACCCGGATGACGACCTCGACCTGGGCTACGTCGAGGAACTCGGCGCGCTTGGCGTCGGGCAGCGTAGTGAGCGGAACGATGATCGCTCCCCGCTCGATCAGTGCCAGCAGCCCGGCGCAGACCTGCGGCGAGCAGGCCCCCTCGAGCGTCACGATCTCGCCGGACCGTATCGCCCGGCTGTCGAGGTAGTTCCGCCAGTCCTCGACCAGTCCGAGCAGATACCCGTAGCTGTAGGTCTGCGCGTTGAACACCGTGGCGTCGGCATTGCCGAATGTCGCCATCCGGCGCAGGAACGGGTGCGTCGTCACTACTCTCTCCTGTGATCTTTCGTTTCCTCAGACCTTGATTCATGAGCTGGAGCCAAATCTAGGCGAGCCCGAAAGGCCGAACAAGGAACTTTTAGAGGCCGCACAACCGGCACCCCACCGGGGCCTACCCCAGGTCATCGCATACGGGTGGTTCACTCGAGCAATCCACCTGGGGTGCCCGATCGGCTATCCCGCCCGGCCACACCGTTTACGCAGGTCAGCCAGGGCCACCCGGATGAGCGTCCACTCAGCCGCCCCGCTCGGCCCAGCCGTTCTGAATCCTCAGGTAGTCCGTTGCCACCCCACGTACGAGGAAGTAGATTTTGATTTCGACACGGTACTCAATCGGTAATTCAGAACGCTATATCTGATCGGCTCAGATATGCGGCATCAGCTCGGCATCGATGAGGTAGTAAGGTCAGGAGAAGATCACCTTGAGTACAGATCCGAGCAAGACCGACTCAGCGTCGGGCGCGAAGGCGCGGTCCGGGGCGGTAGCCACGCGTAAGCGTATCGACGCCCTGGTCGACCCGGAGTCCTTCGAGGAGTTCGGCAGCGGCGTCCGGCACCGCGTCGCTTCCTTCGGGATGGCGCACAAACGTCCCGCAGGCGATGGTGTGATCACCGGATACGCCACCGTGGACGGACGCCCGATCGGGGTGTTTGCCCAGGACCCGAGCGCGTTGGGCGGATCCCTGGGCGAAATGCATGCCGCGAAGATCGCCAGCCTGATGGGCTATGCCGAGCGGACCCGCACGCCCGTGGTCGGCCTGCTCGACTCCGGAGGTGCGCGCATTCAGGAGGGCATCGCGGCGCTCGACGGCTACGGGACGGTGTTCCGGGCGAACGTCCGGCTTTCCGGCCGGATACCGCAGATCAGCGTGATTCTCGGACCGTGTGCGGGTGGCGCGGTGTACTCCCCGGCCCTCACCGATATCGTGATCATGCGGCGGGAGGGCGCGCACATGTTCCTCACCGGACCGCGCGTGGTGCAGGCCGTGACATTCGAAGACGTGTCCCCCGACCAGCTCGGCGGCGCCAAGGTACACAGCCAGGAATCCGGGGTGGCCCACCTGGTGGCCGACGACGATGCCGACGCCCTCGACCTGGCCCGAACACTGCTTTCCTATCTCCCGAGCTCCTGCTGGGACCACCCGCCGATGGGAGTGCCCGCCGACCCCGAGCCGATGCCTGCGCTGCCGAGCAGCCACCGCCAGTCCTATGACGTGCGCTCGGTTATCCGGGCCGTGGTGGACGCGGGCAGCTTTCTCGAGCTCTCGGCAAAGTTCGCGCGCAACCTGGTGATCGGCCTGGCCCGGGTGGAGGGCGCCGCGGTCGGCGTGGTGGCGAACCAGCCGCGAGCGCTGGCCGGGGTGCTGGACATCGCCGCCGCCGAGAAGGGCGCGCGGTTCGTGCGCATGTGCGATGCGTTCGGCCTGCCGTTGGTCACCCTCGTGGATACACCCGGTTTCCTCCCCGGTACCCGGCAGGAGGCGAACGGCGTGATCCGCAAGGGCGCGAAGCTGCTCTATGCCTTCGCCGAAGCGACGGTTCCGCGGATCACCGTGGTGCTGCGCAAGGCATTCGGCGGCGCTTATATCGTGATGAATTCCAAGTCACTCGGGGCTGACGCGGTGTTCAGCTGGCCGGATGCGGAGATGGCGGTGATGGGTGCCGAGGGCGCGGTGGACGTGATCTTCCGGTCGGTGTTGCGGGAGGCTCCGCAGCGGCGTGCGGAACTGATCGAAACCTACCGGCGCGAGGCGATGTCACCGGTACTCGCCGCCGAGCGGCTGTCCGTGGACGAGATCATCGAACCGTCCATGACACGCCATGCGGTCGCCTCGACACTACGCGCGCTGGAACGTTCCATACAGCCCGAATTCCGGCACGACAACCTGCCCCAGTAAGAGCACGATGACCGACGGTGGGGCATAGCGGAGAATTGTGAACAACTTGGTGTTCTCGGTTCGGACACCAAGGATCCGGTTCTACAGCCATGACTCGACTGGCGCCGACAGGAAGTCGGCCAGGGGATGCCGTCCTCGCCCACAGCCGCTTGACCACCTCGGACCACGCGGTGATCTTCTGCAC
>JBOHHE010000099.1:0-5264 GCA_050700355.1 Pseudonocardiaceae bacterium
GTCGAAGGGGGCGCCCAGCACCGCCACGTCGTACTCGCCGCAACGGCGGACGTCCTCGACGTAGGGCGCCTTGAGGAAGGTGTTGATCCCGGCGAAGTGCGGCAGCTCACCGCGGGAGAAGGTGGGGATGCGCCGGTCGACGATCGAGTCGGCGCCGGGCAGGCCCAGCTCCAGACCGCGAGCGATCTCCCGCTCCCACTTCGTGGTGGGCAGGCCCGCTTCCGCTGCGACGGCGTAGCGGGCCTCCGGGCCGTAATGATCGTGCAAAGGGGGAGTGTCGGGCAGGTCGGGCACGTCGGGGCCTCCGTAGTCACGGCGCCCGGCCGCGAGGCAGCCGGGCGTGGCTGACCTCCCGGGCTTTTGTCCCGCCGTGGAACGAGCAACGCACCACCCGCCTGCACCTCTCGGACCAGGCCTCCCCGTCAGCGGGAGCGGAACCCTAGGTGCGCCTCACCAGTGGAGTGAGTCGGAACCATCAAACGACGCGACTATGACTCCTCTGTAACTACTACGTTGCCCTCTTGTCACCTGTTCGAGTTAAGGAGGCTGGTTTCCTTCGCCTGGGTGTGACGTCTGGCTGATCTGCAAACCGGAGAATTTCATCAAGGCCCAGCGCGACCAGCTCCGAGATCACCTGCGCGGCCACGGCTGCTCGATGGCCTAGAGCGTGGTGGCCAGCACCCAGGCGATCTGACCGCAGGTGGAACTTTTCTCCCACTGCTGGAGTCCCGCTGAACTCGGTAAACAGCAGAGAAACGAAGAAAAATTCCGCTCACCCTCCATCATTGACGCTCCGTTATGTCACTGAGAGGGGTTACGGTGCGCACCACATCCGGTCCTGACCATGACCGCGCAGGACCATAACCTCACGGGGGACAGGCGATGACCCGCAAGAAGGCCGAGAACTCGGTGAAGGCCCAGCATGAGCAGCTGCGGGAGCGGATGCGCGGCTACGGCTGCCCGACGGCGCAGATCGCCGTCGAGCTGGCCCGCCGCTTCGGTATGCGTCCCCGCCTGGCCTGGCGCCTTGCGCTGGGCTGGTCACAGTGGAAACTGGCCCAGCACTACAACCGGCTCCATCCCGAGGCCAAGCTGTCGGACAGCCGGGTCAGTGCCTGCGAGAGCTGGCCCCACGGCGGGCGAGCCCCCAGCGTGCACTACCTGGCACGGCTGGCCACCACCTACGGCCACGGCTGCACCCCCGGCCAGCTCGCCGACGCCGACGACCTCGATCACCTCAGCCCCGCCGAGCGCACCCTGCTCACCACCGGCTACCCCACCACCCTCCCCGCGCACTCACCACCGGCGGTCCTCAGCGACCCGCAGAGCACCGCGGGGGGTGCACTGCACTCCGGGATTGGTGACACTGGGGTGGTCTGGGCACCCCGACGCCTCCTGCGCTGCGACGTGCGGGGCGTGCCCCTGCGCGAGGAGGTCATCATGGCAGCCGACGAATCCACCCACTTCCGTCGCTGGAGCGCCACCACCAACGTCACCGACACCATCCTGGAACAAATGAGCACCGACGTCGCCGAACTCGCCCGAGACGAGCAGATCGACCCTCCAGCCACCACCTACGCCCGGCTACTCGGCGCCCGCGACGACGTGTTCCGATTGATCGGCGGACACCAGGCCCCGCAGCACACCACTACCCTCTACAAGATCGCCAGCCAGATCACCGCCATGCTCGCCATGGTCACCTTCGACCTCGGCTACCCCCACTCCGCCACCGCCCACACCCGCACCGCCCTGCACTGCGCCGACATGTCCGGCTACACCCCCATCCGGGCTTTCATCCGCTTCGTGCAGTCCAACATCGCTTACTGGGCCGGTGGTTACGACGAAGCAGCCCAACTCATCGAAGCCGGATTGCCCGACGCCACCAGCGGCACCACCCTGCTCCGGCTGGCCAGCCAACAGGCCCGCATCAACGCCGCCCGCCACCGACCCGAGGAGGTCCTCAGCGCCCTGGCCCTAGCTGAAACCGCCCCCACCGAGCGAACCCCCGACGAACCGGGCACCCTCGGTTTCGATACCGGAACCGCCGCCGAGCTGGCCGGTGAAGCCCACTATGCACTCGGCGGGACCGAGCATCTTGACGCCGCTATCGACTGGGCTCACACCGCACTGGACCTGTTCAGCGTCGAAGCACAACCTTTGATTACGTATGTCGCAAGCACCCGATTCAATCTCGTACACGCCTACCTGGGAAAAGGTGATCTGGAGGCAGTCGCCGAGCACCTCGCACCCATCCTGAATGCCATCGGCACCGAGTACCGCACCGTTCCCGTCATCGGCCGCGCCCGCTCCCTGCACACCCTGCTGACCCAGCGCATTGACCTCACCTCCCCCACCCTCACCACCCTGCGCGAGGACCTAGCCGGATTCATCACCCACCCCGCCCCCGCACCACCCGCGCTGGAGCCAGGCACCACCTGAGGGCCTGTTTCTCGCCAGTCCCCGGCTTACGGCAGGCGAGTGATCAGAGTTCCACACTTGTGCTTCTTCATAGGATGAAGCACTCGATAGGAGATCGGCAAACGTGAGTAGGCGCGATAAGAACGACCCGGACCCGAAGGATGACGGCAAGCGCGACGTCGGCCGTGACGGCGATACCGGCAAGCGGACGGGTGACAAGATTGACCCCAAACAGTGGGAGAACCAGCACTGGGGCGACCGGAATGATGGCAAAGACGAGTGACAACGTCGATCAGTGATGGCATGGGGTCGCTGGTCGCTGGGCTGTCTGCGGCGGGGGCTCTCCCGGCTGCGTATCGGTACGCGTTCCAGGCCGTTGACCGAGCGCAATTCATCCCTGACCGGATCTGGGTCGGCGACGACGACGATCGAGGCGATATCGCGGTCGACCGCGAAATCGACCCGAAAGCCTGGGAAGAGGCCGTCTACGACGCCACGTTACCGATTGTGACCCAATTCGACGACGGCACCGTGATGTGGCCGGAGCAGGGCCATCGACCGACTTCGTCGGCCTCGGCGCCGACTGTGGTGGCCGGCATGCTGCGTGTTCTCGGCGTACAACCGGGGGACAACGTGGTGGAGATCGGCACCGGCAGCGGATACAACGCGGCTCTGCTGTCGGTGATCGTCGGTCCGGACGGGCAGGTCAGTACCGTCGAGGTAGACCCCGACGTAGCGGCCGAGGCCACCGCCCGGCTCGAGGTGGACGGCTACCTGCACAACGTGCGGGTGATCGTCGGCGACGGCGCCACGACCACACCAACCGACCGCCCGTGGGACAGGGTGATCGCCACCGCTGCCGTTCCGCTCGGGCGCCTGCCCTACGGCTGGGTCGAGCACACCCAGCCCGGCGGAATCATCGTCGTGCCCATGTTCGCCGACTTGACCTCTGATCCCCTGGTCCGACTCGTCGTCGCTGATGAGGGAACCGCACGTGGTCACGCCGACGCAGAGTTGAATGTGGGGTTCATGCATCTGCGTACCGAACGGCCCGCCCGCGCCGCGCTGGGCGCCCTGGTATGGGACGACGAGTCCGCCGATCTCCTCCACACCTCAGTAGACATCTGGGATCCCCTCCATGACCAGGCGTGGTGCTGGGCGATGGCGGTGGCCATGCCGTCCTGCCGCTACAACACCTACCAGCCGGGTGAACGCAGCGAACGGCGTCTGATCCTGTTCAAGGACCCCGTATCCGGGTCGTGGGCCAGCATCCACGGTCCCGACGACGAGGGCCGACTCGCCGTGCGCCAGTCCGGGCCACGCCACCTCGGCGACGAGGCATTGGCGGCGATCCGATGGTTCGCTCGACACGGCGCGCCACCCCTTGAGGCCTGGCTCTGGGAGGTCGGACCCGACCGGCAGAGCGTCACCCTCCCCGGCACGTAGACACCTCGCCGCTCGCCTGAGGGGGCAGCCATTTTAAAGACGACGAATTCACCAAGAAGGCGTAATTACTTCAAACCGCGAGGCCAGGGGAGTATCTGCTGGATGCGGTCGAGATCGAGAAGACTGTTGAACAACGTCGGATCTGGCTGGAAGGTCACCTGATCAAGGCGGCTCAGCAACTGCACATCACACCCCAGGGGGCCGAGTAGCCCCACGCGGGAACACCCCGGTGATCTCGTGGTCCGGGATGTCCAGCCACACCCATTGCCGGTCTGCGGTCACGTTCAAGCCGAAACGGTGATAAGTAGGCTTACCGTTCAGGATCCACCAGGCGAAAGCCCGCTCGACCTCGTTCCACAGGCGGCGGAAGCCTCGCTGGCGTACAAAGAACCGGCCTGCCTGACGATGCTCGTTGTCGATGTTCACCGCTGCCCACGACCCGCCGGAATCCCACACCAGCAGCTCGTAGTCAGATCTGTCGTCCGGGTCGTAGGCGATGTCCTGCTGGAGGTCGGGCAGGAGCACCGAGACCGTAAATGCGAACCCGGTGGAGTCCTCGGAGGCGTACCAGGGATGCAGCAGCGTATAGGACTTCTCCGCTGCGGTGTAGTCGACTCGGGGGACGGCTCGATCGCGGCGGTGGCCGCGCAGGTTCATGAACACGGCGTTCCCACAGAAGGAGCCCGACGCGACACCGGTATCGACCCCTAGCCGCACGAGGGCGCTATCAAGATAGGGGGTAGCCCACGGCGTAATGATGACGCCGCCGGGCCGGGTTTGCTCGATCCAGGGGTAGGGCACAGTGACGTTGACGCCTGCGGTGGACAACACGCGGTCGTAGGGAGCGCGGCCTGGCCAACCCTGCTCCCCGTCCGCACACACCACCGTCGGCCGGTAGCCAGCGGTGGTGAGCGCCTTCTCCGCATGCTCAGCAATATCCGGGTCGATCTCCACTGTAGTCACCAAGGTATCGTCGCCAAGGTATTCACATAACAGGGCGGTGTTGTAGCCGGTGCTGGTGCCGATCTCCAACACCCGCTGTCCCGGCCTCAGGTCGAGCCAGGCGAGCATGGCGGCCATCACCGAGGGCATGGACGACGAACTGGTCGGATAGCCATCGATGCCCTCCGGCCGCGCCGGTGCACCGTCGTCGACCTGCGTGACGATGAACTCGTCGGCGTTGACGTACGAGCGCCAGGCATCCGGCTCGTCGGCTTTGCGCAGCGGAACGAAACCCCTCCCGGCCGGATCAATCACCCAGATCATGTCGGGGATGAACTGCTCCCGCTGCACCGCCAGAAACGGTCGCTGCCACATCTCAGTAATCTTGCCGTCGCCGATGAGTGTGTCGACCAGGGCGGCCCATCGGTTGATCGTCATCGCTGATGCTTACCGCCCTG